>DAIMZM010000071.1:0-13006 GCA_036733985.1 Bacillota bacterium
GCCGGTGCCGAAGCGCTGGTTCAAATCCCGGGCAATGGCGGCCCGGGTATCGTCCCGGCCGGCCGCGGACGTATAACCGTGCACCGCCTGGGCAGGCTGCGCCAGCACCAGCCGGGCCAGCGTATGGTTGAAGGCGTCCGGCGTGGGAATGCTGGGATTGCCGATGCTGAAATCAAAAACCCGGTCTTCCCCCAGCAGCGCCGCCTTTTGCCTGCCATAAGCGAATAATTCCCGGATCGCCGAGGGCTGAGCCCCCAGGGCGTACATTTTTTGCGATACCATCTGATAACCTCCCCACGGATAAAAGCCTTAGTCTTGATATATTCACCCTTGCCGCCCCGACCCCTGCCGGACAGCTGAAAATAACCGGAGAAAACCGGCGGAGAAGGCGCTTTGCCTGGCCGCCCCTGGCCGGAAAGCGCTGTTTTCCGCAAAAAACAATATTTGCCGGAACATTTGCTTATCCCGGATTTAAGTGCTATAATCTTGGTGCTTGGGTGGCGCGGCTTGTCCGGGCCGCCCGCTAATAACGCCGGCAGGTGATAAAATAAGATGATCGCGCCAGGACAGATTACCATTGCCAGATATCTGAAAATCGCCGTGGACATTGCCGCCAGAATCGTTTCCGGCGACCTGAACGAAGGCGAAAGGCTCAAGGGCCGCTCGGTTCTTTCCACAGAATATAATGTGTCGCCGGAAACCATCCGCCGGGCCATCTCCCTCCTTTCCGACAGCCTGGTGGTGGAGGTGAACGTGGGCACAGGCATCACGGTTCTCTCCCGGGAAAAGGCGGTGCAATTCGTCAAAGGCTTCAAGGACGACGAGAGCCTGGCTGAGCTGAATCAAAGCCTTTCCCAGCTCTTCGAAAAGCGGCGTCTGCTGGACGAGGAGATTTCCGCCACCACCCGCAGCATTATCGATATGTATAAATATATGCGCTCGGATCTGATCACCCCGGTGGAGATCATTCTGCCCGCGGATTCCCATATGGTGGGCAAAAGCATCGGCAATTTGCAAGTTTGGCATAATACCGGCGCCACCATCATCGGCATCATCCGGGGGAACACCGTGATCATCTCCCCCGGCCCTTACTACGAATTCGCCCCTCATGACAGCGTGCTGATCGTGGGGGATGAAAATGTGATCGAGCGCTTCAATATCTACATGCGCCGGGACCGGCAAAACAAACCAAAAATAGAGCAATAAACCCTGCTTAAAAGCCTGCCCGCTCAATTCCGGGCAGGCTTTTTTTCGCTATTTTTGCCAGACAAAGATATTGTTGGATTTCCATAAAATTTGCCATAACTCTTGACATATGGTCTTGTCCTATGTTAGCATAAGAACAAGCAACTCATGCATTTACAATAAGTTGTCTGCCAGGCCTGGCGGACAAAGGCAGTAAATGGCTGCTGGTACCGGCCATTAGAAAGGGAGGATCAAATGATAAAAGTTTGCGTATCAGGACTGGGCCGGGCAGGGAGCCAAATCGCCAAATACCTGCTGGAAAGGGACGACGCGAAAATGATTGCCGCCTGTTGCGGGCCGGATAGCGCCAAGCGGGGCCGGGATCTGGGTGAAGTCCTGAATTACCGGAACACCGGTATCATCGTGGACACGGTGGAAGAGATGAAGCCCTATCTGTGCGGCAGCCTGCCGGATGTGGCCATTGATTTTTCCACGCCCTGGGCGGCGCTGAAAAATGCCGAGCTTTTCGCCAAAATGAAGGTGAATATCGTCATGGGCACCACCGGGTTTTCCCAGGAAGAGGAAGCTTACCTCTATTCAATCGTCAAAAAGCATAAAATCGGCCTGATTTACGCCCCCAATATCACCATGGGCGTGAATGTGATGATGCTCCTGACGGAGCTGGCCACCAAGCTGCTGGCCAATTACGATGCGGAAATCATTGAAATGCATCATAAAAAGAAAAAAGATATCCCCTCCGGCACTGCCAAAAAAATCAGCGACGTGATCGCGGGCGGCCTGGAGCCGGGCGCCCGGGAAACGCCCATTACCTCGGTGCGGGCCGGCGGCATCATCGGCTATCACAAAGTGATTTTAGCCGGCGAGCATGACAAAATCGAGATCATCCACGAATCCATATCCAGGGACGCCTTCGCGGAAGGCGCGCTGCAGGCGGCTAAATTCATCCACAATAAAATCGGCGTCTATCAAATGCGGGATATGTTCCACTTTGATGATATTTTGGCTGATTATTATACGGATGACGGAAGATTTGCTTCCAATAGCTAACAACTAGCCGGCAGCCGCTGCCGCTGATCTCCTCCAGCTGAAAACCGTATGCGAACGCTGCGGACAGCCGCCCCTGCCGCCAGGGGCAGGCTCCGTGAAAGATATGCCGCACAGCAAGCTAAAAAGCCCGGCCGGGTCATCCGGCCGGGCTTTTGTGGCGGGCAGGAGGTAAAGGGCGGGGCTACATACCGGCCAGGGTTGCCTCCAGATTCAGCAAGCCGTAGCCCCAGAGGTAATTGGGGTAATCCACCCCCGGCGGCCTGGTGGCATGGCGGATCAGCAGGGCCCTGATCTGTTCCGTATTCAGGGGGCCGTACTTTTGGCTCAGGCCCTTTTCCATCAGGATGGCGCAGGAGCCGGCCAGGATCGCCGCCGCCGCGCCGGTGCCGGTCATCCGGCCAAAGCCGCCGGGAAAAATCCCGGTGATATCCACCCCCGGGGCAGCCAGATCCGGCAGCATTTTATTGGTGCGGCTGGGCCCCCAGGACGAGGTGACGCAGAGCAGGTCCTCAAAGGTATTGTAAGCCCCGCAGGTGATCAGGCTCTGGCTGGTGCCGGGAATGGTGATGGTATAATTCCGGTCCGGGCTGGTAAAGGATACGGCCGGCGAAACAAAGCCAACGATGGGCAGCCAGATATGGAAGCCGCCATGGTAGATCTTATCCCCATGAATACGGATACGCCACAGGCCGCCGCAGGGAGTCAGGATCCGGATCACCGTATTTTGGCAGCCGCTGCCGAAAACCGGATAATGGTATTCCACCTGCACATGGCAATGGTCGTTCAGCAGGTTCCGATAATGCTGGGTACCCGGCCGTAAAGCCACCCCCTCCACAACGGAGCCGGAGGGGGAAACCAAGGAGACCCGCAGCTGATCCGGCGCATTATTCCACATGGTCATATAAATATCGCTTTGCCCCTCCCCCACCTCCAGGACCACCTCCTGAACGCCGCCTTCCGCCGGGATCTGGCCGAAATAATGGCGGCGGGCCAGGCTTTCATTCCCCCCGGCGACGCAGATGCAGACCCCCTTGATCTTGCTGACTTCGCCCAGGTATTGCTCAAGCAGCGTATTCCCGTCATGGCCGCCGTAATTGCTGCCCAGGCCCAGGCAGATGGCCACGGGCCGCCCCAGCTCCATCGCTCTTCTGACAATATACTCCACCCCCAGGATCACATCCGTGCTGGAAAAGGCGTTCTCCTGGGATTGGGGCACCAGGTATTTTTTAAGATAATAAGGGTGGGCTTTTCGCAGCTTTACCACCAGCAGGTCAGCTTCCGGGGCCACGCCCGCGAAATTCTGCTGCTTGCCGCCGGCTGCCACGGAGGCCAGAAAAGTGCCGTGGGCCGCGTCGTCGAAAGAGGGGACGGTGGCATAAGGGTTAGGGCTTTGCAGGGCCTCATTGATCATGGTCTGGTTGAATTCAGTGCCAATGCCGAAGCCATAGGGGCCGCTGCCTGCCACGGTTTGGTCATAAATGCCCAGGATCCTGCTGCGTCCGTCCCGGCGCCGGAAAATGCTGTTGGTATACTCAATGCCCGTATCCACAAAGCCCAGGATAATGCCTTTGCCGGCCAGGGGCGTCTGATTATAGCTCTGGGTATAGCCGGTGAATTCCAGGCAGCCCAGATCCACCAGCCCCAAAACCTCCGCATGGCTGGCGACAAAGGTTCTGCCCACATAGTTATTCAGCAGGGGCATATCCTCCACCCGGGTATAGACGATATGGAAACCTCCGGTCAAAGTAGGGGAAATATTGATCTCCACCTGGTCCTGCAGGCCGTCGGGCAATTGCGCGCCGCGGCTGGCGATGAAATCCACAGAAACGCTTTTATCCATTGTCTTGGCCCTCTTTAGATTCTGAATGACGACGGGTCTCCCGCCTTGGACCGGCCGGCTGGGCTAGCGCAAGGCCTCGAAGGAGGCATAAAGATTCAGTATGCCGTATCCCCACTGCTCATTGGGATAGACCACATCCGGGAAGCGGGTGGCGCCCCGGATCAGATAGGCCCGGATCTGGCAGGTACACATGGCCTGATACCGCTCCTCCACCACGCCCCATTGGAGGAACAGGGCGCCGGCCCCTGTGGTGATGGCCGTGCCCACGCTGGTACCGGTCATGGTGCCAAAGCCGGTTCTGGGGAAAGCGCCCCGCACATTAACGGAAGGCGCCACCAGATCCGGTCCCAGGATATCCAGGCGGGAGGGGCCCCAGGAGGAATTTTCGTAGAGGCTGTTGGTCAGGCTATTGTAGCCCCCCACCGTTATGGCCTGCAGCGTAGTGCCCGGCACCAGCAAGGTATAGTAAGGATCCGGCTCCAGGAATTCCACAGTGGGCGAAACAAAGCCCCGGATGGGCAGGTACATATGGAACCTGCCCTGGAGGATGATTTCGCCATAGAGGTTAATGCTCCAAATGCCTTCGGTGGCTTTGAGGATTTTGATCACCGTATTCTGGGCGCCCAGGCCCCGGGTGGGGAAAAAGTATTCGATAATGACGATAGACTGCTCCAGGATCAGCCTGGTTTCCAAGCGTCCCAGATCCGCGGCTGGGAATCTTTCGATCACCTCCCCGGTTGGCGACGTAACGGATACCGAGACCCGGTCCGCCGCGGTATTCCAGATGCTGACATAAATATCCCCCGCGTTCTCCCCCACCCGTAGCTCCACCCGGTTGGGCTGATTGATATTGCGTATGGTCCCGGAATAATGATGCCTGGCGTTTACCTCGTTTCCGGCGGCCACGGAAACGCAAAAGCCGGGCAGGGTGCTGACCCGGTTAATATACTGCTCAAAGATGGAGAGGTTGTCGTGGCCGCCGAAATTGGTGCCCAGGCCGATGCAAATCGAGGCCGGCCTGCCCAATTCCTGGGCCTTCCGCAGGATATATTCGATACCCACCATCACGGAAGTGGATTCAAAGGCGTACTCCTGATCCGGCGGCACCAAATATTGCCGCAGATAAAAGGGACGGGCCTTCTTCAGCTTCACCACCAGCAGTTCCGCGTCCGGAGCCGCGCCGATAAAATCCCCCTCCCGCCGGCCCGCGGCCAGGGAGGCCAGGAAGGTGCCGTGGCCGGATTCATCCACCTCGCCCACGACGGACAGGGGGTCGTCGGATTGCAGAGCCTGGTTGATCTGCTCCCGGCTGAATTCAGTGCCGATGATAAAATCATAAGGCGGTGTGCCCTGAATGGTCATATCAAAGATGCTGACGATTTTCGTGCTGCCGTCCTCGTAGCGGAACACGTTATTGGTATAATCAATGCCCGTATCCACAATGCCCACCAGCACGCCGGAGCCGGTCAGGTTGAGGAAGGGCTGCTGCTGCACCTGGGTGATGCCGGCGGACTGCATGGCCCGCTCATCCAGCAGGCCCAGGACGCCGGATTGGGTAAACATGAAGAAGGTGCCCAAATCATCGATGAGGGTGGGGATATTGGCTTCGTCGGTATAGAAGATCAGGTAGCCCCCGTCCAGGGTAATGCTTGGCACCACATAGGGATTATCGGCGATATAGTGCATAAAGGGCTCGCTATAGGGCACGACAAAATCCACTGTGGTGGGGGATGTAAAAAACTCCAGAGGCGGTATTTCAACACCCATAAATTTTCCTCCCGCTTGCGCATTTGCACTTTAAATCAGATAGGTCATGGTCTGCGCCAGGCACAGGGCGCCGTAGCCCCATTCACGGTTGGGATACCTGATGCCCGGGGAGCGACGGGCCCCCTTTTGCAGCACCGCTTTCACTTTCTGGCCATACAGGAAAGGATCGTTGCCCCGGACAATTCCCCATTCCATCAGCAAAGCGGCGGAACCGGTCACAAAAGGCGCGGCAATGCTGGTGCCGCTGAAGGTATCGTAGCCGCCGCCGGGACGGGTGGTGATGATCGCCACCGCCGGCGCCACCAGATCCGGCTTTACATAAACAATGGAGCGGGTATAGCCCCTGCCGGTAAAATCGGTGATGGCATTGATATGGGAATTGTAACCGCCCACAGCGATCACATTATTGGCTGTGGCCGGCAAGGTGATGGTGGTATTGAGATCCGGCCGCAGGAAAGCGGTTTCCGTGGAAACCTGTTCCGTCACGGGCAGCCAGATATCAAAAACCCCGTCCACCACCTGGGAAGCATAGATATTCAGCATCCACAGGCCTTGGGTGACGGTTCCGTTACCGCTGCGGAACTGGAAAAAAACCTCCTGGGCCTCATTGTATTCAGTGGGCTGGCCGTAAAATACCGTGATATCCGCCCCATCCAGGGTGAAAGAGACGACTTGATCCTCAGGACTGATCCGGCCGCTGCTTTGTTCGGCCGGGGAAATCAGCTCAAAATAAAAGGTATCCACATAATTTTTCCATAAGGTCAGATAGAGCTCGTTTATCTGCCCGCCGATAATAAACTGCACCGTCAGCGTACCCCCTTCCGTGGCGACGCCCCGGTAATGGTGCCCGGCAAAGCCCTCGTTTCCCGAAGCCACGGAAATCACGGTTTTCCAGCGGTTGGCCATATCGTCGATATAGGTTTCGAAGAGGGAGTTGCCGTCATGGGAACCGTCATTGGTGCCATAGCTGAGATTAATGGAGAGGGGCAGGTTCATCTCAGTGGCTTTTTCAATGCAATATTTGATGGCCCGCATCACTTCCGTGGTTCTGGCAAAGGATTCCCGCCCCCGCTGACCCAGGCGCACCACGATCAGGGTGGCTGCCGGCGCTACGCCTTCATTCATCCCCCGGCTGGCCCGGCCGTTGCCGGCGGCCACCCCGGCCACGGCTGTGCCATGGCCCAAGGTATCCAGCTGGGGAATGACGGCCAGGGGATCGCCGCTGGCCAGGGCGGCGTTCAGCTCTGCCGCCGTATATTCTACCCCGGCGCTGAAACCGGACGGGGGCGGCCCGCCAGGAGCGGTCTGATCCCAGAAATAGGCGATGCGGCTGGCGCCGTCGCTATGGCGGAAATCCGGATGGGTATAATCCACCCCGGAATCGATGATGCCCACGGCAGTGCCGGCGCCGGTCAGCCCCTGCCGGTCGTGAACCTGGGTGATGCAGGCGGCCAACAAAGCCTCGTTCAGCAGGAAGAACAGGCTCTTGGGCAGTTCAATGTATTCAATCTCGGTAAACGTCCGTAAAGCTTCCAGCTGGGCGGCATTCAGGGTCAGGATGGCATAGGAGGGCGTCAGCACCTCCGCGTCAATGTCCAGCTGCCCGGCGACGGCCAGGATATCGCCATGGTACTTGACGATCACCTCAAAGAACTGTTCCTCAGGCGGTAAGGGAAAATCCGCAAAGGGAAAATTTGCACTCATAAAGTCCCCCCTTCCGATATAATATTTAATTAAAATTATACAAAAAGAGGCGCATTTTATGACTAACGGCAATAATATTCTTACCGCTTTCGGCAGATTCCAGGTTTTTGTCTATGGGATGGATATGGGCATGCCCATCAGCGGCGCGGTGGTGCGGATCACCCCGGACAACGATATCCAGCATATCATGGCCGAGCTGATCACCGATACTTCGGGAAAAACCGAAACCATTGAGCTGGCGGCGCCGCCCCTGGAATATTCCCTGCAGCCGGGGAGCCCCCGGCCCTACAGCGAGTACGACGTGAATGTGACCGCCCCCGGCTTTACCTCCGCCGTGATCGAGAATGTGCAGATCCTGCCGGATAACCTTTCTTATCTCACGGTGCGGATGTTCCCGGAAATCACCAGCAGGGCGCCGGTGAAATCCATCTCCATCGCCCCCCATACCCTCTATTTTCCCTACCCGCCGAAAATCCCCGAATCCGCGGTGAAGGAGCTGCCGCCGGCGGACCAATTTGTGGTGCTGCCCCAGGTGGTGGTGCCGGAATTCATCATTGTCCATGACGGGGTGCCCACCAATGCCGCGGCCCCCAACTACTGGATACCCTTTAACGATTACATCAAAAACGTGGCCAGCAGCGAAATCTATTCCACCTGGCCGGAGAGCGCCATCCGCGCCAATGTGCTGGCCATCCTCTCCTTCACCCTGAACCGGGTCTATACCGAATGGTACCGCAACCAGGGGTTTCCTTTTACCATCACCAGCTCCACGGCTTTTGACCAGAAGTTCATTTATGGCCGCAATTTCTATGATCCCATCTCCCTGGTGGTGGATGAGCTCTTCGCCACCTATGTGACCAAACCCAATATCCGCCAGCCCCTGTTCACCCAGTATTGCGACGGCGCCAATACCATCTGCCCGGAATGGCTGTCCCAATGGGGTTCCAAAGACCTGGGGGAACAGGGCTACAGCGAGATCGAGATCCTCCGCTACTATTACGGCCAGGAGATCTTTCTCCAAACCGCCCAGAGAGTGGAGGGGGTGCCGGTATCCTTTCCCGGCGAGCCTTTGCAGCTGGGCGCCACCGGCCCCAATGTGATGACCATCCAAACCCAGCTGAACGCCATCTCCAATAATTTTCCCGCCATTCCCAAGATCCGGGTGGACAGCGTTTACAGCGAACAGACCAGGGACGCGGTGGAAACTTTTCAGGAAGTCTTTGACCTGCCGGTCACCGGCGTGGTGGACTATGCCACCTGGTACCAGATTTCCCGGGTTTATGTGGCCGTGACCAGGCTGGCGGAATTATAAAAGCCAGGCCGCCTTAACAGCCTGGGCAAAAAAAGAAAGCCGGCAACTGCCGGTTTTCTGGCGTCTATAACACTTTGGAAAGGAAATCGATCAGCCTAGGATGCTGGGGTCGGCTGAAAAAGGCCTGGGGCTCCCCGGCCTCCACGATTTTGCCCTCGTCCAGGAACAGCACCTTGGTGCCCACTTCCCGGGCAAAGCCCATCTCATGGGTGACCACTACCATGGTCATGCCGTCCGCCGCCAATTCCCGCATCAGCTCCAGCACCTCGCCGACCATTTCCGGGTCCAGGGCCGACGTGGGCTCGTCGAACAGCATCACCTGGGGATTCATGGCCAGGGCCCGCAGGATGGCGATGCGCTGCTTCTGGCCGCCGGACAGCATATTGGGGTAAGTCTCCGCCTTATCGGTGAGGCCGATGCGGCTCAGAAGCTCATCCGCCCTGGC
Source organism: Bacillota bacterium (assembly GCA_036733985.1). GTDB lineage: Bacteria > Bacillota > Dehalobacteriia > UBA4068 > UBA4068 > DAIMZM01. The sequence goes on from DAIMZM010000071.1 coordinate 9,322, forward strand.
GTCCGCCTGGGCCGGGCTCAGCAGCTTCAGCTCCACCGGGGCCAGGGTGATGTTCTTCCGCACCGTCAAATGGGGGAACAGGTTGAAATTCTGGAAGACCATGCCCATTTTTTCCCGCACCTGGTTGAGGGGGCTGCCCGGGGCGGTGATTTCCCTGCCGTCAAAGTAGATCTGCCCGGAAGTGGGCGTCTCCAGCAGGTTCAGGCAGCGGAGGAAGGTGCTTTTGCCGGAGCCGGAAGGGCCGATGACCACGATCTTCTCGCCTTTTTCGATTTTGCAGCTGATATCCCTCAGCACTGCCTGCTGGCCAAAGGATTTGCATAAGTTTTTAACCTCGATCACCCCGGCGCAGCCTCCTTTCCATGAGCTTAAATAATTGGGAAACGCCGAAGACCAGGATGAAATAGACCAAGGCGATGAACAGCAGGGAGAAATAAGGCTCCAGGGTGCGGGTGCGGATATAGTCACCGGCCCGTGCCAGATCCATCACGGTGATATAGCCGGCTACCGAGGTTTCTTTCAGCAGCACCACGAATTCATTGCCCAGGGCGGGCAGGATATTCTTGATGGCCTGGGGCAGGATGATCAGGCGCATGGTGCGGCTATGAGACAGGCCCAGGGAGCGCCCGGCCTCCATCTGGCCGATATCCACCGCCAGAATGCCGGCGCGGACGATTTCCGCCACATAAGCCCCGGAATTGATGCCAAAGGTGACCATGGCCACAATCAGCGGGTTCTGGGAGGAAATGAAGACGATATAATACATAATCAGCAGCTGCACCACCACCGGCGTGCCCCGGAAAACAGCCAGATACAGGCCGGAGAGGCGGTTCAGCAGCCGGGCCTTGCCGGTTTGGCTGTGATAAACGCGAACCACAGCCACCAGAGAACCGATGACTGTGCCGATGATCACCGCGGAAACAGCAATGATGATGGTATTGGAAAAACCGTATAAGAACATCTTATAGCGGTTTTCCTGGATAAACGTAATGAAAAACTGGTACTGTATCCAGTCAAAAGAACTTGTCAAAGCGTATTCCAGCTCATTGATTAAGTTCATGGCAACACCTTCCCCTATTGAAACCGCCCGCAGCACTGAGGAAACGCTGCGGGCAGCTTGAGCAACATTCAATCAAAGTCCGGGTATGCCCGGCTTTCAATCACCAGCACCCAGCACCCTTGGCTTTAATTTTTACAAATTAAATTCCGCGGTTAAATTTATGAAGAGAAATCAATGACCCATTGCTCGATCTGATTTTCCGCATTCAGCTTGGCAATCACATCATTGACAATGGCCAGCAGGTCTTCATTGCCCTTGGGCACGGCCACGCCGTATTCCTCGCTGGCGATGGAGCCGTCGGCATAGGTCAGTTCCACAGCCTTCAGGCCTTCGTTTTTGTCGGCAATGCTCTGAGCCACATATTGGTCCATGATCACCGCGCTGACTTTACCGTTCTTCAAGTCCAGGGTGGCTTCCAGGGCGCTGGGATATTCGGTGAAGCTGGCGCCGCTATCCTTCAGCACGCCCGCTTCGCCATTGATCTCGTCCTCAATAAGGAAAGAGCCGGTATAGCCCTTGCCCACGCCAATGGCCAGGCCGGCCAGATCTTCCACCGTAACCACAGCGGAGTCTTCCGGCAGGATCAGATACTGGACGGAATTGATATAGGGGTCTGAGAAATCCACGCTCTTCTTGCGTTCTTCGGTAATAGACAGGCCGGAGATACCAAGATCACCCTTGCCGCCCTTGATGGACATGGCGATGGCGTCGAAATTGGCGGACTGGAATTCCACCGTCACGCCCAACTCGTCGGCGATCGCCTTGGCCAGCTCAATATCCGAACCTTCCGGGCCGTTTTCGCCCATGTACTCAAAAGGCGGGAAATTCGGGTCGGTGTAGACCACGATTTTGCCGGCTTTCTGGATCGCTTCCAGTTTGCCGCCGGTATTGGCGCAAGCCAACAGGCTGATGGACAGAGCCAGTACGGTTAAAACGATCAGTAGCTTTTTCATAATACCCTTCTCCATTTATGTATGTTATTCAGTGCTGCTATTATAGCACCCCCTGCTGGAAAATGCAATGCCTGCGTAAAATTTTTTCATTTTCGTAAATATTTATGCAGTAAAGCGGCGGGAACCGCTTAACGATAAAAAAAGTTACAGAAAACAAAAAAATTTTTGTAAGGTTCTCAACTTATCTGTACAAAATGCTTTTATTATAGTATGATATGTACATAAAGAAACCGTAAATTATCAAAGCTAACGCGTGTAAGATAAACAACAGGGCCTATGGCGGTTTAAGCAGCCTGACGCCATAAACCCGGCAGGCGGCGCATGCGCGGCAGCCTGTTTGATCAGGGCGGCCTGAACGCCGTCTTTAAGCGCGGCCAGCTGTTAGATAGGCTTCTGCCAGGTCTTATAACCTGGGCTCCCCTGGCCGGACAGGCCTGGCGTCCTTGACAAAGGGGGAGAAGTGTATTATGATAGGCCTTATCCTATCAGGGGGACGGGAGCGGCCGGATTGCCGCTTCGCCCCATCAAGAAGGGTGCCTCGTCGCACTGGCGTTAAAATAAGGGAAGAAAATTGAAGGAGGAGTACAAATGAAGAAATGGCTTGTAATAGCTTTGGCGCTTGTTTTGGTGATGGCTTTGGTCGCCTGTAACAACCAGGCTCCCGCGGACGAGCCTGCCGGGGAAGAGACCCCGGCCGATGTTAACGAACCCGCTGCCGAAGGCCCGGTGGCCCGGGAAGCCCGGGAACCCATTGCCGCGGCAGACCTGAAGATCGGCGTGATCCTGGTTCATGATGAGAACTCCGGTTATGACCTGGCCCATATCGAAGGCATCAAGGGCGCCATGGCCAATCTGGGGGTCGCCGATAGCCAGGCGGTTTTCAAGTACAATATTCCTGAGGACGAAACCTGCTACGACACGGCTGTAGACCTGGCTGAGCAAGGCTGCCATATCGTCATTTCCGACAGCTACGGCCACCAGTCCCATATGATGGCTGCCGCCGCCGAGTATCCGGAAGTGATCTTTTTGGCCTGCACCGGCGATACCGCCGCTTTTGAGCCGGTGCCCAATGTGGCCAATATCTTCCCCTACACCTTCCAGAGCCGCTATGTTTCCGGCGTGGTGGCCGGCCTGAAGCTTCAGGAGCTGATGGACGCCGGCACCGTCACCGATCCCTATGTGGGCTATGTGGGCGCTTATCCCTACGCGGAAGTGGTCTCCGGCTACACCGCCTTCTTCCTGGGCATCCGCAGCATCGTGCCGGAAGCCCATATGGATGTGCAGTATACCAATTCCTGGTATGATCCGGTTGCCGAAGGCGAGGCTGCCAATGCCCTGATGAGCAAAGGCTGCGCCATCATCGGCCAGCACGCGGACTCCACCGGCGCGCCCTCCGCGGTGCAGGCTGCCAAGGACAGCGGCAAAGTGGTTTACAGCGTGGGCTATAACATCGATATGCTTTCCGTAGCCCCCACCGCCGCATTGACCTCCGCCCAGAACAACTGGGTGGCCCTGTATACCCCCACCATTGAGCGGATGATCACCGGCGAAGTGATGCCCGCCGACTTTGCCCTGGGCTATGACCACGACGCCGTGATGATCTCCAAGCTGGGCGAAAGCTGCGCCCCCGGCACTGCCGAGAAAGTTGAAGAAGTGATCGCGGCCCTGAAGG
>DAIMZM010000072.1:0-12940 GCA_036733985.1 Bacillota bacterium
TACAACTTCCGCAAGAAGAAGATCCGCCCGATCAAGCCGGTACCCCAAAGCAAGGAGGAGGCCAGGCTATGAATCAGACTATCCTGCAAGTCAATCACCTGTCCAAAAGTTTTGGCAGCAATACGGTGCTCAGGGATATTGATTTCACCGTCAACGCCAAGGATGTGACCAGCATCATCGGGGCTTCCGGCTCCGGCAAGAGCACCCTGCTCCGCTGCATCAATCTGCTGGAAATCCCCAGCTCCGGCACGATCCTCTTTCATGGCGAGGATGTGCTGGCCAAAAATATGAACCCGGCGGCCTACCGGGCCAAGGTGGGCATGGTTTTCCAGTCCTTCAATTTGTTCGACAACCTGAATGTGCTGGAGAACTGCGTCATCGGCCAAACCAAGGTGCTGAAGAAGAACCGGGAAGAAGCTGTGGCCAACGCCATGAAATACCTGCGGCAGGTGGAGATGGATCCCTATATCAATGCCAAGCCCTGGCAGATGTCCGGCGGCATGAAGCAGCGGGCGGCCATTGCCCGGGCCCTGGCCATGGAGCCGGACCTGCTCCTCTTTGACGAGCCCACTTCCGCCCTGGATCCGCAAATGGTGGGCGAGGTGCTCTCGGTCATGCGGGATCTGGCCAAATCCGGCACCACCATGCTGGTGGTCACCCATGAGATGGCCTTTGCCCGGGATGTGTCCAGCCAGGTGGTGTTCATGAAAGACGGCGTCATCTGGGAAGCGGGCGGCCCGGAGCAGATCCTGGGCGCGCCGGAGCGGGCGGAGACCAGGGATTTCCTTTCCCGGTTCCGCCATGGCTGATCTCCTGGCAAGCCGGAGCCTGGAGCTGCCCATCCCTGCCTAAACAATCACGGCAAAATAAAAGAGAGAAAGCCCGACTGGGTTTTCTCTCTTTTTTGCGCTAATACCGGCTGCGGCCGGTTTAGCTATACATACCGTTGCAGGACATATAATCGTAGATCTTCTGGCCGTGCTCCTGCTCTTCCTTCTGGATATGGTTCAGGGTATTCCGGGCAGCGGTATCCTTGAACTCAAAGATGCTGGTATCATAAACCGAGCTGACATGCTTTTCCGTGGACAAGGCGTCGGTACAGAGATAATTGTCGCTCTGATAACCCTGCTGGTCGTTGCTGTAATCCGCTTTCTGGCTGGATTGGCCCTGCTGCTGTTGCTGGCCGCCTTGGGAACCGCCCATGGCCGGGGCGCTGCCGCTGGTGATCATCTGGTCGATGGTCTGCAGATGCTGCTGCTCTTTTGTCCCAAGCTCCTGGAACAGGGTTTTCAGCGGCTGGGCACAGGCCTGAGAAGAATATTTCTTATATTTTTCCACACAGGTCTGCTCATAGGTTTTCAAATCCTTTAACAACGTGTTTTCCTTTTCCGTGAACAATGAACTCGCCTCCTCAAGGTTTTGAGGATAGTATACGGAAAAACACCGCTATTATTCATAACGCAGGGCTTCGATGGGATCCATTCTGGCCGCTTTATTGGCTGGATAATAGCCGAAAAACACGCCGATGGTCATGGAGAACAGCAGGGCGATGACAATGCTGTCCGCCGCGGCCTTGGCCGTATAGCCCAGCAGGCCCGCGCCGACCATGCCCATGGACACGCCCAGGATCACGCCGAACAGGCCGCCGATCAGGCAGATGATGATGGCCTCGGTGATAAACTGCATGCGGATGGAGCCATTGGTGGCGCCCAGAGCCTTGCAGGTGCCGATTTCCCGGGTGCGCTCGGTGATGGAGACCAGCATGATATTCATCACGCCGATGCCGCCCACCAGCAGGGAAATGCCGGCAATGATGGAGATGGCCAGCTCAATGGTGGACATCATAGCGGTCAGCTCGCTCATCATCGATTCCATGCTGAAAGCGGTGATTTTAAAGTCATTGTTCTTCCGGTAATAGCTGTTGAAAAAGCGCTCGGTTTTAGCGGAGAACGCTGTGGAATCCACGCCGGTATTGGTTACCACGGAAAAGCTCTGGAAACCGGCGGTGCTGTGCAGCTGATCCCGGGCGGTTTTGGCCGGGATATAAACGGTGGTGGTGATATCCCGCTCAGGGCCCATGTAATACATCATGGCGTTTTGCACATATTCGTAAACGCCCACAATGGTATAGCTGTAATAAGCGTCTCCCAGCACCGCCTCGATCTGCTGGCCCAGGGCCGCCTGGGTATCCCCGTCATAAAGATTGTTCACCAGCTTATCGGAAACCACGGCCACCCGCTTGCCTTCCTGGTAATCCCGGACCGAAAGGTTGCGGCCGGCCAGCATATCCAGGTCGCTGGTGATAAAATAGCCGCTATTCACGCCCATGACCGCTACATTGGCATAAAGCTTGCCTTTTTCCACCTTGCCGTCGCCCAGGCTTTCGGCAATGGAAACCGCGTAGATCTCCTCGGGGAAGGCCTGGAGATAGCTGTTGATCATGGCGTCGGTGATATAATCCGCTTCCTCCGGGGCCTTGGTGCTGTAATACCAGGTATAGGCCTGGCCGGATTCATCCGTATCCTCATCCGGCTTCTGCTGCAGGGTCACGGTGATATTATTGGCCCCCAGGGACTGCATGGAATCGGACACCGCCGCGGACACCGTATCCCCCAGGGTCATAATGGTGATCACCGCCGCGATGCCGATGATGATGCCCAGCATGGTCAGGAAAGAGCGCATCTTATTGGCCCGGAGGCCGGTAATGGCCAGGCTGATATTTTCCCAAAGCTGCATCAGGCCATCCCTCCCCTGGTTTCGCTGAGGATCTCGCCGTCATGCAGCGTGATGATGCGCTGGGTCTCCGCGGCCAGTTCCAGGGAATGGGTGATCAGCACCACGGTTTTTCCCTCAGCGTTCAATTGGTGAAAAATATCCATGATCAGCCGTCCGGTTTTGGAATCCAGGGCGCCGGTGGGTTCATCCGCCAGCAGGATGGCCGGGTCATTGGCCATGGCCCGGGCAATGGCCACCCGCTGCTTTTGGCCGCCGGACAGCTCATCCGGCTTATGCTGCATGCGGTCCGCCATTTCCAGCCGGGCCAGCAATTCCTTGGCCCTGGCCTGACGCCGGGCCGCCCCCAGCCCCGCATAAAGCATGGGCAGCTCCACATTTTTCAGGGCGGTGGAACGGGGGATCAGGTTATACGTCTGGAAGATGAAACCGATCTTGGCATTGCGGATCTGGGACAGGGCCCGGTCATTGGCCGCGGCCACATCCACCCCGTCCAGCTCGTAGCTGCCGGAGCTGGGCCGGTCCAAAGCGCCGATCATATTCATCAGCGTGCTTTTGCCGGAGCCGGAGGCCCCCACCACAGCCAGGAATTCTCCCCGGTACACGTCCAGGTCAATGTTATTCAGCGCCAGCAGCTCATTGTCGCTGCCCGCGAAATAGCGCTTGGTAATGCCCCGCAGCTTGATGATGCGGTTATCTTGATTATCTGCCATGCTCAACTCCGCTAAAACGCCATCATGGTGCTGATCGGATCCACATAACCGGAATCCGGCAGCACAACCGCCAGGCCTTCTTTCAGGCCCGCGCCGCTGATCTCCACATAGTAGTCCCCTTCCACCCCCACGGTGACCGGGATGGCCCGCTGATTGGCCGGTTCCGCCGGGGCCGCCCCCTCCTTGCCCGGCACGGCCTGGCCGGGGGCGGCTGCCTCTGCCGGCAAATCTTCCAGCACATAGACCACGGTATTGCCATCGCTATCGGTTTGCACCGCGTCATAGGGTACGGCAAGCACATTGGCGGTTTTGCTGACAATGATGCTGACCTTGGCGGACATGCCCAGGCGCAGCCGGTCGGTGGCGGTATCCACGGAAATTTTCACCTGATAGGTGATTTCCCCGGTCATGCTTTCCGTAGGCCGGGGGGCGATATAGATCACTTCCCCTTCCAGCTCCTGATCCCGGGTGGCGTCGGTTTTAAACAGGGCTTTCATACCCAGCTGCACATCGGCGATATCGTATTCGTCGATTTCCGCCACCACGACCAGAGCCGCCGTATCCTCAACCGTGACGATGGGGCCGCCGGCGTAGAGATCCCCGGCGGCAATATCCACCGCCGTAACCGTACCGGAAACCGGGGAGGCCAGCACACCCTTGGCCAGCTGCTTGCTGTATGTATCCACCAGATCCGCGTAAGTCTGGCCGGCGGTGGAAGCGGAAAGCCGGGAATTGTCCAGGGCGGACTGGCTGCCGTCCACCGTGCTGTTCACGCTGGTTTGGGTATAATGATAGCTGTCGGCCGCTTTGCCATAAGCCTGCTCCGCCTGGTCCAGAGCCTTTTCCAAAGTCTTGGCTTCCGTCTCCTTGGCTTCCCGCTTGGCTTTGGCCTGGTCATAGTCGGCCTTGGCCGCGCTATAGGCGGCGCTGCGCTGGTCATAATCGGATTTCAGGGACAGATAGTCGCTTTCCGCGGCATTGGCCGCCAGCTGCCGGCGGCTCAGGGCTTCCAGGGCCTGGTTATAGGCGTCCCAGGCAGCCAGGGCTTCGGCGCTGGTTTGATCCGCGTAGCTTTCCGCCTCAGCCTTCAGGTTGGCAGCTTCGGCCTTCACCGCGCCCAGCTCGTTCTGGGCCCGGTTATAGGCATTGGCCGCGTCCTGATAATCATCCTCCACCGCCTGATATTTCCGCTCCGCCTTGTCATAATCCGCTTCCAGATCCGCCTCGTCCTCTTCCAGGTCAGCCAATTCCTGATCTGCCTCGGCATAATCCGCCAGGGCGTCCTGATACTGATCAAAGGCATTGTCCAGATCCTTCCGGGCCGTGCTCAGCTGGTAATCCCGGCTGGTTTCCGCATCGCTGACCCCCCGCTGGGCATTGCCCACAGCCAGGGCGCTTTGGGAAGAGGCTACGCTGAGATTGATGCGGGCATTGGCCAGATCCGCGGCGATATCCTCCGTATCAAAGGTACAGATGGGCTGTCCCGCGCTGATTTGATCCCCCACCTCCACCACCACGGAGAGCACCTCCGCATTGATCAGGGTGGTTTTGATGGTTTTGCTGTTGTCGCTATCCACCAGGCCGGTAGCGGTGATGGAGCGGGTCAGATCCCGCCGCTCCACCAGGGCGGTTTCCACTGGGGAATCCAGAGCCTCCAGGGCCTGCCGCATCTGATGGCGGGCATAGAAAAACAGCCCGGCCAGCACAGCCAGGATAATCAGTAAAATGATCCATTTCTTCTTCCGGGATTTTGGCGATTGTTTGGAAGCGGTTTTTTTCATCAGTGCTATCCCCCTAAAACGGGGAGTCTCCCTTCTTTTCTTAACTGCTAAGCCACGGATAATAGGACTGACGGAAAGCAACAAGAGTTCCTTTTATTTTCCAGCCGCCAAGCCCATCTTACTATAACGGATGAATATGAACCTTCTATGAATTACAGCGGCCTGGACGAAAAATTTGCCCTGCCTCGGGCTGCTTGTCAAAGCGGTTGGTTTGGGGTAAAATAGAATTGATCTTTGCCAATCCGGAGGATAGGCTATGGATAAGGCGCTTGTCCGGGGGCGTTTCGCCCCCAGCCCCAGCGGCAGGATGCATCTGGGCAATGCCTTCGCCGCCTTGCTGGCCTGGCTTTCCCTGCGCAGCCAAGGCGGGGAACTGGTGCTGCGCATCGAAGATCTGGATCCCCAGCGCTGCTCCGGGGAAAAGGCGGCGCTGCTCCGGCAAGACCTGGCCTGGCTGGGCCTGGACTGGGACCGGCTATTGGCATATTCCCCTGCTGCTGGCCCCGGATGGGCGCAGGCTGAGCAAACGGGAAGGGGATCTGGATTTGGGCCGGCTCAGGCAGCAGGCCGGGCCGGAGCAGATCATCGGCTGGCTGGCCTGGGCGGCAGGTCTGCTGACCCAGGCGGAGGCCCTCTCTCCCCGGGAATTGCTGCCCGGCTTCAGCTGGAAAAAAATCCGCCGGGACGATATCGTCATCCCGGAGCGCTTCCCCTGGCAGGCCTGATGCCCTTTTCCCAGCCAGGGAGCGGAGAACAGGGAAAAACAGGAACAGAAAGCCAAAGAGGACGAGCCATGGAGGATCAGGAACTGAAAAGAAATCTGCCTGGGGAACCGTTCCTTACGGAAGTGGCGGATTTTTTCAAAGTCATGGGCGACCCCACCCGGGTGCGCATACTCTGGGCCCTGGATCAGGGGGAGATCTGCGTCTGCGAGCTGGCGGAACTGCTGGAGATGACGGTATCCGCCATTTCCCATCAACTGCAATCCCTGCGCGGGGCCAAGCTGGTAAAATCCCGCCGCCAGGGCAAACACATTTTCTATTCCCTGGACGACGAGCATGTGCGGGACGTCTTCGAAACCGCCATCCAGCACCTGGCCCATAAAAAATAGGCCGCGATTAAGGCCGGTTTATGCCCTAAGCCCTGCCGGGCCGGGGATTTTTGCCCGGGCCCTTTTGCCGCCAGCCGTTGAGAAGGGCGGCTTTTTTTATGGCGCCGGGCGGCCGGTGAAAGGCAGGCTGAGGCAAAGCCGGCCGTCCCGTTTCAGATAGGCCCCTTGCAGCGCGCCTAAGCCGGGCAGGGCGGCAATTTGCCCCACGCCCCTGACCCCGGCGGCTGGCAAAGCCTGCAGCAGGGCTTCCGGCAGCTGGTTGCTGACCGGATAAATCTCCGTCTCCGGAAAGGGCGCCGGCTGGCCCGTGGCCCCGGCAAGACCGGCAGCCAAGGCCAGGCCTTGGGCCACGCTTTCCAGAACCCGCACCTCCCCGTAGAGGGGGTTGATCAAGCGGCCAAAATCATGGGCAGCCGCCACCTTGGCCACCCGGCCCTGGTCATCCAAGGCCACGCAATGGGCGGCAAAGCCGCCGGTGAAGGAAGAACCGCCCTGCTCTGCCCGGCAGGTATAGCTACCCAGGAACTCCCGGCCCTGCAGGGCGGCCAGGGAGCCTTTTTCTTTCAGCGCCTCCGCCAGGGCCTGGGCTGCCCGGCGGGCCGCTGCCAAAGCCGGGATCGTGCCGCCCGCGGACTGGACCTCCAGCCCGTTGGCCAGCGCCGTATCCCTGGGCAGGGCAGAGACTTCCGCCGGCGGCAGGCCCGCCACCTGACAAACCATTTGCCGTAAAGCCAGGGCCAGATCCGGGCTTTGGCAGCCGATCGGCGCGTAAACCAGGGCCCGGCCGTTTTCCACTGTAATGCGCACCAGCCCTTGGCTTTCCCCAGCCAGCCGGTTTTCAGCAGCGCAGGCAATACCGGCGCCGGGATGGGCGTCATAAAAAGGCTTTACCGCCAGCAGGCATTGGGCAGGGGCCAGATCCGCCCCGGCCAAGCCGCCAATGGGCAAGGCATCGCCGGGATAAAGGATATTCTGATACCGGAGCCACCAGGGGTCGATCCGGGCCAGCTCTGCCAGGTGGTTCAAATTCCCCTCCCCAGCCAGGGCGGCAACGGCGGCAGCCATGCCCGGCTCAGCCCAGGCCGGGCGATGATTGGTGGCATAGGCTTCGCCGATGATCGCCAGATTGGCGATGCGGTAAGGCCCGGCCAGGCTGGCACAGATTTCCGCCAGCAGGCTTTGGGCAGGGGCGGAAAAAGCGCCCAGATCCGCTGTGACCTGGGCCTGCACCGCCAGGATCCGGCCTAAGTCATTCAGGCCGGTGGTGATATCCACGGTCAGCACAGGGCCGCTTTCAAAGTCCGGCCCCACTGCCGCCTCCGCCCCTAGCTTTACCGGGCGTCCGGTGAGCCAGGCCAGCAGCGCGGCCTGGCAGGCCGGGGCAATCTCCCCCTGTTCCTGACAGCCGTTGCTTTTGACCCGCACCTTGGCCAAATCCAAGCCCAGCAGACCGCTGATGGCTTGGCGGGCGGCGAAAATATCCCCCCCGGCCAGATAGACCGTAAGGCCACCCTGCTCCGGCAAGGCCAGCACAGACTGGGCTGGCCCTGGCAGGGGCGGGCTGATGGGCAGGGTATATGTATGCCGGGCCAGGTAAGGGGCGGCTGCCAGAGCCGCTGCCGCATCTCCCTGGCAAAGGCTTTCCCTGGCCAGCAGATTGCCGGGGTCCGGCAGCCAAGAGCCGCTGGTCCTCCCATCCTGTGTCAAGGAGCGCCCAGGGGGCAGGGGCAGGCAGTCCGCCTGGATCAAAGCAACGGCTTTCTGGGCCAGTTCCGGGCTCTCCGCAGCCACCAGGGCCAAAGCCGCCCCGCTAAAGCCCAGGCGCTGGCCCAAGGGCGTCAGCATAGACGCTGCCGGGGCCTTTTGCTCAGGAATATCCGCGGCAACCGCCACCTGGACCACGCCGGGCAAAGCGGCCGCGGCAGCAATATCCACAGCCCGGAGCAGACCCCGAAGCGTCCCGGCCCGGCGCACCGCGGCGTAAAGCACCTGAGCCGGCTGCAGATCCGCCGGATCCAGCCGCAGGCCCAGGGCTGCCTCAACCCCATCCTCCGGCAGCAGGGCCGCGCCAAAACCGCCGGCCTCTCCCAAAGCGGGCAGGAGGTCTTCTCCCCGCTTCAGCGCGGTCGCCAGGCCAATAGCCTGAACCAGCTGGGCGGAGCCGGGATAAGCCCAGAGGGCATCGCTGAAAGCGGCCCGGATCTGCTCAGGACCGGGGTTTGGGTTAGCGTCCAGCAGGGTCTTGGCCGCCAGGATCAGCCCCGGGGCATACCAATCCCAGAGCACAGCCCCGGAACCGGCAAAGGCCTGGGCATAGAGCTGCCTTTCCCCCTCGTCCAGCCCTTCCAGGGTCAGCACCTCGGAACCGGCGATCCGGGAGAGCCGGATCTTTTCCGTGGCCAGGGCCGTCCCGTCCACCAGGGCCAAGGAGCCGCTTTCCCCCGCTTTCACCGTGGTCAAACGCCTGATCTGCCGCAAATATTGGAACAGGCTCATATCCCGCTCCACCGCAACCGGTTCTCGGTTTAAAATAAACTCTATCATACCCCTATTCTAACCTTTAACAGTGGAAAATGCTACAGGTTTTTCCCTTTTCCCTGCTTTCCCATAAGCTTATCTACTGATATATATGCCTGTCCGGGATCAGCCTATGCCTAAGAAGGCATTTATTGTTTTTATCTATAAATGCCCGGCCCTTTTCGTTAAAAAGTGATTTAACATTACACCCCGCCATCTATTATACTTAAACAAGGTAAAAGCATGCGGTTCCTGCTTTGCCTGATAAATTATCGGCTTAATACGGAGGTCATTATGAACAGTAAAAAGGGTCTGCTTTTTACCGGCCTGGGCATCGGCGTTATTGCGGTTCTACTGGTTTATTTCGGCAACCCCAAAAACATGGGTTTCTGCATCGCTTGCTTCATCCGGGATACCGCCGGCGCCCTGGGCCTGCACCAGGCAGCAATGGTGCAGTATATCCGGCCGGAAGTCATCGGCCTGGTGCTGGGCGCCATGATTGTGGCGCTTTTGGGCAAGGAATTCCTGCCCCGGGGCGGCTCCTCGCCGGCCACCCGCTTTGTGCTGGGGGTTTGCGTCGCCATTACCGCCCTGGTTTTCCTGGGCTGCCCGCTGCGGATGATTTTACGCATCGGCGGCGGTGATCTGAACGCGGTGGTGGGCCTGGTGGGCTTCGTGGCCGGCATTGGCGGCGGCGTTTGCTTCCTCAAGCGGGGCTACAGCCTCAAGCGTACATACAGCCTACCCAAGCTGGAAGGGGGCTGGCTGCCGGCCATCCAGATCCTGCTGCTGATCCTGCTGATCGCGGCCCCGGCCTTCATCTATTTCAGCGCGGAAGGCCCCGGCTCCCTGCATGCGCCGCTGCTGATTGCCCTGGCCGCCGGCCTGATCGTGGGGGGCCTGGCCCAGCGGACCCGCCTCTGCACCGTGGGGGGCATCCGGGATCTGATCCTGCTCAAAGATTGGACGTTGCTGATGGGCTTTGTGGGTATCCTCCTGGCGGCCATTGTGGGCAATATCGCCTTTGGCTGGTTTAAAGTCAGCTTTAGCGGCCAGCCGGTGGCCCATACCGACGGTTTGTGGAATTTCCTCTCCCTGGCAGCGGTAGGCCTGGGTTCGGTGCTGCTGGGCGGCTGCCCCCTGCGCCAGCTGATCCTCTCCGGCGAAGGCAACAGCGATTCCGCCATCACCGTGGTGGGCTTCCTGGTAGGCGCGGCCCTGGCCCATAACTTCAAGCTGGCTTCCGCGGCCACCACCGTCAAGGACGGCGTGGTCAGCGGCGGCCCCACCATCGGCGGCAAAGTGGCCACCATCGCCATCCTGGCGCTGATGCTGATCATTGCCATCGCCAATACCAAGAAAGAACAGGAGGCTTAAACCCATGAAAACCATTGACGCCAGAGGGCTGAACTGCCCCCAGCCGGTGCTCCTGACCAAGCAGGCGGCTGATAAAGGGGAAACCGAGATCACCGTGCTGGTGGATAATCCCACGGCCAAGGCGAATATCAGCCGTTTCGCCAAGAAAAGCGGCTATGCCATGGCAAGCAGCGCGGAGGGCGGCGATACCATCATCACGCTGCGGAAATAGCCGTGCCAGCCTATCTCGCCACTTTCCACACCCATTGCGACGCCCTGATCTTTATGCGCCTGCTGCAATCCCTGGATATTCTGGGCAAGCTGGCGCCGGTGCCCCGGAGCTTAAGCTCAAGCTGCGGGGTCTGCGCCCGCTTCCAGACCGAAGGTTCCCTGGAGCCCTTCCGGGAAGCGGAGATCGAACGGCTGCTCAGGCAGGAAGATAAAAACTATGTGCTGCTGATCGACAAAAGATAAGTGCAGGGCCATTAACCAGACAAAAAGCAGGGGGCTTGACAGCCCCCTGCTTTGCATTGGCTAGATTTGGTTATTCAGGGCCGCTGCCGCCGCTGCCGCTTCTTCCTGGGGCTTGCGGAATTTCAGCGCTCCCTCGTCCACATAGATCTCCACCGTGTCCCCTTCCCCGTATTCCCGGGCCAGAATGGCCTCGCTGATGGGGTTCTCGATCAGCCGGAGGATGGCCCGGCGCAAAGGCCTGGCCCCATAGATGCTGTCAAAGCCCTTCTCCGCCAGGTAGGCGTAGACGCCCTCAGCCGCTTTCAAGTTCAGGCCTTGCTCGCTCAAGCGGCTTGCCAGCTCTTTCAGCATCAGGGCGGCAATGGCGCTGATCTCCGTTTCCGTCAGGGCGCGGAAGACGATGATATCATCCACCCGGTTGAGGAATTCCGGGCGGAAGACTTTCTTCATCTCCCCCAGCATCCGCTCTTTCATGGCCTCATAATCCTCTTCTTCCGTATCGCCGGCCCGGCCGAAGCCCATGGCCCTGGCCCGGTTCAGCTGGCCCGCCCCCACATTGCTGGTCATGATGATGATGGTATTGCGGAAATCCACGGTGCGGCCGGTGCTGTCGGTGAGCCTGCCGTCCTCCAGCACTTGCAGGAGGATATTGAACACATCCGGATGGGCCTTTTCGATCTCGTCCAGCAGTACCACGCTATAGGGCCGGCGGCGCACCGCCTCGGTAAGCTGGCCGCCCTCGTCATAACCCACATAGCCGGGAGGCGCGCCCACCAGGCGGGAGACGGCGAATTTCTCCATATACTCGCTCATATCCAGGCGCACCATGGCATCGTCGGAACCGAACATGATATTGGCCAAGGCCCTGGCCAGCTCGGTTTTGCCCACGCCGGTGGGGCCCAGGAAGATGAAGGAGCCGATGGGCCTTTTGGCGTCTTTCAAACCGGCCCTGGCCCGGCGCACAGCCCGGGCAATGCCCACCACGGCTTCATCCTGGCCGATCAAACGCTGATGCAGCAGTTCTTCCAGGCGCAGCAAGCGGTCGGCTTCCTCCTCGTTCAGGCGGGACACCGGGATATTGGTCCATTCCGCCAGGACTTGGGCGATTTGCTCAGCGTCCACGGTTTGCTCCTTACCGGTGGTTTCCCGCTGCCAGCCCCGGCGGCCTTCCTCGATCTGCTCCATCAGCTGCCGCTCCTGATCCCGCATCTGGGCCGCCTTCTCAAATTCCTGGGCGTTCACGGCAGCGTCCTTTTCCTTTTGCACCTCGGCCAGGCGGCTTTCCAGTTCCTTTAAATCCGGCGGCGCGGTATAAGCGGCCAGCCGGGTTTTGCTGCCTGCTTCATCCATCAGGTCGATGGCTTTATCCGGCAAAAAGCGGTCCGGCAGATAGCGGGCGGAAAACCGCACCGCCGCTGCCAGGGCAGCGTCGGTGATGCGCACCCGGTGATGGGCTTCGTATTTATCCCGGAGGCCGTGGAGGATTTGCAGGGCGTCTTCCTCGCTGGGCTCGCCTACCTGCACCGGCTGGAAGCGCCGCTCCAGGGCCGCGTCTTTTTCAATATGCTTGCGGTATTCATCCAGGGTAGTGGCGCCCACGCATTGCAGCTCGCCCCGGGCCAGGGCTGGTTTTAAGATATTGGCCGCGTCAATGGAGCCTTCCGCCGCCCCGGCGCCCACCAGGGTATGCACCTCGTCGATAAAGAGGATCACGTCCTTGTTGGTGCGGATCTCATCCACCATCTTTTTCATCCGCTCCTCAAAATCCCCCCGGTATTTGCTGCCCGCCACCATGCCGGACATATCGATGGCCACCACCCGTTTGCCGATCAGGGTTTCCGGCACCCGGCTGTCGATGATCATCTGGGCCAGGCCTTCCACAATGGCGGTTTTGCCCACGCCGGGCTCGCCGATTAAGACCGGGTTGTTCTTGGTGCGGCGGGAGAGGATCTGGATCACCCGCTGGATCTCCTTTTCCCGGCCGATCACCGGATCCAGCTTCTCCTGACGGGAAAGCGCAGTTAAATCCCGCCCGAATTTATCCAACACCGGGGTCTTGCTTTTCTTCTTACCGCCTGGTGCGGGGCCGTTCTCCCCTTCCACCTCTGCATAGCCTTCCTCGTAAGCGTCGCCGCCCAGATTGGCGTTATTGCTGCCCCCGGCAATCATGTTCAAGGTCAGCTGGCGGATGCGCTTGGTATCCGCGTCAGCGGACTCACGCAGCCAGTGGGAAGCAAAACCTTCTTCCTCGGCAG
>DAIMZM010000073.1:0-12714 GCA_036733985.1 Bacillota bacterium
TCCGCCAGGGCGGAAGCGGATATGGCCGCCTTAGCTGGGTCCGCCCCGCCGCTAACCGTGAAATCACGGCTCAGATAGCAGACCCCGCTCTGCCAGACCTGCAGCCGATAAGCGCCGGGCCGAAGCTTGGGCAGGCTGACGCTGCCGTTGAACAAACCGTTGTTCAGGGGCGCCAGATCCCGGTAAATATAATCATCCTGATCCTGGCCTTCCGCCAGCAGATAGACGGAAACATGCTCATACTCCAGCTGCCAGTCCCCCCGGGGCTGCAGCAGGCCCCAGAAATACAGGGTATCCCCATTGTCGTACAGGGTCTTATCCGTGTAGAGGTAACGCCAGGCGTATTGATCATTGGCCGGGACGGTTTGCTCCGCCCATAAAGGCAGCACCAGCCCGGTGTTTTCGCCAATGATCTGATAGATGGCCGGGCCCCCGTCATAGCTGACAGTAGCCAGCCCCTGGGAGCTGGTTTCCGCCCGCAGGCCCCGGAGGACGTCCGTTACCGTGGCTAAGGCCGGGTTGCCGTCAACCGCGTCATGCAGCCAAAGCAGGGTCTGGCTGCTGTCGTTTACCATAAAGGCGCTCAGGCTGCTGACGGCGAACAGCAGATCCCGGCTATCCCCCTGGCTATAAAGGCGCAGCAAATAATAGCCGGGGGCCAGGGGGGTTGCCCAGCGCAGGCTATAATCAGGCCCGCTTTTCACCGGGGTCAGGGCTTCCACATGGCCGGAAAGAGCGGCCCCGGCCAAAGCGCAATTTTTCAGCTCCTGAAAGCCGCGGCTCCAAATCGGCTTCGCCACGGCGATTTCCAACAGGGCCTGGACATAGCTGTCCGCGTCCTGATACTGATAAAGCTGGCCGGCCAAAACAGGCGGGGCAGCGGTTTCCCCCGGCGTTTCAGCCAGAGATAAGCTGAAAGTAGGGGTTTCGCCGCTCTGGAAGGAAGCCGGGCCGCTGACCTGCCAGCCAACGTCCTGCTGGGCCGGGGCAGTCTCAAAGCTGAAACGCAAGCCCTCGGTCAGGGTCACGGAGCTTTGGGCAGCGGGCAAACCGGCGGCAATTTCCACCTGGTAGACGGTGGCGGGCAGCAAAGGCTGCTCCGGGTTGAAGCAAAGCACGCGCCCCCGCTGGGTCCAGCTGCCCGGCGTCTCCGGGGTCAGGGTAACATAGTCCCCCACCTTGGCCAGATCCAGCTCCAGCATCTGGTTGAGAACAATGGTCAAATCCCCGCTGACCGGTACGTCAATACCCTGATCCCCTGGGCTGTAATCCATGATCCGCAAATCGGCTTTGGTCTGTACAGCCCAGGTATAGCTCTGGCCCCCGGCTTTCAGGGTAAACTTATACAAAGCGCCGGGCGTCAGGGGCTCCGCCGGCGCCACCAGCACCTCCCGGCGGCTGGCGCCCTGATGGATGCCCAGCTCAATAGCCGGCTCCACCGTCAGGCTCTTATTCACCGAGGCGGAGCTGACATTATCCGCGAAGGTAAAGATGAAGGCTGAATTGATATCCACCCCGCCCTGGTCGCTTTGGGCAGCCTGAAAAAGGGCGGCCTCCGCCTGTCCGGCGCTGATTTCCCGGTTCCAGCGCCAAATCAGCAGCGCGCCCAGGAGCAAGACCAGGCTGATCACGATCAACAGGATTAAGGTCAGTTTTTTTCCCATGTTTGTGGAAGCCCGGCGCGGTAGCTTCCGCGCCGGACCGTCAGTCTCCTTCATGATCTACAGGCAGACGCCCGCTCTATTCCCACTCCACCGAGGCCGGGGGTTTGGAGGTGATGTCATACACCACCCGGTTCACATGGCGCACCTCGTTGACGATGCGCCGGGACACCTTGTCCAGCAGGTCGTAAGGCAGATGCACCCAATCCGCGGTCATGAAATCCTCAGTATTGATGGCCCTTAAGGCAATGGTGTAGTCATAGCTGCGCTCATCCCCCATGACGCCTACGCTCTTCACGCCGGTAAGCACGGTGAAGTATTGGCTGGCTTCCTGCTCTAAGGTGGCGGCTTCCAGCTCCTGCCGGAAGATGGCGTCGCTTTCCCTGACGATCTGCAGCTTTTCCGGGGTGATGTCGCCGATGACCCGGATGCCCAGGCCCGGGCCGGAGAAAGGCGGCCGCCAGACCATGCTGTCCGGCAGGCCCAGCTCTTTGCCTAAGGCCCGCACCTCGTCCTTGAACAGCAGGCGCAGCGGTTCCACAATGCCGCAGAAGGGCAGATCCGCCGGGAGGCCGCCCACATTATGATGGCTTTTGATCACCGCGCCGGTGGCGGAACCGCTTTCCACAATATCCGGATAAATGGTACCCTGGGCCAGGAAATCCAGCTTGCCCAGTTTCCGGGCTTCCTCGGCGAAAACGTCGATGAATTCCCCGCCGATAATCTTGCGCTTAGTTTCCGGATCAGTGACCCCGGCCAGCTTGTTGATAAAGCGCTGGGAAGCGTCCACAGCGATCAGTTTATCCCCCAGGATGGGCCGGAAAACGCTGATCACCTGTTCCGGCTCGTTTTTCCGCATCAGGCCATGGTTGACGAAAACCGCCGTCAGCTGGTCGCCGATGGCCCGGTGCAGCAGAGTGGCCACCACGGAGCTGTCCACGCCGCCGGAAAGGCCCAGCAGCACCTGCTTGTCCCCCACCTGCTCGCGGATCTCCCGGAGAGCCTGCTCCACAAAGGAAGAGATCAGCCAATCCCCTTGGCAGCCGCAGATCCGGAAGAGGAAGTTATGGAAAATAGCCCGTCCCCCAGGGGTATGGGTCACTTCCGGGTGGAATTGCAGGCCATAGAAACGGCGCTGCCGGTCTTCAAAAGCCGCGTAGGAACAATGGCCGGTATGGGCGGTGGGGATAAAGCCTGGCGGCGCTGCCACAACCTGCAGCGTATGGCTCATCCAGGTCTGAATGGCGCTGTCCAGGCCGGCAAGGAGCCCGTCTTGGTCATCCACTTCCACCATGACTTTGCCGTACTCCCGTTCTTCCGGCTGGGCTGCCTGACCGCCCAGCATCACCGACATCAGCTGCATGCCGTAGCAAATGCCCAGCACCGGCACGCCCAGCTCAAAAATGCCCGGGTCGCAGCGGGGGGAGCCCGGCGTCAGCACCGAAGCGGGGCCGCCGGAAAGGACAATGCCTTTGGGCTGTTTGGCCGCAATCGCCTCTGCCGAGGCATGATAGGGCATGATTTCGCAATAAACATGGGCGGAGCGGATGCGGCGGGCGATCAGTTGAGCGTATTGCGCGCCAAAATCCAATAAAACGATCATTTCTCTGTTTTCGTTCACGGCAAACCTCCATTGATCCGGCCTGAAGCCGGGATTAAAACCGCTGTCTAAACTATGGCCTTTATTATACCGAATCACCGGCTATTTTTCAACAAAAAAGCTGGAATGAAAAAGGGAAGCTGGCCTCAGCTTCCCTTGCTTTTCACTTGGCAGCGCTATTCCCCTTGGGCTTCATCCGCCCCGTCAGCGCCGGTTCCGCTGTCCGCGCCGCCTTCGGCATTATCGCCGGCAGCGTTATCATCTGTCGCCTGCCCGCCTTCGGCGTTATCATCTGTAACGTTGCCGTCGGTAGCCTGCTCGCCTTCTTCGCCGGTTTCAGCGGCGTTGGGATCATAGTATTTGAAAGTGATCTGCTGCTTGATCTCGGCCTCAGCCTTGGCAGCCTCGATGATCTCGTTCAGCTTGGCGCTGACGTCTTCGTCGCTGACGCTCTTCATGGTTTCGGCAATGACCGCTTTGGAAGCCTCGAAGCCTTCCCGCTTTTCGTCCAGCTGGATGATATGGTAACCGGCGGAAGACTGCACCGGCTCCAGGCTGTAATCACCCACATTGGCCAGGGTAAAAGCCGCGGCCACATATTCGGGATACAGGGAGGTGTCGCCGGCCACATCCTTGCCGCTCACATTAAAGAAGGTGTCGATGACGCCGCCGTTTTCAGCGCTGCCGTCGTCGGAATATTCCTTGGCCAGCTCGGCAAAGTCAGCGCCGCCGTTTAGCTGATTGATGATATCCACGGCTTTGGCATAAGCCTCGGTCCTGGCGGCTTCATCCTCCACATCACATTTGATCAGGATATGGGAGGTTTTCCGGGCATCCCAGGCGCTGGGGTCCTCATCGTATTTGGCCTGCACGTCTTCATCGGAGACCGAGATCTCCGCCAGCATTTGCTCCTGCACCTTGCCATAGAGCTGGGAATAAATATCATTGACGATGATGCTGTCATAAGCGCCCCAGGTCAGCACATCCTTCAGGTACTTGTCCTCATAGGTGATCTGGTAATCATTGGCGGCGGTCTGCTTGATCAGCTCGCTTTTCACCACCATATCCCAGGCGTATTGTTCCAGGGAGGCCAGGGTGTCCTTGGCGCTTTCCTCATCCATCAGGTCAATGTTCATATAGTAGAGGAAATAGGTGTAGTAGTTGGAGTAGTAGCTCTGGAAATAATTATCGAAATAATAGTCGTATTCATCCCGGTATATTTCCGCGCCGTTGACGGTACCGATCACTTCGCCTTTGCCGTTTCCGGCGTCCGGGCCGGCACAGGCGGCAAAAGCCAGCAGCAGGGTAACCAACAGCGTGATAACAAGAATCTTCTTCAAAACAATCATCCTTTCCCTATGAACAGCCAAATTATATTCTTAATCTTAGGTCCGAACATACCCGTACATTATAGCACAAGGAAATACGGAAAGAAAGCGGTTTTCTGCTGAATTTTTCAGCAGGGATCCTGCCCCCTTTATCTTCAAACAGCCGGGGCAGCCTGCTGCTCCCGGCAGAGGTTATCCAGCCGGGCCAATAAATGCAGCAGCTGGTCCACCACCGCTTTGCCCTCCTGCTCCCCAGGGGTTTTGACCTTCATGAAGAAGGCTTTGGCCTGGCCGCCGTCCTCCTGATTGATCTTCTTCTCGCTAAAGGAGATGGCGGGCCATTCCTGGCAAAGCCTGATCAGGGCTTCGCCGCTTAAAGGCGGCTGCTCGCCAAAGCGCAGTTCTACGAAACCCTGCTTCTGGCTGATGGCGGCAATGCGCAGCCTTTTGGCCAGCAGCTTCAGCTTGCCCAGGAGCAGCAGGTTTTCCACGGTTTCCGGCAGGGGGCCGTAACGGTCCCGCAGTTCCTCCGCCAGCTCGTCCAGCTCTTCGCCCTCGTTCACAGCGGCGATGCGCTTATAGATCTCTACTTTGAGCATGGAGGTATCAATGAAGGTATCCGGGATGAAGGC
The DNA here is from genome assembly GCA_036733985.1 of Bacillota bacterium. Taxonomy (GTDB): domain Bacteria; phylum Bacillota; class Dehalobacteriia; order UBA4068; family UBA4068; genus DAIMZM01. The sequence continues at coordinate 5,222 of DAIMZM010000073.1, forward strand.
GTTGACCGCCAGCTCCATCTGGGTGGAAATATCCGGCAGGCGCTCCGCCTCGCCCTTGGCTTTGGCCATTTCCTCCTCCAGCAGCTTGCAGTAGAGGTCGAAGCCCACCGCCACAATATGGCCATGCTGTTCCGGCCCCAGGATATTGCCGGCGCCCCTGAGCTCCAGATCCCGCATGGCGATTTTGAAGCCCGCGCCCAGCTCGGTAAAATCCCTGATGGCGATCAGCCGCTTTTTGGCGATATCGCTCATGGCCCGCTCCCGGCGGTAAGTGAAATAGGCGAAGGCCTGGCGTTCCGTGCGGCCTACCCGGCCCCGGAGCTGATAGAGCTGGGCCAGGCCGAACATATCCGCGTCGTCCACGATCAGGGTATTCACATTGCCGATATCCAGGCCGCTTTCAATGATGGTGGTACAGACCAGCACATCGGCCTGGCCCGCCACAAAGTCCATCATCACCTGTTCCAGCTCTTTTTCCTTCATCTGGCCATGGGCCACGAAAATGCGGCAATTGGGCAGCAACTGCTGGATATCCGCGGCGGTTTCATAGATATTATGAACCCGGTTATGCACGAAATATACCTGGCCGCCCCGGCTGACCTCCCGGGCAATGGCATCCCTGAGCAGGCGCTTATTATACTCTACCACATAAGTCTGCACCGGGTGCCGGTCTTCCGGCGGCGTATTGATGATGCTCATTTCCCGCATGCCCACCAGGGCCATATGCAGGGTGCGGGGAATGGGGGTGGCGGAGAGGGTCAGCACGTCCACCTGCTTTTTCAGCTGCTTGATCTTTTCTTTATGGCTGACGCCGAAGCGCTGCTCCTCATCAATGATCAAGAGGCCCAGATCCTTGAAACGCACATCCTTGGAGAGCAGCCGGTGGGTGCCCACCACGATATCCACCTGGCCGGCGGCCAGCTTTTTCAGGGTATCCTTTTGCTGGGCCGCGGTGGAAAAACGGGAGAGGAAGCCGGCCTTGATGGGATAACCGGCAAAGCGCTGCAGGATGGTATGGTAATGCTGCTGGGTCAGCACGGTGGTGGGGGCCAGGATGGCCGCTTGCTTGCCGTCCATCACCGCCTTGAAAGCAGCCCTGAGGGCGATCTCGGTTTTGCCATAGCCCACATCGCCGCAAAGCAGCCGGTCCATGATCCTGGGCTGCTCCATATCCTGCTTGATCTCGGCTTCGGATTGGAGCTGGTCCGGGGTCTCCGCATAGGGGAAGGCGTCCTCAAACTCCTGCTGCCAGGCGCTGTCCGGGGAAAAAGCATAGCCCGGGGTCTGCTCCCGTTCCGCGTAGAGCTTCAGCAATTCCTCCGCCATCTCCTGCACAGCGCCCCGGGCCTTGGCCTTGACCCTGGCCCATTCTCCGCCGCCCAGCTTATACAGCTTGGGCGCGGCGCCGTCGCCGCCGATATACTTCTGGATCAGATCCAGCTGATCCACCGGTACATAGAGCTTATCCTCGCCGGCGTAGCGGATCAGCAGGTAATCCCGCTGGATCTCCCCCAGGGTCAGGCGCTCTACCCCCAGGTACTGGCCGATGCCCTGATAAATATGCACCACATAATCCCCGGTCTTCAGATCCAGGAAGTTGGCGATCTTCTCCCCGCCCTTATAGACGCGGCGGTGGCGTTTTTTGTTCTGGCGGGCAAATAATTCTTTTTCCGTGACCAGGGCCAGCTTCAGGCTGGGGCTTTCAAAACCCAGGGTAAAACCGGCCCGGAGCAGCCGGGCCTGGGGCAGCCCGTTTTCCACCAGGATCTCCCCCATCCGCTGCAAGCGCAGCTCAGAGCTGGCGGCCAGCGCCACCTGATAGCCCTTGCGGTTGAATTCCAGCATATCGTCCTGGAAAAGCTGGGGGTTCTGGGCATAAGCCGGCAGCTCCCGGGCCAGGATCTGCCGGTCCACCGCCACCTTCACCCCGCCGGTATTCAGGCTCAGCTGGCATAAAAGCAGCAGCGGATAGGCGCTGAAACCCTGGAACAGCTGCTGATAATCCAGGAAATTATAATAGAAGGAAGGCAGCAGGCGGCCATTGTTCAACAAATCATAATAGCGGTTGTCCCGCTCCGTTTTCAACTCCAAAGCGACCTGCTTCACCGCCTGGGGCTCGGAGATCACCACCAGGCCGTTGCTGAGATAATCAAAGATGCTGCCCGCCTCGGGATAAAACAGGCCCAGCAGGGTTTCCATGCCATTATCCCAGACCCGCTGCTCCAGGAATTCCCGCAAGGGGCCGAAGGTTTTGTCCAGCTCTCTTTTAGCCTGGCCGTGGAGGCCCTCCCGGACTTTGGCCATTTCCTCAGCCAGGGCCGCCCGGGCCCGCCGCCGGGCCGGATCGCTCAGGGGCATTTCCCGGGCCGGGCTGATGATCAGTTCCGAGGCGGCGGCGCCGGATAATTGCTCCGCCGGGTCAAAAAAGCGGATGCCGTCGATTTCATCATCAAAAAATTCCAAACGGCTGGGCTGCCGGGCCGTCAGGGGGAATACATCGATCAGGCTGCCCCGCAGGCTGAAAGTGCCGGGGATCTCCGTCAGGCTGACCCGCTCATAGCCCATATCCGCCAAGATCCGGGCCAGCTCCGCCGGTTGAAAGATGCTGCCCCGTTTTAGCTTCAGCTGGTGGGCGGCAAAATCAGCGGGAGGGATCAATTTGCGGGTGATGGCGGAAACGCAGGCCACCACCAGCACCTGCTCCCCTTGGAGCAGCCGGGTCAGCACATCGACCCGGGCCGCGGTGAGCTCGATATTATGGGCATAAACCTCGAAGGGCAGCAGTTCCAATACCGGGAAATGCAGCACCCGCTCCCCCACCAGGGGCAGCAGGTTTTCATAAAGCTGCATGGCCTCTTCTTCCTCAGCGGTCAGCAGCAGCTGGGCCTGGCCGCTTTCCAGAAAAGCGGCCGCGGCGGCAATGGCCCGCAGGGTTAGGGGCAGGCCGGAGATCAGCGCCGCGGACCCCTGCCGCAGCGCCCGTTTACTATCCTGATATTCCGCCGTTTCCTGCCAGGCGGCTAAAATTTGCTTCATGCCTTCTTTCCTCCACGGGCAAATAAGCCCGATTTTCATCGTGCCTGTTTTGCTTTGGACAACCGGCCTCAGCCAAAGCGGCCTGGCCGGGCTGCCGCGGCATCCCTTATTATTGACCTATTTTTGCTGATTATTGCCCCGATTCCCCATCCTCCGGCTGATGGTTAAAGCGGTTCATAGCCTCGCCAATTCCCAACTCCGCCCAGGCCAGGGCAGCTTGGGCAGCCCGGTCCAAAGCGGCTTTGAACAGGGGCGCTTCCTCCTGGCTGAAGGGGGAGAGCACGTAATCCGGCGTATGGTAGAGCGCCGCACCGATACCGATTTTCAGGCGGTTGATGTTTTGGACGCCGGTCTGCTCAATGATGGACTTGACGCCGTTATGCCCGCCGTCGCTGCCGCCCCGGCGCAGCCGGAGCTGGGCCGGAGGCAGATCCAGGTCGTCATGGATGACCAGTATCTCCTCATAAGGCACCTTATAGTAAGCGCAAAGCCGGGCCAGGGGAAAGCCGCTGAGATTCATAAAAGCCTGGGGCTTGGCCAGCAGCAGTTTCTGCCCGCGGTAAAAAGCGGCCGCCACCAGATTATCCTGCTCTTTTTTGCCAAAAGCGCAGTTCAGCGACCTTGCCAGCCTGTCCAGAACCATAAAGCCGCAATTATGCCGGGTGGCGTCGTAACGGGGCCCTGGATTGCCTAAACCGAAAATAATCTTCATCAATATCTCCCGCTCCCTAAATCAGCCTCCTCATATTATCATAAACAGCGGGGAATAAACAATGATTTTTCGTAATATATTTTAGCAAATAGACAGCGGGAGGAATGAGCATGGAAGAAAAGACCAGGCAGGAGCGGACAAGCAAAAGCATCATCGGCATGCCGGTGCTGAGCATTGCCGAGGGCCAGCCCCTGGGACAGATCAAACAAATACTGATCGATGTGAAGAACAAAGCGGTGCAGGGTTTCCTGCTGGAGCGGCGGCGCCTCTCCCGGGATGAGCGCATCCTGCCCTTTGCCGCGGTCACCGGCTTTGGCGAGGATACCATCACCATAGAGAAATATTCCCTGCTGGAAAGGAAAGGCCAGAGCCATCAATTCGTGCGGGCCCTGCGCCAGCCCCTGCCCCTGATCGGCGCCCGGGTCTTTACCGCCGGCGGCCGCACCCTGGGCAAGGTGGAGGAATACCGCTTCTCCCTGGAAAACGGCGCCATCACCGGCCTGGAAATCGCCGGGGACGGCCTGTTCAAAGCCCGCACCCTGGTGGATGGCGATTATATCATCGCCGTGGCCGCCCATACGGTGATGATCAAGGATCAGGCCATCGAGGCTGCCCAGCCCCTGGAGAACACCTTCCTGACCAATGTGGAGAACGCGGCGGATACCATGCGGGAGGCTGCCAGCAGCCTGAAAGAAAACGCGGTGGTGGCGGGCAAGCGCATCGCGGAAAACTTCAACGACGCCGTGGATAAGCTTTGGGGCCGGGAGGGCGCCCCCTTGGAGGCGGAGGTGGAAGTGGAAGAACCGCCGGCGGGAGAAGAAAGGATCTATGTGGAATTCCGGGAAGCGGAAAACCTGCCCGGGCCGGAGGCGCCCTCCCCTGCCCCCAGCGCAGCAGCGTCAACCCCGGCGGAAGCGGCAGAGCCGGAGGAGGCCCTGGCGGAAATAACCCATATTGAGGAAGTCCAGCCTAAAGAGTAGTTGGGCCGGGGAAAACAAACATAAACGCCGTCCGTTATTAAACGGGCGGCGTTTTCCGCTTTTAAGGCCAAGGCCGCCGGGCCGGGGATCAGTCCTCGGCGGCGCTGTTATCCTCCGGCACGATGATATTCAAAATGAACGCCACCAGGAAGGCCAGGACAATCGGGGATTTGCCGAGAATGTTCGCCACATCCGCCGGGAAGTGCTGCAGGGTGTTGGCCACCGTGCTGACGCCCACGCCCAAAGCCAGGGCAATGCCGACGATCATCTTGTTGCGGTAATTCAGGGGCTGCTGGGTAATGAGCTGAATGCCGGACATGGTGATGGCCGCGAACACGGTGATGGTAGCGCCGCCCAGCACCGGATAGGGGATGGTGGTCATGACGGCCCCAAACTTGGGGCATAAGCCCGCGGCGATCACGATCAGGCCCACGGCCACAAAGACCCTTTTCGCCACCACCTTGGTGGTGACGATCAGGCCCACGTTCTGGCTGTAAGGGTCGGTGGGCAGGCCGCCGACGCAAGCCCCCAGCATACCGCAGATCCCCTGGCCCTTGATGGCGCCGCCGATCTCTTTATCCGTGGCTTCTCGGTCAAAGCCGCCGATGGCGGTGGAGGAAACATCGCCAATGGTCTGCACCGCCTGGACAATATACATGAGGATCATGGAGATGATGGCGGAGGGCGGAAATTCCAGACCCCATTTAAAAAACTTGGGCAAAGCCAGCCAGGACGCGCCGGTCACGGAACCAAAGCTGATCATATCGCCAAAGAAGAGGGCGATCAGATAGCCCGCGCCGATGCCGATCAGCATGCCGGAGACCTTGATATACCTTTTGCCGAAAAAGTTGCAGGCCAGGGTGATCAGCAAAACCACCAGGGCGATGACCCAAAAGCGGATGGCGCCGAAATCAGCCCCGGCCCCGCTGCCTCCGGCCATATAGGTGACCGCGGTACTGTACAAGGAGAGGCCGATGCTCAGCACCACGGTACCGCTGACAATGGGCGGGAAAAACCGCCTGATCCTGCCAATGGCGATGCCGATGAAGATGGAGGCGAAAGCCCCCACCAGCTGCGCGCCGAAAATAGCGCTGATACCGTAATTCATACCGATGGCCGTCAGAATCGGCATGTAGGCAAAGGCGACGCCCATCACATTGGGCAAGCCCATGCCAAAGGAGAATACCGGATATAACTGCAGCAGGGTGGTAAGGCCGCCGATAAGCATAGCCGCCTGCATCAGCAGGATCTTATCCGCTTCCGGCAGCGAGAGCAGCTGGGCGATGAGGATGGGCGGCGTGATATTGCCCACCAGCATAGCCAGAACATGCTGCATGGCCTGGGGAAGCACAGCCCTGAAGCTGGGTTTCCCATTCAGTTGAAATAATGCCGTATCCGTAGCCGCAACGCGCTTTTTTGCCATAGAAGGAGCTCCTTTTTTATCAGACTTATTCTGCCCGGAAACTATTTTGTAATTATCAGTATCATACACCAAAAATCTTTAGATTAAAACAATTTTTTTGTATTTCTAGATAAGTTTTCCAAAAATCCTAATGATTTTCTCAGGAACAGGCTATCCCGGAAAAAACAGCCGGGATCAGTCCTTAAAACAGAAAAAACGCCGTTACTCCAAGGAGTAGCGGCGTTTCTGGCCAAGGGGCTTATTCGTCAAACAGGCGGCTGACGGAAAGATTCTCATGAATACGGACAATGGCTTCGCCCAGCAGCGCGGCAATGGACAGCACCTTGATCTTACTGCAATAGCCCTGCCGCTGATAATCAATGGGGATGGTATTGGTCACCAGCACCTCGCTGATGGTGGATTGCTCCAGCCGCTCCATAGCCGGGGGCGAAAACACCGGATGGGTGCAGCAGGCGTAAATTTCCTTAGCTCCCAGCTCCCGCAGCTTGGCCGCACCCTTAGTGATGGTGCCGGCGGTATCGATCATATCGTCCACCATGATCACGTTTTTACCCCTGATATTGCCGATCACATGCATGATCTCGGCATTATTGGCTTCTTCCCGGCGCTTGTCAATGATGGCCAGATCCACGCCCAAACGCTTGGCCATATTCCGGGCGCGCACCACGCCGCCCACATCCGGCGAGACAACCACCAGGTTTTTATTATCCATATTCTTATAATACTCCGCCAACAGGGGCACGCCGGGCAGATGATCAACGGGGATATCGAAGAAACCCTGGATCGCCCCGGCATGCAAATCCATGGAGACAATGCGGTCAGCGCCGGCGGCGGTGATCAGATTGGCCACCAGCTTGGCGGAAATGGGGTCCCGGGCCTTGCTTTTCCGCTCCTGGCGGGCATAACCGTAATAAGGGATCACCGCGGTGATGCGTTCGGCTGAAGCCCGGCGCATGGCGTCGATCATGATCAGCAGTTCCATAAGGCTGTTGTTTACCGGCGCGCTGGTGGGCTGGACGATGAAGATATCGCAGCCCCGGACGCTTTCATGGATCTCAATAGACACCTCGCCGTCGGCAAAGGTCTTCACCTTGGCCAGGCCCATGGAGATGCCCAGGTATTCGGCGATCTCCTCGCCCAAATGATAATTGGCATTGCCGGAAAACAGCTTCAATCTGTGGGTATTCATCGTATCCTCCGTTTCGCAGCCCCAGCCCGGGCAGGGCCATAGCTGGCATTCAAGACAAGCTGATTTTAGTCAAGCTAATATCGTATTCAGCGGCGGGGCTGCTTTTCCTCTTGCTTTTAGCCCTTGTTTTCATCTTTTTTGACAAAGCGGGGG
>DAIMZM010000074.1:0-12579 GCA_036733985.1 Bacillota bacterium
CAGCTATTTAAACGAAAACGTTGAGAGCGCTTCCGCGGCCGTGCGGGACATGACCAAAAGCTATCAGCCGGATATCGTCGTGGTGGGCCCGGGCTTTAATGCCGGCCGCTACGGCATGGCTTGCGGCATGGTAGCCCAATTGGTGGACGAGAACCTGGGCATCCCGGTGGTGGGCGGCCTCTATATCGAAAACCCCGGCCTGGAGATTTATAAGCGTCACGGCTACTTTGTGGAAGTCGGCAATTCCGCCGCCTCCATGCGCCAGGCCATCCCGGCCATGACCGCCATTGTCAAGAAACTGATTGCTGGTGAAGAGATCACAGAAGGTTATGTGAAAAAGGGCCTGCGGTCCAACTATTTCGCTGAGGAGCGGGGCTCCAAGCGGGCCGTGCGCCTGCTGGTGAAGAAGATCGCCGGCGAAGCGTTCGAAACCGAATACCCCATGCCCGTCTTTGACCGGGTAGATCCCATGCCCGCCATTGTCGATATTACCAAGGCCAGGATCGCCCTGGTCTCCTCCGGCGGCCCGGTGCCCAAGGGCAACCCGGATCATATCGAATCCTCCAGCGCTTCCAAGTATGGCAAATACAGCCTGAAGGACATCGACGATTTCACTCCGGAAAACGGCGAGACCGCCCATGGCGGTTACGATCCCGTGTATGCCAACCAGGACCTGGACCGTGTCCTGCCCGTGGACGTGATCAAGGAAATGGTGCAAGCCGGCGAGATCGGTTCGCTCCATGACTATTGGTACGCCACCGTGGGCAACGGCACCTCTGTGGCTAATTCAAAAGCTTATGCCGCGGCGATCGCCAAGGATCTTATTGCCGACCATGTGGACGCGGTGATCCTCACCTCCACGTGAGGCACCTGCACACGTTGCGGTGCAACGATGGTTAAAGAAATTGAACGGCATGGCTTACCTGTGGTGCATATGTGCACCGTGGTGCCGATCTCCCTGACCGTAGGCGCCAACCGGATCGTGCCCACTGTGGCCATTCCCTATCCGCTGGGCAATCCGGCTCTTGAGCCGAAGGATGAAAAAGAACTCCGGCGCAAGCTGGTTAGAAAAGCGCTGAAGGCCCTTTCCACAGAAGTGACAGACCAGACAGTCTTTAAAGACTGATTTAAGCGAGCGGTTTACCCTGGAGCCGGGGGCCTCATTCCCCGGCTCCATCTCAAATTGGCAACAATGGTTCGGCTTTAGCCCGGCCTTGATTTTTAAATTTAAAATTTTTTTAACCAGGAAAGGAGCTTATCTCATGAGCTTTCCCGTATTGAAAGGGGCGGCGTACGCGCTTATTCAGGCCAATGATATGGTGGTCCACCAAGGCACTACCCAGCTAACCGAAATGCGCAATAACCCGGACTCCGAACATTTGAAGGTTATCCGTGAGCATCTGCGCAGTTTTGAGGAGGCGGTGGCCTATCCGCCCAACCAGGTCTATATCGGCAATTTACGGCCCAAGGATTTGGACAATATCCCCCGCCCCTGGTATCAGAATCCGCTGGCAGAGGCGGTTCCTGAAGGCAAGCATGGCGAGATCATGCCCCTGGACGCGTTTTACGGCCTGATGAAGGCGGTGGACGTCTTTGACCTGGTAATCCTGGAGGAAAGCTTTCAACGGGGCGTCGCGGAGAAGCTCTCCCAGCATCAGGTGGCGGGCGGCTGGAAGTGTCTGGAAAAGCTGCAAAAGGGCCATGGCGAACAGGCGGTCATCGACGGGCTGGTCAAAGACCATAAGGCTGAGCCTATGTATTTTGCGGATCAGCTGATCGGCTGCGTGAAAAAAGCTCATGAGTTCGATTCCGCCCTCAGCGAACATGTGATGTTTGAAAACTTGGTCAGCAAGGCCTCGGCAGCCTTTGCCCTGGGCCAGCTTTTGCAGAAAACCGACCTTAAAGCTGAAGAAATCGAGTATATCATTGAATGCTCGGAAGAAGCCTGCGGCGATATGAACCAGCGGGGCGGCGGCAACTTTGCCAAAGCTATCGGCGAGATCTGCGGCTGCGTCAACGCCACCGGCTCCGATACCAGAAGCTTCTGCGCCGGCCCGGCTCATGCTTTGGTGGAAGCCGCGGCCCTGGTACAGGCCGGTATCTATAAACATGTGGCAGTGGTGGCCGGCGGCGCTTCGGCAAAGCTGGGCATGAATTCAAAAGACCATGTGAAAAAGGGCCTGCCGGTGCTGGAAGATATGCTGGGCGGCTTTGCCGTGCATATCGGTGAAAACGACGGCGTTTCGCCAATCATCCGCACCGATATCGTCGGCCGCCATACCATTGGCAGCGGCGCTTCGCCCCAGGCGGTGATGCAGGCCATTGTGGCCAACCCCCTGGACAAGGCCGGGGTTAAGCTGAAGGATATCGATACTTTCTCCGTGGAAATGCAGAACCCGGAGATCACCGAGCCTGCCGGCGCCGGCGACGTGCCCAAGGCTAATTACAAGATGATCGCCGCCCTGGGCGTGATGCGCAAAGATTTTGAAAAGAGCGAGCTCAACGACGTGGTAGCCCGCATCAGCATGCCGGGCTACGCCCCCACCCAGGGTCATATCCCCTCCGGCGTGCCCTTCCTGGCCCATTGCAAGGATATGATGGACGAGGGCCTGCTGAACCGGGTGATGATCGTGGGCAAAGGCAGCCTGTTTTTAGGCAGGCTGACCAATCTCTTTGACGGCGTTTCCTTCATCATTGAAAAGAACAGCGGCAAAATTGAGGAAGCGGCCGCTGTCAGCAAAGACGCGATACGCGGCATGATCGCCGAAGCCATGTCGGCCTTTGCCAAGCAGCTGCAGTCCGAATAGGGGTGGCTTTATGGATAATGTAAACCGGGTAATCGCAGAGGTATTTGAGGAAATTTCCCAGGGGCTGATCACCAACAGCTTTGGCAAACGGATCCGGGTGGGCCTGACCATGGCCGGCAGCGAGCATGGCGAACAGGAAATGCTCAAAGGCGCTGAGCAGGCCCAGGCCCAGGATCCTTCCCTGGAAGTTATTGTCATCGGCCAAAAGGCTGAGACAAATTTGCAGCTGATTGAAACGGATTGCGCCAAAGCCGCCCACGAAATCATGGACGCCATGCTGCTGGACGGCAGGCTGGACGCGGCGGTGACTATGCATTATAGCTTCCCCATCGGCGTTTCCACCGTGGGCCGGGTGATCACCCCCGGCTTTGGCCGAAAGATGCTGATCGCCAATACCACCGGCACATCGGATACGGAGCGGATTTCCGCCCTGCTTAAAAATACCATTTCCGCCATTGCCGTGGCCAAGGCCTGCGGCAATCCCCGGCCCCGGGTGGGCATCCTGAACGTGGACGGCGCCCGCCAGCTGGAGCGGGCCCTGGTCAAGCTGCAGGAAAACGGCTATGAGATCTGCTTCACTGAGAGCGAAAGGGCTGACGGCGGCGTGGTGATGCGGGGCAATGATCTGCTCCAGGGCGTGCCGGATATCATGGTCATGGACAGCCTGACCGGCAACGTGATCATCAAGGTCATGTCCGCCTATGCCACCGGCGGCAGCTACGAGGCCTTAGGCGACGGCTACGGCCCTGGCGTGGGCGAGGGCTATGACCGGATCATCAACATCATTTCCCGGGCCTCAGGCGCGCCCGTAGTGGCCGGCGCCATCAGCTTTGCCGGTGCTTGCGCCAGGGGCAATTTACTCAAGCTGGCGGATCAGGAATTCCAGGCCGCGAAAAGGGCGGGGCTGAATACCCTGCTGGAAGGCTTTGCCAAAGCCAATGAAGGCAAAAAGGACAGCGCGGACGAAGTCAAAGCGCCGCCGGAGAAAGTGGTGACCGAGGAAATCCCCGGCGTGGAGATCCTGGCCCTGGAAGACGCGGTGCAGGTCTTATGGAAAAAGGGTATCTTTGCCAGCAGCGGCATGGGCTGCACCGGGCCCATCATTTTAGTGGCGCCGGAGGACAAAGTGAGCGCCCTGGCAGCCCTTAAGGAAGCGGAATACCTGTAAAGTCCTGCCCTGCCTGGCAAATGCGGTGCGCTTGCGCCAAGAATGATTCAGGGCGTAAGCGCATGCGGCAAAAAGCAATTGCTTATTCCGGCCCTATGTGCTAAAATATTGTGGGGGTAGATGGGCGCTGGTGTTCCCTACGGTCTTCAAAACCGGTAAGAGCGGTTAGACCCGCTTTGGTGGGTTCGATTCCCACATACCCTCGCCAAACGAAAACCCTTGCGTTACCGGGAAATCCGGCAGCGCAAGGGTTTTGCTTTACCCTGGCAAAGGTGGGCGGATTATTTGCAGTAAACCATGATCGCGTCCCGCAGGAACAAGGCGCAGCCAGGGGCGATGCTGTCATAATACTTGGCGAAGCGGGGATCGTCCACATACATCTGGGCCAGGTTTTGATGATACTCCCGGGTATAGCCGTCATAATAACGGCACAGCCATTCCTGATGCAGGGCGCAGGCTTTCTGCGCCAGGGGGCCTGCCGGGTCGCCCAGTTCAAAGGCTGCTTTCAGCGTCTCCATGACGGCCAGGGACAGCTTTTCCACCTCAGCGTAGGCTTCCCTGCCCATAGCCCGTACCTTGGCGTTTCCTTGGTCAACAGCCGCATCTCCGTATTTGGCACGGATTTCAGCGCCGTATTGTTTTTCATTGGCGTCCACCAGTTGTTGTCCGAACCCGTCAAATTTTTCTTTATCAGCCATCATTGTGCCTCCTTTGATTGATTTCAGGGTTTTTTTTACATTAGCGATCAGTGCGTCAACCTGCCCGCGTTTGGCAATCAGAGCCTCCAGATACTGTTCAAGGGTTGCGGTACGGTCAAAATCCGCTGCGGAGAGCAGCTGTTTGATGTTGGCCAGCGGCATCCCTAATTCCCGGTAAAAGAGGATTTGCTGCAGCTGGTCAACCTGGGCCGGCCCGTAGACGCGGTAGCCGTTGGCCGTGACCCGGGCCGGCGGCAGCAGGCCGAACCGGTCATAGTAACGCAGCGTCCGCGGGCTGACCCCGGCTAATGCCGCCAGCTTATTGACGGTGTATTCCATTCTTTCACCCCCTGGCTTTTATCATAAACCATGACGTTACGTCAATGTCAAGAGGTTTTGCCCTATTATTTTATGGCGGCAGCGATTACACCGCATAAACATCGGCAAAAAGGACGCCTGAAAGGCGTCCTTCAGCATCTTTCACTAGAATTGTAGCTCAGCCGGTGCAGAAGGCCGCCGCCGGCTGATGTTTTACCGCCTTAATAGCGGCAGGGACAAAGGGGCGCCGTCATGCAGACATTAGTCGCCAGATCTGGTACGGTACACACCATATTGCTGCAAATATATTGCCCGCCATAAATCACATAGGACCGGCTGCATACGCGGCAACAGCAACAGCAGCTACAACAGCAGCAGCAGCAGCAGCTACAACAGCAGCGGCAACAGCAACAGCAGCAACAGCAGCGGCAATACTTAAACGTCACCGCCCACAACCGTAACTTGAAAGGTGATCGTCAGGTCGTCTTCCGCAGCCACACTGGCTATAGTGTAGGTTATAATATCGTTCTCGATGGTGGGGGTGGCCGGCAGGCCGTCTACCTCAAAGGAATTAGCCACATAGGTGGTACCCGCCGGGATGGGATCGGAGAAAGGCAGGTCCGTAAAGGCGATCTGGCTTGGGTTGGTGATGATTACCGTATATGTCAGGACATCGCCAATAGACGCCTGGGCTTCATCCACGGTTTTCTCAATCAGAGGCGGAAGCAGCAGTAAAGTTTCTGCCGGCAGGCTGGAAATGGGATCGCCGTCATAGGTAACGCTGGCGATATTTTGGACCTTGTTAATTAATGCCATATTCATTCACCACTTTCAGGTTGGTCTACCATAATATATGAGCTTGACCCAAAAATGGTGACAGTTGAAAGATCTGCGGTATATGGCCTTCCGCCATGATCCGTAAAGCTTCAAGCAGCCCGACCCACCCTCACCGGAATGCCAACCGATATGCGGTCATAATCTGTACAAAGTAAACGCGGCTGTATTATTCCCGGCGTTGATCTGCTTTTTGAGATTGGCCATAATCCTGCTTTGCAGGTTTTTAATCTTTTTTGGGAATTTTGAACGCAGCAGCAACGCCTCCGCCAATTTCATCATACACCCGCCTTTCCTAAAACAATAACTGAAGCGGGCGTTATCCTTGGGGGCCTTGGCTTATCATCAGGATATAGGCCAGTTCGGTGCGGTTGTTCGCGCCCACCTTCCGGTAAATGCTCTGAATATGGGTTTTGACTGTGTTTTCCGAGAGGTTCAGGCCGGCGGCCAGCTGCGCATTGTTTTTCCCCTGGACGACGCCGTCGATGATATCCGCCTCCCGCTTGGTGAATTTGAATTTGTAGTCCGCAATTGCCTGCTCCCCATCTTCATAGGCCAGGCAAAGGAAGAATTGCCCAGCCCTTCCGCTGCCGCGGTAAAATACCAGGTCGGCCAGGAGGCTGCCGCTGCCGGTTTTGAACCGCTCCCCTTGATGCAGCAGGTGGGGGCTGCCTTTGGCGGCGGCGCGCAAATCCTCGCAGAGCTCCTTCACATGGTAGAGGACGCTGGAACCGAAGACGGTGGCGGTTTTCAGCATTTCATAGCCGGCCGCGTTGCCACCGATCAGGCTCAGCTCCTCATCAAAAAGGCAAAGCCCCCTCCTGGCCAGCCGCCCGCCCTCTGTTTCCAGGTCATTGGCTGCCCGGACCGTATGGATAATATGGAAGACGGTGGCGATATGGGGTTGCAAGAGCCTGAGGACAAACATGTCCTCCTCCCCAAAATCCGGTTTCTCCTTGCTCCTGTGCAGATAAATCTCACCCATAAACTGCCCTTTATAGACGATACGCAGGCAGGCGATATGAAAATCCTCCTGGGTAGCGAGAAAATCGCTTCTGGGCTCGGCCGCCACAGCCACCGCGCCCTGCCGGTAATCCAGGGCTCTTTGTAAACCAGGGCCTCTCCCCCGGCCCCCTCCTCCTCATTCTGTTTCAAATAGTCCTCTTTCTCCGGAAACCGCTGTTTTTGGTAATGCCCCTCCAGATTGCCGCCGCTATAGGGCTTGAAAAAGCTGCAATCCCGGCTGATGCCGCAGAAAAACATACCGCTGTCATAGGGCGCCAGTTCATGGAGCCTCATAATGGCCAGCTTCAGAAAATCCGTGAAGGATACGCAGTCATAGGCGCTGCTGATCAAACGGTTCAGCTTTAAGAGCTTCTGATTTTCCATATAACCACCCCTGTCAGAGATTGCGTTACACTGATCATACCCTGCCGTTACCCCGGCGCCTATCACCTAAACGGGTGATATTCCTGGTTTTAAGCATTGTTTTTCTTTTATTATCGTATATAATAAGCTTTCAGGTGGTGGGCGTTGGTTATTGGCCGCCTTTTGGATTAAGATGATTTTGCGCCCAGATAGCCTTTTACCTGGAATGAATATAACCCCAGTACTTCCCCGGTTTTATGATAGGAAAAGGAATCTCCTTCGCCGGAATCGGTCACTGACCCCAGATCGTCGAAAGCGTCTATCTGCCGCCAATGCCGCTGCAAATAGGCATAAAAATATTTCAAATCAAAATTATGCTCCCAGTTTTCCGGATACTGGCGCTGCAGCTCGGCCAAAGTTTCCGACCCCTTTTGAAAATGCCAGAAAATACCCGCCGCGTAAGTATCGCGGTGAAAGTAACGTTCCAACGCGTCATGGGCAAAGGCATGCTTGAAAATGGCGCACTCATTGGAAGCAAAATCAATATAGATATCCACACAATGCTCCTTCAAGGGCAATTGGTGGGGCGCGGCGGCAATATAAAGCACCTGATTGGGCAGGTTCTTGCGATCCAGCAGGCTTTTATACATAGCCACAACTTCAGGGAATTTATCGGTAATAATATACAATGCCCGGGGATCTAGGAATTCAAAGTTGGCGTGGCAAAAGCAATAGTCGTTCACGTAATTTTCCAGGATCAGCTTACCCTGGGTGGGGATACCGCCCAATTTCTCCAGCATCCACTGGTAATCGCGCTGCATCAGGGTAATCAGATCGGGACTCATCATCCGGTAGCAGTTCCTCTCCGTATCAGGACCGTCATAGATGCTGATTTCGCCGCTCTGGCCGATGATGATCCCGTTTTGGATAGCGGCGGAATAGCCGCAGGCACAGGTCAGGCTGCCGGATAGGATCTGGTCATTGACAATGTTACAATTGTTGATGGTCAGATTACCCTGGCAATGAGGGCAGGCTAAATAAGGCAAAAACGGCAGCGGCACGCCGCTGGTACGCTTTTGCATGACCGTATGTTTATCAGCCGCCTCGTTAATTTCCCGGTTGATATTGGCGATTGTCTGCTCCAGGCGGTGTTTTTCCCGGATCAATTCTTTCTTCTGCCGCTTGAGGATGTTTAAATAGTCGTTCAGCTCCTCAGTGCTATCCAGATTCGACAGCCTGCTCAAAGAGATGATCTTATGAATCTCGGCCAGAGAAAAACGCAGCTCCTTAAGCTTGAGCAGCAGCTCCATATCAGCAATATCCTGCTTGGAGAAAAAATAGCGCTCGTTTTTGACCGCCGGTACCAGCAGCCCTTTATTGATATAATAACGGATCGTTTCCGGAGCCAGGGAGAAGCGTTCGCTGAAGGGGCCGATCTTCATCTCATCCACCTCAAATGATTATTTGCAGCATATCTTCTATACCTAACTATAGAAACCTCCTTTTTTTCAGCCGATTGCTTGAAACCAAGCCGCGGCAAAAGAAAAACTGAAAATTTCCGCATTTTATCCTCTTGTATTACAGGCCAGTACAGGTGCTACACTTTCAGTAGACGCAGATAAGAAGGAGGTGGATAATATGGTCTCCGGCTGGATGTGGTTTTTATTCTTTATTCCCCTATGGTCCAGTATCGTGATTGCTTTCATCTATTACAAAAAAGCAAAAATTTAACTTCAGGAGGTGAAACAAGGTGGCTTTAACCATCGCTATTTTCGTGCTCTATCTGGTTAGCCTGATTGGTTTTGGTATTTTTACCTATTTACGGACAAAATCTTATTCTGATTTTAACCTGGCCGGCCGCAGTAACAACAAATGGGTGACCGCCCTGTCCGCGGAATCCTCCGATATGAGCAGCTGGCTGCTGATCGGCTTGCCCGGCGCCGCCTACGCGGCTGGTTTCTCCTCGATCTGGATCCTGATCGGCCTGCTGTTCGGCACCATGTTCAACTGGATCCTGGTTGCCAACCGGCTGCGTATCGCTTCCGAACACTTTACCGCCTTTTCCATAACCGAATACTTTGAGAAGCGCGTCAATGATAAAAACGGTTCCGTGGCTCTGGTAGCCGGCATTGCTATTATCATCATTATGATCATCAATTCCTCCGCGGAAATCATCGGTTCCGGCAAACTGCTTAACGACACCTTTGGCCTGGACTATAACATCGGTATCGTCGTGGGCCTGGTTATCGTGGGGCTGTTCACCTTCCTCGGCGGCTATTTGGCGGTAAGCTGGAGCAATCTGTTCGAGGCCTCGGTGATGTTTATTTTACTGCTGTTCGTGCCGGTGGCCGCCATCGTTAAGGTGGGCAATCTGGGGCATATTGTCGACAGCATCTATCAATCCCTGCCCACCTTCTTCCATTTTACCAATGGCGAAACCGGTTTCAGCGCCGTTTCCATCATTTTAAGCGGCCTGGGCGTGGGAATCTGCTATTTTGGCGTGGTGCATGTGTTGACCTGCTTCATGGCCATTAAGAAAAGCAGCGAGATCAAGGACAGCACCTTTATTGCCACCACTTGGGTTGCGCTCACCTCATTTGGCGCTGTGATCATCGGCATGCTGGGCTTCTATCTGTTTCCGAATATCGGCGACCCGGAGCAGGTATTCTTCTCCATGGGCGCTGAGCTCTTCTCCCCCGCCCTGCTGGGCATCTTCGCCGCGGCAATCATGGTGACCATTGTCTCTTCGATCAGCGCTTATATTATTGTTGCGGCAGCCGCCTTCGGCGCCAACATCTACCGCCGCTTCGCCAGAGATAAGGTCGACGAAAAGAAGATCGTCAAGTTGGAGCGCATCTCCGTCGTGGTCTTCACCTTCCTCGCCTTTTTGATGTCGCTGGAGCCGGATTTGGTATTCGCGGTAGCCTTGCTGGCCACGGCCGGGCTGGGCGCCTGCTTCGGCCCGCTGGTCATGTTCAGCCTCTATACCAACCTGGTGAACCGGCAAGGCGCTATTGCCAGCATTATTGTGGGCTTGATCACCGTTATTGCCTGGTACTACAGCGGCTTGTCAGCCTATATTTACGAAGCCATTCCCGGCATGTTGATCAGCACGATTGTCTTATTGCTGGTTTCCAAACTTACCGGCGGGGCGGACGCGGAGACCACAGCCGGCTACAGAAGTTACGTAACCAGGTTAAAAGAAATTGCCAGCGCCAGCAAATAAAGGATAACTCCATGCTAAAACTATTTATTCCCACAGACCGTATCGGACTGGAATCTTTTCAGAAAAGTATCAGCGGCACTGCCGCCACCATCAACCGCCTGCTGCGGCAAGGTGTGACCGTTGGCTGGCATACCGCTCCGCTCAGGCTGGACGCAACGCCGCTCTGGCCTGAGGGGCATCTTTATCAGTGCGGGTTTGCGGTGGACGACACAGAAAAGCTCAGGACCCTGCTGGCTGAAGGGGAAATCGTCTTTGAGCCAACCAGCCAGCTGCCGCCTGCTGATTACTTGCTGCGTCCGATCAAGATAGCCGTCTACGACGGCCGCGGCGCGGGGCGGGATTTCTCCGATCCTTTGGTTGAGGTATTGAGCTGGGGCGGATTTCTCTATGACTATATCGGCGACAGCCAAATCCGTAGCGGGCAGTTGATGGATTATGACGTGCTGGTTGTGCCGGGCAGCCCTGACGCGGGCGAATGTTATTATGCCGGACTGGGGGATCTGGGACAGGAGCGGATCCGTCAGTTCATCGCCACCCGGGGTCAGTATCTGGGTATTTGCGGCGGCGCCTATTTACCCCTATCCGCGTATAATGAGCGGAATAATACCTGGTTAAATATTGTCGAAGCAACTGAAATGGATGACCTGGATTATTGGCATACCGGCAGCGGGCTGGTCAGATGCCGTATTGATGATAACGGCCACCCAATCTTTTCCGGCATCACTGCCGGCGTTACCACCAGTATCAATATCACCTATTGGGAAGGCCCCGCCATTGAGCTAAGGGGGGCTAATGTTAAGCAGCTGGCCCACTTCGAGCAGCTGCTGGCCTCGGGACGGGACCCCTTAAAGCCCTGCTGGGAGTTTCAGGATAACACAATGGTAGCCGACGCGGTAAAAACCTGGCATAACCCCTTAAGCCAGCAGATATTTGACCGCTTGCTGCTCAACCGCTGCGCCATCGCGGAAGCCGACTATCATGGGCATAAGATCATTATGTGCTCCCCCCACCCGGAAATGGGCAATATCGGCTATGGACCGCGCAAGGACAGCCTTAATTTCCTCATTCTGTTTAATAGTCTTTTCTATTTATCCGCCCGCTAAGCGGCTGGAAAAACGGAAAGAGAAAGACGCCCTGAAAGCGGGCGTCTTTCTCTTTAGCGCGCCTGCGCCCAGGCGGGCGGGGCGGCGCTGCAAATCTGGTCTTAGCTAAGTTCAAGCCGGCTCTTTTAGCCGCGGGCTGGCAACAGGGCCTTATGGGCCTTTGCCAGCCCAGGTGATGAGGCCGGCGCTTGCGCCGGCCTCTTTCCTAAAATTAACATCCTTATTACTGGCGTCCGCCAGGATCGCCCAGGCCGCCGGGGCCGTTCATTGCGCCGGGATCGGCTATCCTGCCGGAGCCATCCCTTCCTCCCGGCGCGCCCATCCCCCCGGGATTTCCCATTGCCGTACCGCCGCCGGTTCCCGCCGTGACAGCGGTCAGCAGGCTGCCGCCGCTGTATACTTCGTAGCTTTCGCCGCTTTTGACGTCAGGTGAAGACAGGGCCAGGTACCGGCAGTCTGTTGCCGGTGTAAAGGTAATCAGCGTCTGGCTGTCTTTTCTCACCGTAATTTCTTGGCCTGCCGTAATGCCGGAGCTGACAAGCACATAACTCTGGGTGGCGCCGTTGCTTAGAGCGGAGCCAATCCCGGTGCCGCCGTAGATAATGACGCCGCCGGTAAAGGTCATCGCTCCGTCTGAGTCCAGCGCGCCATTATCAGCGGAAGAGTTGATGATCGCGGTGATATTGCCGCCGCTGATATTGAGCGTACCGTTGGAATCTATGCCGTCGCCGCCCGCGAAGAAGCTGACGCTGCCGCCGCTGATGGTAATATCGAAGGCGCCGCCCCGGGCAAAGTTATCGTTGCCGAACCTGCCGGCCCCGCCGCTCTGGTCAGCGCCGCCTGCCGCGTTCAGCGCGTCGTCGGCCGTCACAAGATCGACGGCGCCGCCGCTGATGGCGATGTTCGCCGCCTCAAGGCCCTCGTAGGCTTCGGCGACCTGGATCGTGCCCCCGTTAACAATCAGGTTTCCGTCGGCGTGGATGCCGTCGTCGCCCGAGGAAATGGTGAAGGTTCCGCCGTCAATAGTGATATTGCCGTTGGCGTGGACGCTGTCGTC
>DAIMZM010000075.1:0-12268 GCA_036733985.1 Bacillota bacterium
CCTGGGCTGCCGAGACAGGGGCAAGGGGATCCTTTACCTTAGCAGCAGCTCCTATGCTCGGTGCGCTTGATAATATCTTCCTGCACCTGCTGGTCCAGCTCGACGAAAAAGGCGGAATAGCCGGCGACGCGGACCATCAGGTTCTTATAGTTCTCAGGATGCTTCTGGGCGTCTCTTAAAGTGGCTTCATCGATCACATTGATCTGCACATGCTGCCCGCCGGCGTCGCAATAACCTTTGACAAAAGCGCCGATCATTTCCAGACCCTTATCGCCTTTGGCGATGGCCGGGTCAAATTTATGATTGACCAGAACGCCCTTTTGCACCAGGAGCGTATCCAAAGAGCCGATGGAATTGCCCACAGCCGTGGGGCCGTTTCTGTCCAGGCCATTGATGGGAGAGGCGTTATTGGCCATGGGTTCGCCGTCGCTTCGGCCGTCCGGCGTGGCGCCCACGCATCTGCCCTGCCAGATATTGTAAGTCTGGTTGAGGATGATCAGCTGATAAGGGCCGAAGCGGCTGTCCTGATGCCGGCCGTTTTCTTCCGCGCAGAATTCCATCAGCTTGCGGCCGTATTCGTCCACGAAAGGATCGTCATTGCCGTAATGGGGCATTTTGTTTTTAAACAGTTCCCGCCATTCTTCTTTGCCGGCATAATTGCTGTCCAGCATATCCACCATTTCCCGTAGGGTCATCATCTGCTTTTGGAACACCACCCGGTCAATGACGGCCAGGGAATCAATGGTATTGGCCACGCCGCTGATGAAGGTGCCGGTGCTGCTGTATTTGGCGCCGTTCTTCTGCAGGATGCGGCCCTTCTCAATGCAGCCTTCAACAGTGGTGGAGGCGAACACAGTGGGCGCGATCTGGGAATGGAGGGAGGAGCACATGCCGTAAGCATTCAGGTGCATATCGCAGAAGAAGCTGAACTGCTTTTGATAAGCCTGCCAAACCTCATCCATGGTTTTAAAATCTTCCGGCCGGCCGGTCTGGGGACCCACCTGCTTTTTGGTCTTGGGATCATAGCCGTTATGCAGCACAAATTCCAAGACTTTCAACACATTGATAAAGCCCGCCACCGGCCGGAAATCGGTTTTGCCGGGAACGGTAGCTTCCACGCAGCCCAAGATGGCATAATCCCGGGCTTCCTTGATGGTGCCGCCATCCGCCAGCACCCGGGGAATATTGATCTCGTCGTTAAAGAAAGCCGGCTGGCCTAACCCCTTCTGGGTCAGCTTCAGCGCCCTTTTAAATATTTCCCCATCGCATTTTTTATTGTAGCGGAAGGAAATGGCCGGCTGGGTGACCTGAGCGCCGTCGGCGGCTTCCAGATACAGGTAAGTCAGACGGTTGCAGGCGTCCTTGTTTTGTCCGTCAACGCCGCCGATGGTCACATTGGTCCACATGGGGAAACCGGCATAAGCTTCGGATTCAATATGATCCCGCAGCTCAAAGATTTCCGTCCATTTGATGCGCAGGGCCTGGATCAGCTCCACAATCCCTGCCTCGTCCAGGATACCGGCCTCGATATCATGCTGGAAATAGGGGTACATGAACTGGTCGAAGCGGCCGATGCTGTGATTATGCCCGGCGTTTTCGATCTGATAAACCAGGTGGATGAACCAGACGAACTGGGTGGCCTGGGCAAAGGTTTGGGCCGGGAATTCCGGCACCAGCCGGCAGGTCTCGGCGATGGCCAGCAGCTCGGCCTTTCGCCGGGCGTCACCGCATTCGGCAGCCATTTTTTCCGCCAGATCAGCATAGCGGTGGGCAAAGGCAATGGCGGCTTCCAGGGTGATGATCATCCCTTCCCAGGTGTCTTTCTGCTCCTGGGTCAGGAAATCATAATGTTCAATGCCATCCAGCTTGGCCTGGATTTCCTGGATCATGGCCCGGAAGCCCTTGGACAGGATAGTGGCAAAATCCGGCATATGGCTGGCTGTGGAAACGATTCTGGAACCAATGGTCAAAATACCGGTCAGCGCAGCCTCTTTGGCTTCCGCAGGCAGATGGCTGTCAATGATTTCCCGGAAGCCCCGCCCGCGCCAGGCTTTACAGATTTCGATCAGCTCTTCTTTATCGCCGGGATGCAGCCAACGCAGGCGGTCGGTGGTGCGGGTATCAAAGGTATCGATATCCTCCAGTATCCATTCGGTGCCATATTCGGGATGGACAGGCACAGTCCTAAAGGCCTCGCCATGATTGCCCACGACGATTTCTTCATCCGCGATGTAAATCTCCATGTTCTCAAGCAAATACTTGAGCATCTTAGCCTTTCTGGCGATAGGGCTTTCAATGGACGGCTGTTGATAATATTTAGTAACAAGCCTGGCCCGATCAAGAGAGACCCCCGGTTTTGCGTTGCGCAACTGATTATTCAGGAACTCAATTTTTTCTGTTGCCATTTTGCATCCTCCTTTTTGGCATTCCTTTGACTTTTTATCCCTTAATACCAGCGCTCATAACATCAATCAAACTTTATAAACTTTATCAACCAAACTTTCAGGGAATCAAATCTTTAGGCCGCGCAACCATCCGGCTTCAGTCCAAATCATTGTCTTTATTGTAAATGCAGGCTTTTCCAGCCGGGCCCAATACCGTGTTGGCCGCGTCCTTAAGCGCGTCCATCTCAGCCTCGGTGGGCCCGCTGATATCGGCGAGGGCATAGTCCAGGCCCAGAAGCTTATACTTATTGACGCCCAGCTTATGGTAGGCCAGCAGTTCATATTTGGTCACATTGGCCAGCCCGCTGCAAAAGGCCGCCGTGGCCAGGATATTTTCCCGGCTGTCATTATAACCGGGAACCACCGGCGTGCGCACATGGATCTCAATATTGTGCCGGTCGATCTTTTTCAGGTTCTCTAGGATTTTTTCATTGCCTTGGCCGGTGATGGCCTGGTGCTTTGCGCTGTCCATATGTTTGAGGTCAAAGTAAATAAAATCAAGATAGTCCAGGCAACCCTGGAAGCTCTCATAATCCGCGTAGCCGCAGGTTTCAATGGCCACATGAATGCCGTTGTCCCGGCATTTCTTCGCCACCGCGGTTAAAAAGGCCGACTGCAGCAAGGGCTCGCCGCCGGAAAAGGTCACGCCGCCGCCGGAATGATGATAATAATATTTATCCTGGCTGATCCTGCGGAACAGCTCCTCTACGGAAATTTCTTCGCCAAAGCGTATCCTGGCTTCACTGCAGCACAGATCGGCGCAGTCCCCGCAGCCGGTGCATTGCCTGCGGTCAAAAGCCATAGCCCCCGCGTCATCCAGGTAAATGGCTCCCTGGCGGCACAGCTTCAAACAAATGCCGCAGCCAATGCAGCGGCTGGGATTAAAAGTCAGCACCGGCCGGAAGCTGAGGGATTCCGGATTGGCACACCACAGGCAGCGCATGCCGCAGCCCTTGAAAAAAACCGTGGTACGCATGCCCCGGCCATCGTGTATGGAACATCTTTGCACATTGAAAATAAGACCTTTTGTCATGTATGGGTCCTCGTCAATACTCGTCAATAAATTAAAGAATTGTACATTTTCTTACTTCTTCTATACCAAAACTAACACAACCGCTAAATCAAAGCAAACAAATATTATTTATATTCCTATAAATGAATATGCCGATCGCATATGTATTAGCGGCTCTATTAGGCCTTTTAACTATATGATCCTTGATGGACGCCGGAAATTTGCTGCCAAAGCCCTTAAGTTTGCATAATTTTGCCAAAAATTGTTGTCGGGCGGGACAAACCGGACGGAAAAGTGTTTGCCGGAAAATAAAAAGCAGTACCCGTCCATAACGGATACTGCAGTCCCGGGTATTGAGGGCCCGGCTTCACTCAATGCTTTTCAAGGAGGCGATCATATCGATTTTGGCAATAAATTTGAACATGATCAGATTCACCAGGGCGGCGAAGAGGAAAGTCAGGCCGGCGGAATAGACGTAGCTGGGCCAGAGCAGGTCCCGGCTGAACATCACCATATCGATTTCCATGGTGGTGATGATATAGCGCTGCAGAAGCACCCCCAGGCCCAGGCCGGCCAGGGCGCCGATTACGGTCAGCAGCACGTTCTCCCGGTAAATATAGGTGGCCAGCTCGCCGTTGAGAAAGCCCAGCACCTTAATAGTGGCCAGCTCCCGGCTGCGTTCTTCCAGGCTGACGGAGGTCAGGCTGAACAGCACCACAAAGACCAGGGCGGCCGCGGAGAGGATCAGCACCGGCACGATATCGTTAAGGGCGCCCACCATTTTTGTCACAGCACTGCGCACGCTGTCGTTGAAGGTTAGGGAGGTGACGGCGGACAGTCCCAGCAGCCGGGCGCTGAGGGCCTCCTCCCCGCCTCCGCCGGCAGCCAGGCGGCACAGCACCTGGTTGACCGCGGGCGCCCTGCCGAAAGCCTGCTGATACAGGTTAGGAGACATAAAGATATAGTGGTTGATATAATTCTCCGTCAAGCCGCCGATAGTCAGGGCAACGGTTTCGCCGTCCTCATTCCTGAGATTCAGGCTGTCCCCCGCCGCCAGGCCCAGCATAGCGGCGAGCTTCTCCGTGATCAGCACCGTATCCGCCCCCAGTTCAAGAGGGGCCCCTGTCAGCCGGTCCCGGAAATGGACAAAGCCGGTAAATTCCGGAACAGACTCGGGCACGGTCAGATAAGCCGTCTTTACCTGGCCATCGGCTAAAACATCCACCGCCTCCTGGCTTAATTTGGCGCTGGCGCTGAGCTCCCGGCCCGCCCTTAAGGCCCCGTCCAGTTCAGCCAGATCCGCCGGGGAGAGATCCTGCTGCAAATTGATTTGTAGATCAAAAGACTGCAGGGTATCGTACTGTTTGCCGACAATGGTGGTCACGGAATCCCGGAGGCCGAAGCCGGTAAACATCAGGGCTGTGCAGCCCGCCACGCCGAACAGGGTCATAAACAGCCGCTTCCGGTAGCGGAGCAAATTGCGGATAGCCACCTTCTGGGAAAAATTGAACCTGCGCCAGAGCAGGGGCAGCTTTTCCAGGAGAATGCGTTTGCCGGCCCGGGGCGCTGCCGGCCGCATCAGCTCTGCCGGGGCCTGCCGCAGGGCGCGGATGCAGACAAAATAGGCGGGCAAGGCGGCGCAGGCCACGGCGAGCCCCAGGGAAAAGGCTGCCAGAGCCGGGCTGAACAGCACCTGCAGCGGCGGCAGGCTATAGAGGGTGGCATAAGCGTTGAAGATCACCCGGGGCAAGATATTCAAGCCCGCGACCAGGCCGATGACGCTGCCGATTGCGGAGGCAGAAACCGCGTACAGCAGATAGCGGCGGGCGATTTTTTGATCGCTGTAGCCCAGGGCCTTCAGGGTGCCGATATAGGGCCGGTCGCTGTCCACCAGCCTGGTCATAGTGGTCATGGTCACCAGGATCGCCACCAGGAAGAACAGAGCCGGCACCACCAGGCTTAAAGCTTCCACCCGCTTCGCGTCCTGCTTATAGCCGAGGAAGCCCATATTGGTTTCATGATCCAGCGCATACCATTCCGGGTCTTTCAGTTCAGCCAGCTTGGCTTCGCCGTCGGCGATTTCCCGCTCCGCGTCGGCCAGCTCGGTCAGGGCCTCAGCCCGTTCCGTCTCATATTCGGCCCAGCCGTCCTGATAATCCGCCTCCCCGTCCTGCAGCTCGCTTAAGGCGTCGGCCAGCTTTTGCCTGCCCTTGGCCTGCTCCCGGCTGAAAGTGCTTTCCCCGTCTTTCAAATCGGCCAGGCCCTCTGCCAGCTTGCTTTCCGCATCCATTTTCTCCCGGCTCAAGCTATGCTCGCCATCCTGCAGCTCAGCCAAGCCCGCGTCCAGCTCTTCCTGGCCCTTAGCCTTTTCCCGTTTCAGGGTGGCTTCCCCCGCCGCCAGCTGGTCTTCCCCCGCCAGCAATTGACTTTTTGCCTCGGCCAATTCTGCCGCCCCGGCCGAGCCGGCCTGATCCAGGGCGGCCTGGCCCGCGTCCAGCTGCGCCTTCACTTCCGCCAGCTGAGCCTGGGCCGCCGCCAGCTCCTCTTCCCCAGCAGCCAAGGTTTGCCGGCTCTCCTCCAGCCGTTGCCAGCCCCCGTCCAGTGCTTCCCTGCTAACGGCCAGCTCTGCCCCGGTTTCCTCTAAGGCTGATCCCAACGCCTGAACCCCGTAGCGGGCGGCGGCCCAGGCCTCGGAATCGGCCGGATCAGCTGTATACGCTGTGAGCACAGCGGCCAGGGCCGGTTCACTTTCCGCGAGTACGCCGGCAATACCGCTGATCGCGGCCAAATTTTCCGCTGTGGGGCCGCCGTCCAAGGGCGCGCTCAGCGTATCGTACATAGCGACGGCCTGCTGATATTGACCATAGCCCTGGGAGTAGGCATCCTCCCCGGCCTCCAGCTCAGCCTGGGCTTGATCAAGCGCCGCCAAGCCCTTTTGCTGCTGGGCCATACCTGATTCATAGGCGCTTTTGCCGCTTTCATATTGGGCATAGCCGGCGTCCAGCTCCTGCTGGGCGGCAGCGGTCTCTTCCCTAAATTCAGCCAGGCCCGCGTCATAATCCCGCCAGCCCTGATCCAGTTCGCTCCGGGCCTCCGCCAGCTCGTTTTCAGCGTCGGCGATTTCCCGGTTAAAGGTCTCCAGGCCCGCGTAATAATCCTGCCAGCCTTGATCCAGCTGTTCCCGGGCGTCGTTGGTCTCGCTTTTGAACTGGGCAAAGCCGTCGAAATAGTCCTGCCAGCCTTGGGCCAGCTCCTGTTTGGCGTCGGCGATCTCCGTCTGATAAGTATCCCGGCCCCCCTGATAATCCCGCCAGCCGTCGGCCAGCTCGCTCCGGGCGTCCGCCAGCTCCGCTTCTGCCTCGTCCAGTTCTTGGTAGCCGTCGGCCACTTCCGCTTTCGCCTCGTCCAGCTCCTGCCGGGCCTCTTGCCGGATCTCCGCGTCCCGGAGCCCGGCCCGGACGCCGCCCATCGCCGCCAAAGCGCTTTTCACCGGTTCCAGCAAGTCCCCATAGGCGTCGTCAAAGCGGGACAGGGCAGCCTCATTGGCCACAGTCAAGTAGACCTGGGTATAGGCGTCGTAAGCAAAATCCTCCGGCAGGATCAGCAAAAAAGCGTCGGTTTTACCGCTGCCCACGCTGCTGGAACCCCGTTCATAGGAAATATATAAAGGATCTTCGGCAATGCCCACAATCCGGAAGCGGTCCCGCTGCAAAGCGCCGGTCACCGGCTCCGCCGTGCCGGAAACAATGGGCACCGTATCCCCGATCTCCCAGCCGGACAGGCTGATCAGGCGCGGATCCGCCAGGCATTCGCCGCTTTTTTCCGGCATCCGGCCCCGGAGCAGCGCCGGCTGATTGACGCTGTTCTCGCCGCCTGCCTCCGCCAGGGAATTCAGGCGGACGGTCAGGTTTTTACCAGCCAATTGAGCCAGGGCGTCGTAAGAATAAGCCGGCATTACCCGCTCCAAGCCGGGCAGGGCCTGAATGGCCCGGATATCCTGATCGCTAAAGCCCACGGTGGAGAGGAGCCGGATATCCATGAAATAATGGCTGTCCAGATAATCCCCGGCCGTGGCCCGCATATCCGGGCCGGTGGCCCGGAGCCCGGCGAAAAAGGCTACGCCCAAAGCGGTAATAGCCAGGATGGCCAAAAACCGGTGCATAGTTTTGATAACCTGCCTGAAGCTGTCCTTGAAAAAGGCGTTTTCCCGCTTTCTCATGCCTACCACGCGATCCTTTCCACAGGCACAGGCGCGGGATTGACTTCGACCTTGCTCACCCGGCCGTTCCGGATATGGATCACCCGGTCCGCCATGGGCGTGATGGCCTGATTATGGGTGATCAGCACCACGGTCATGCCTTGTTCCCGGCAGGTTTTCTGCAGCAGGGCCAGCACAACCTTGCCGGTGGCGTAATCCAAGGCCCCGGTGGGCTCGTCGCAGAGCAGCAGCTTGGGATTTTTCGCCAAGGCCCGGGCAATGGCCACCCGCTGCTGCTCGCCGCCGGAAAGCTGGGAAGGAAAATTATCCATCCGCGCCGCCAGGCCCATCCCGGTCAGGACTTCCCCCGCGTCTAACGGGTTTTTACAAATCTGGGCGGCCAGCTCCACGTTTTCCCTGGCCGTCAGATTGGGGATCAGATTATAAAACTGAAAAACAAAGCCGATATCCCGGCGGCGGTACAGGGTGAGCTGCCTGGCATTATAAGCGCTGATCTCCGCCCCGTCCACCAGGATCCGGCCGCTGTCGCAGCTATCCATGCCGCCCAGCAGATTGAGCACCGTGGTTTTGCCCGCGCCGCTGGGGCCTACCACCACGGCCAATTCACCCTTGCCGATTTGAAAACTGATGCCATCCGCCGCCCGAACCTTCACTTCGCCAACCTGATATGCTTTGCTGACATTGTCCAGGACTATAAAGCCCGCCCCCATGGTTTCCCTCCGCTAAGACATGTGTTGATTTTTAACCACATGTTAATTATAATAAGGGGGACCGGAGAATGCAATCATCAGTCCGCTGTCAAGTGTTTGCTAATCAACAGTTCGGCAGCCAGTGTTTAAAAATGATAAGGAGCAGCCGATGCATGAAACCGTAAAGGCGGATCGCCGCATCCGCAAAACCCAGGCCCTGTTCCGCGACACCCTGACCCAGCTCCTGCTGGAAAAGGAATTAAAGAACATCTCCGTCAGCGAACTGACGGAGATGGCGGATGTGAACCGGAGCACCTTTTACCTGCATTATAAGGACATCTACGACCTGTTCGAGCAGATCGAGAATGATGTCCTGGCGGAATTCACCCGCATCATCAGCCATTATAAACGCCAGGACCATTTGGCCTGGACAGCGGTTATGCAGGATCTTTTCCAATACATCTCCGCCAACGGGGATTTATTCCGGGTCATCCTGAAAACCAAGGAGTCAAACTTCCTGGTCAAGGTGCTGGAAATGAACCGGCCCCAGAACCCGGCGGAATGGCGCAAGCTTTTTGCCTCCGACCGGGAGGAATACTATGAGTATTATTTTGCCTTCTGTACCTCAGGCTGCATCGAGATGCTGCGCACCTGGTTCAATAAGGGCATGCCCGAATCTGCCGAGCAAATGGCGGGCCTGACCGATAAGCTGATGACCAACTGCACCCGGGATCTGCCCTAAACAAGCCGGTCCGGCTTAAGAAAGCGTGCCCCGGAACAGGGGCGCGCTTTAGCAGTGCTTAAGCCTTGGCGTTTAGCCAACGGCTATTTTTTCTCCAGGGTCACCAGCAGATTCTGGCCGCTTTCATTGACCAAATAAGTGAAGGCCACCTGGTCGCCGCTTTGCAGGTCCAGGCTTTCGAAGCTGCTTTTCAGCTCCTCGGAGAGCATGAAGACCTGAGCGCCGTCATTTTCCGTAACGCCGTCCACTTTGATCTCAATGAAATTGTTATCCACCTGGCCGTTGTAGCTGCCGCCGGCGCTCTGCAGTTCAGTACCGTCAACGTCGGCAGGCTGCTCCTCCTGGTTGTTTTCGTCAGGAGTTTGGGCATTCTGATCATCCACGTTCTGAGTGGGGCCGGAATTATCCTGCTGCTCCTGGCCGGCGTCATTGGGCTGGGCGCAAGCGGCCAGCGCGGCGACTAAAACAACCAGCATCAGTATTAAGGCGATTTTCTTCATAGCTTTGTCCTCCTTAGACAAAATACGGCAGGGAACTTTTCCCGCAGACAGCCGGGTTCTTCCCCATCCCCTGCTCTTCTCCTTAGACGGCGTAAACCCGGCCAGGTTCCCTGAATTTCTGATGAACACATTCAGACATTTTCTAATAATAGTCGGAATAAAGCGCAATAACCGCAAATAAAATATGGGAAAGCTTTAACCCAATAAAGCAAAAAAGCGCCAGTATCTATACCGGCGCTTTAGGCGCTGCCCCGGTAAAATCCGGCTTTAGGGCTTCTTCAGCAAAACCCGGCCTTCGCCCACCTTTTTGGTAATGCCCTGCCTGTCGAAATACTCCAGCAGGGCCAGGGCGTATTTACGGGAAGTCTGGGCCTGATCCCGGAAAGCGGCCAGGGTGATTTCCCCCTTTTCCGCTACTTCCCGCTGAATGATGGCCAGGGCCTGGGCCGCCGCTTCCTTGTGGAAGCAAAGCTGGGGCGTGGCCGGTAGCAGCAGGCCCTCTTTCAGCATGGCGTCAATGATCTGCTTCAGGGCGCTTTTATCTTTAGGAAAGGCGGCCGCGATTTCATCCGGCTCCGGGGGCTGGAAAAGATTCTTGAGATAGAGCTGAGCCACGCTTTGAGCCAGCTCCTTTTGCTTATCATTGTATACCACCGCAAAGCCGGGCAGGGCAACGGTTTGATTATCCAGTCTGACCCGGCCCGCTTGCGCCAGGGCCATGATCAGCTTGTCGGCCAGGGGCTGCTCCCGCCCGGGCAGCAGCTTGTTGCGGAACTCCGCCAGGGGCATGCCCGGCAAAAGCGGGTTCTGCCCATGATAATGCTGAAGGATGCCCTGGGCCTTTACGGCGATTTTATCCAGGTATTGGCTGCTGACCCCATGTCTTTGGCCCAGCATCACCACTTTGCCGCCGGTGGTCAGCGCCGCCAGGCCCTGTTGGAAAGCTTCATCGCTGAGGAGGAGCCGGTTTTTCACCTCATTAAGCGGCGTGAAATGAGGGGAGGCGTCGGTGACGGCCTGGAGCAGATTGTCCAGGGCGCTGCCGCTTTCTTTCACAGCCAGGGCGGTAAGGGTGCTTTCTTGCCCCCGTTTATGCTTGGCCGGGTTGGGTTCTAAAATAACGCCGCCCCCCACGGTTTCCAGGGGCGAGTAAAAACGGAGGACAAAGCGGTCGCCCCTTTTGGCGGCGACGTCTTCGGTAAACCTGAGCTGGGCATAAGCCGAGCCGCCCGGGGGCAGGGCGTCCCCCTCCAAAAGCACCAGCTTGCAGAGGGTCTCCCGGGAACCATGGTAAAAATGCAGCCGGGTGCCGTTTAAAAGGGTACGGGGGCTGTCCTTTAAGACGCTGAGCTTAACATCCACCATCATGGTATTTTCCAGGGAACCGGGGGCTGCCAGGGTATCGCCTCTTTGGATATCCTCCTTCTTCAGGCCGGCCAGGTTGATGGCCACCCGCTGCCCGGCATAAGCTTCCCCAACGCTACGGGAATGCACCTGAACGCTTCTGACCCGCGCCTTGATTTGCGCCGGATAGATCTCCACCTCGCCGCCTTCAGCCAGCCGGCCTTCGATCAGAGTGCCGGTGACCACCGTACCAAAGCCCTCAATGGTGAATACCCGGTCAACCGGCAAGCGGAAAGGCTTTGCCGTATCCTTTTCCGCCGCTTTTTGGCAAAGATCATAGAGCGCTTCCCGCAGCCTGTCGATACCGCTGCCCGTATAAGCTGAAACCGGGATAATGGGCGCGCCCTCTAAAAAGGTGCCTGCCACCAGATCCCGCACATCTTCGCCGACCATCTCGATCCATTCGCTGTCGCATAAATCCGTCTTGGTCAGGGCAATCACGCCGTTTTTGATGCCCAGCAGGCTCAAAATACCCAGATGCTCCCGGGTTTGGGGCATGACCCCGTCGTCGGCGGCCACAATGAGCAAAGCCAGGTCAATGCCGCCTGCGCCGGCCAGCATATTCTTGATAAACTTTTCATGCCCCGGCACATCCACAACCCCTGCTTTGGCGCCGCCGGGCAGGTCTAAATAGGCAAAACCAAGCTCGATGGTAATACCCCGCTTTTTTTCCTCTTTGAGCCGGTCGGTATCGATGCCGGTCAGCGCCTTGATCAGCAGGGTCTTACCATGATCCACATGTCCGGCGGTACCGATAATGATATTTTTCATGACGCACCCTTACTTAAGATCAGAATATATTAAAGGCAGGCTAAGGCAATCAGGGCTTGCGCCAGATAGGCCAAATCCTGTTCGTCTACGGTCAGCAGATCCAAAAGCAGCCGGTCCTTGAAAATCCGTCCCACAATGGGCAGATCAAGCTCCCGCAGCCTTTTTTCAAATTCCACAACAGTCATGCCGTCAGGGGCGATGGACAAGGCGGTTGACGCCAGGGTTTCACTGGGGGCGGAGCCGCCGCCCACCTGCCCCAGGCTGTCAACGATCCGCAAATCCAGGCGGGCGTTCCCGGCCTGAACCAGGACTTGCAGCTGTTCCGCCTTGGCCCGGATACGTTCGGGTTTTTCATTCAGCATCCGGAGCGTGGGGATTTCCCTTTTCGCCACAGCCGGGTCCAAATACAGCCTGAGCGTGGCCTCCAGGGCGGCCAGGGTCATCTTATCAATGCGCATGCACCTGGCCAGGGGATGCCGCTTCATCT
>DAIMZM010000076.1:0-12088 GCA_036733985.1 Bacillota bacterium
CGACGTGGCCGGCATGGGCGCGGACCTGTTCGATTCCAATGTGGCGGCCATGGCTGCCGCCCTGGTTCTGGCCGCTTCCATCGATAACTTCATCGGCGGCCTGATCAATGTTTCCATGGTCTTCTGCTTTGCCGCCTTAGGGCTGCTGGCTTCCATCATCGGCGTCATCACCGCCCGTATCGGCAAGAACGGCAACCCCACCAAGGCCCTGAATTCCAGCACCTATGTGACCACGGCCATTTATATCGTGCTGACCGCCATCGCCACCGCTGCCTTTGGCTTTGAGTGGCAGATTTGGGGCGCTTGCGTGGTCGGCCTGATGGTTGGCGTGATTATCGGCGTTACCACCGATTATTTCACCGACGACTCCAAGAAGCCGGTGCATTTCGTGGCTAAGGCCAGCAAATCCGGGCCTGCTTTCACCATTCTTTCCGGTATTTCCTACGGCCTGCTCAGCGTGCTGCCCGCCATGATCGGCATTGGCGTTTCCGCCCTGGCGGCTTACAAGCTCTGCGAGCCCATCAATGCCGCTTATGCCCTGGAATACGCTTTGTTCGGTATCTCCATGGCCGCAGTGGGCATGCTCTCCATCGTCGGCATGATCGTCAGCAACGACGCTTACGGCCCCATTGTGGACAATGCCCGGGGCCTGGCTGAAATGGGCGGCCTGGGCGAAAAAGTCCTGGCCATCACCGATGAGCTGGATTCCGCTGGCAATACGGTCAAAGCCGTCACCAAGGGCTTTGCCATTTCCGCGGCGGGCCTTACGGTGATCGCCCTGCTGGGCGCGTTTATGAGCGAGGTCAATACCGCCGCCGCCGAGCTGGGCCTGGCCGGCATCCGCAATTTCGATATCATGGATCCCCTGGTTTTCTTCGGCCTTTTGGTAGGCGCGGCCATCCCGGCAGTGTTCTCCGCCATGCTGATGTTGGGCGTTGACCGGAATGCCCAGCGTATGGTAGCGGAAATCCATCGTCAGTTTATTGAAATAATTGGACTCAAAGAAGGTAAACCCGGTATTTTCCCCGAATATGACAAATGTATTGAAATTGCTACGACCGGCGCGATTAAAGAACTTATCCCCGCGGGCCTGATGGCTATCGTTGCCACCCTTGTTGTTGGTTTTGTGGGCGGCGTGACAGCCTTGGGCGGTTTCCTGTGCGGTAATATTGTCAGCGGCTTATTATTTGCGCTGTTCATGAGCAATTCCGGCGGCTTGTGGGATAACTCCAAGAAATATGTGGAATCCGGGCACGAAGGCGGCAAGGGTTCTACTGCCCATAAGGCTGCCGTGGTTGGCGACACGGTTGGCGACCCCTTTAAGGATACGGCCGGCCCTTCCATCAATACGCAGATCACCGTGGTGTCTCTGGTATCTTCTTTGATGTCCACGCTGTTCTTAACGCTTTCAATATTTTAATGAGGGGTAGTGACGATGGAAGCAATCTTTGAAAATGTGCTGAACATTCAATGGCAACAGGTTGTGATGTGGGCTATTGGCGCGATCCTGGTTTATCTGGCGATCAAGAAGGACATGGAGCCAACTTTATTGCTCCCCATGGGCTTTGGCGCGATTCTGGTCAATTTGCCCTTGTCCGGCGCCGTCACCCAAGGGGCTGAAGTCGGGATTCTCAATGTCTTGTTCAATGCCGGTATCGCCAATGAGCTGTTTCCCTTACTGCTGTTCATCGGTATCGGCGCCATGATCGATTTCGGACCCTTGCTTTCCAATCCGAAGCTGATGCTGTTCGGCGCGGCAGCCCAGTTTGGTATTTTCTTCACCCTGGCCATGGCCACCCTGCTGGGTTTCGACCTGAAAGACGCCGCCTCTATCGCCATCATTGGCGCTGCGGACGGACCCACCTCGATTTTCGTCGCTAACTATTTCCACTCTAATTATTTGGGGCCAATCATGGTGGCGGCCTATTCGTACATGGCCCTGGTACCGATTGTGCAGCCCCCGGTCATCAAGGCGATCACCAGCAGAAAAGAGCGGCTGATCCGCATGGAGAGCAAGAATACGCAGGTGACCAAAACCACCCGCATCCTCTTCCCCCTCGTGGTGACGGCGGTAGCCGGTATTGTGGCGCCCCGTTCCGTGGCCCTGATCGGCTTTCTGATGTTCGGCAACCTGATCCGGGAATGCGGCGTGCTGAACTCCCTGTCGGAAACGGCGCAAAACGCCCTGGCGAACCTGATTACCCTGCTCTTAGGCCTCACCGTGGCTTCACAAATGACCGCGGAAGCTTTCGTCAGATTGGATACCCTGATGATCCTGGCCCTGGGCCTGGTGGCCTTCATCTTCGACACCATCGGCGGCGTGTTCTTTGCCAAGCTGCTGAACCTGTTCCTGAAGCATAAGATCAATCCCATGATCGGCGCTTGCGGTATTTCCGCTTTCCCCATGTCCTCCCGGGTCATCTACAAAATGGGGCTGGCTGAGGATAATCAGAACTTCCTGCTTATGCATGCGGTGGGCGTCAACGTTTCCGGCCAGATCGCTTCAGTTATCGCCGGCGGCATGATCCTTACATTCTTCGGTTAAGGGAAAGGAGCTGACCATATGTTACCGACTGATCCCGCGGGCCTGTTCTTCTACACCCTGCCCTATCTGGGCAAAGGCTTTCTCGGCATCTTTATCGTCACCCTGATCCTGATCTTGAGCATCCTGGTGCTGAACAAGGTCACGTCCAAGGCCAAGAACTAAGCCTGGTGCAGGGTAAAACAAACGTCTAAAACAAGGGGCTTCCTAATATTAGGAAGCCCCTTGTTTTAGACGTTCCCAGGCTGAAAACGGCGGCCTGGCCAAGGAATTTTAATCCTCCTCAGCCATGCGGTAACCCACGCCCATCTCGGTAAAAATATACCGGGGCAAAGCCGGGTTCGGCTCGATTTTCCGGCGGATATTGGCCATATTGACCCTAAGGATCTGATTATCGCCGCCAAAATTGGGGCCCCAAACCGCCCGGATAATATGGTCATAAGTCAGCACCCGTCCCGCGTGCCGGGCCAGCAGGGCCAGGATTTTATATTCGTTCTGGGTCAGGCGGGCGTCCGCGCCGTCCACATAGGCCCGGCGCTTATTATAATCCACAGAGAGGCTGCCGCAGTGGAACAGGCCCGCCACGGGCATTTCCAGGGCAGCCACATTGGCTTCGGCATGCCGGAGCGCCGTGCGGATCCTGGCCAATAATTCAGCGCTGCCAAAGGGCTTGGTCACATAATCATCCGCGCCGGCGTCCAGGGCCGTCACCTTATCCTTCTCATGGCAGCGGGCGGAAACCACAATAATGGGGATCCGGGACCAATCCCGCACGGATTTAATGATGCTGTTGCCATCCACATCCGGCAGACCCAGATCCAGCAGGATCAGATCCGGGCAATGGGAGGTGATCATCATCATGCCGTCCACCCCATCCTTGGCCCGGATCACGCCGTAGCCGTTGGCGCTTAAGATGGTATTGAGGAAATTGCCGATACCGGTATCATCCTCAATCACTAAAATCGTATAATTGCTATTCTTCATCACAATTCTCCAAAGCTGCCAGTTCAAAGCTGAAGCTGGCGCCGCCCTCCGGATTATTGGCAGCCCAGATCCGCCCGGCATGGGCCTGGATAATGCCGGCGCAGACCTTTAGCCCCAGGCCCATCCGCCGGCCCGCCCCAGCCGGGCCCAGGCCGGGCAAATCTTCCGCAAAAAGGCGGGGCAAGAGGGCCGGGTCCAGGCCCGCCCCATTATCCCGGACCGTGAAAACCGCCTTTTGGCCAACAACCGCCACTTCCAGCCGGATGCTGCTGACGGTCTCTCCATGCAGCGCGGCGTTTTCCAGCAGATTGATCAGCACTTGACGGATCAGGATCCCGTCCACAGCCAGCCAGACCGGCTGGGCCGGCATCCGGACGCTGACAGCAATAGCAGGGAAACGGCGCTTGAATTGCTCCAGGGCCCCGGCCAGGATCTCCTCCGCCGCTTCCGGGCCTTGATTGAGGCCGGCCTGGCCGGTGATCCGGCTGAGGGCCAGAATATTTTCAGACAGGCGGGTCAGCCATTGGGTTTCGTCCTGAGCAGCCTTGAGCAGATCCAGCCTTTCCCGGCCGCTCAATTCCCCCTCTTTTTCCACCGCAGCCTCCAGCGCGCCGGAAATGGCCGTAAGCGGGCTGCGAAAATCATGGGCCAAGGCCCGGATCAAGTCCGGCTCCGCCAGGGTCTTGGCCTTGGGCCCGGCTGGGGCCGGGGCTGGGCCAAAGAGGAAAGCCAGAGCCAGCCAGCACAGGCAGCTGACGGCCCATACCCCCGCTTTAGGGCCCAGGCCGGGCAAATCCGCCAGGGCCAGCAGGCCTGCGCCCAGCAGCGCTACCGCGGCGCCCCAAAAATAGCCCAAGCTCAGGCGGGCCGCCAGCGCCACGGCCAGGGCCCAGAGTAAAAGACCCAGGCCGCCCAGGCCCAGCCGGTTCAGAAGCAGCCAGATCAGGCAGGCGGCAGCGGAAATCCCCAGCGTCCGTAAAGCATCCCGGACCGTCAAAACAAAAGCCTGTTTCATGCGCCTGCACCTCCCCGGGCCTGGCCTGGCCGGAGGGACGCGATGAGTCCCAGCGCCCCTAGCAGCCGGAAAGCCCCCCGGTCACTGGCGGCGCTGGCCCATAGATCAAAATTCCAGCCAGTATATCATTATCACCTAGTATCACCTATCATACCACGCTTTGCCGGTAAATGCAAATGGCAGGGCTGGAAAAGCCGGGCCGGAGGCTCCCTTTTCCCAACCCGGGCAGCGGGCTTCGATTCTCTTTACCTTATTCAATTCTCTTTAGCTTATGCGATTCTCTTTAGCTTAATCATTGACAAATAGGCTAAAAGTCAATACAATAAAATTCAGTATAAACTATGTTAATTTTTCCCAATAAACAGACGCGAAGCGTCATTGACGCGGATGGGGGTTGATACATATGTTTGGCATCGGCTTACCCGAACTGCTGATCATCCTGGCGGTGGTTTTGATCTTTGTCGGCCCCAAGAAGCTGCCGGCCGTGGGCTCTGCCCTGGGCAAGGCTCTGCGGGAATTCCGCGGCGCCTTCAGCGATAAAGCCGGCGTCCAGGCGGAAACAGAGGCTGCCGGCGAAGATCGGGCAGGCGACGGCACAGGCTGATGGATAACCTACAGGCTCTGGCCAGCCGTTGGCGGGGCCGGATCATCCGCCTGGCCCTGCTCTTTATTTTGCTGGCCGCTGCCTGCTACCCCCTGTCTCCCCTGCTTATTGCCGACCTGGCCGGCCTGCTGCCTGGGCGGCTGTATCAAACCATGGTGGCGGAAGCCCTCTGGGCCCGGCTGCTGCTCTGCCTGGCCATTGCCGCAACCGCCACAGCCGCCGGCCTCTTGCTGCTGGTGCTGAAAGCCTTGAAACAGCCAAAAGCCCCGGGCTGGGCCGGGCTGAGCCTGCTGCTGTTCAGCGGCGGCGCGGCCTTTGCCCGCCTGGCCGTGCTGCCCCCGGCCATCCCCATGCTGGCCCAGATCTTAGGCAGGGATTATCCGCTGCATATCACCATTTCCGGCTATATTTCCTTTTGCCTGCTGTTCATGATCATCACCGGCCTGCTCTTCCAGGAACCCCTCTTGGCCCTGATCCTTTACCGGGCCGGGCTGGTAGAGGCCCAAACCCTCCGCCGCCAGCGGAAGGCGGTCTATTTGCTGACGCTGATCCTGATGGCCATCCTCACCCCCACCCAGGACGCCCTGACCCTGCTCCTGGTGATGCTGCCCTTTGCCGGGCTTTATGAGCTCTCCATACTCTGGCTGGCCTTGCTGGGCCGGGCCAAGGCCAAGGAGGATGCGGCCCATGGATAAGGATCTGTCCCTGGAAGACCATCTGGCGGAATTGCGCCGCCGCTTGCTGATTTGCCTGCTGGCCCTGGTACTCCTGCTGATCCCGGCCTTTCTGGCCACCCCCCTGGTGCTGCCCCGGATTTTTCAGCCCCTGAGCCGTTTCGGCTATCAGGCGCATCTTTACCAGATCACCGACGGCCTGCTGCTCCGGCTGCGTCTGGCCTTGCTCTTGGATATCACGCTGCTTTCCCCTCTGCTGCTCCTGGAAGCGCTGCGCTTTGCCTGGCCCGGCCTCTGGCCTGGGGAAAGGCGGAGCCTGCTGCTGTTCGCTTTATTGGCGGGCTTCCTGTTTAGCGCAGGGGTCTTGCTCTTTATCCTGAAGCTGACCCCTCTTTTTGTGGCTGTCTGGCATCATCACGGCAATACGGCCGGAGCCGTTATTTCCGCCGCCGCCTACTATACGGTTTGGCAAACCGCCGCCCTGGTCAGCGGCCTGGCCTGCTGCCTGCCCGCTTTACTGTTTCCCGGCCTAAGGCTGCATAAATCGCTGGAGGAGAACTGATATGAAACGCAGGGATTTTTTGAAAGGCGCCGCCGGGCTGGTCATCAGCTGCGGTCTGGGCTTCAGCCTGGACAGGCTGATCCGGGTGCTTTCCCCCGGGCCGGAAGACGCGGTAGGGCCGCTGCTGGCTGAGGGGCTGACTGTGGAAACGGTGACCCACGGCGCTGATGTTTATGTCCGGGGCCTCCTGGCTTTCCAGGTCAATCACAGCGGCAACCGGCTGCTGCGCTATGCCGACGGCAGGCATACCCTGGCCCGGATCATTACCCTGGCCCAATGCGAAGGGCAAGCCGCCGCTGCCGCCGCTTTTTTCATTACCCTAGGCCAGGCCGGGTATCTGCAAAACAAGATCGAGGTGAATCTGGTTGAAGCCCGAGCTTGAGCTGTTTGTGCTCCGGGATGGGGAAGGCCCCATCCTCTACGCGCCCCTGCGCCGCCTGATCGCCAGGCTCAATGAAGCCGCGGTGGGCTCGGTCGGCCGCCGCCTGCAGGGCTTGCCCCTGGACCAGGCGGATCAGGCTGTCATCGCCCTGCTGGAAAGCCATGGCTTCTTCGAGCCGGCGGAACCGCCCCAGGACGACCCCTGGCAAAAGCCGGTGCAAGTTACCCTCTTCCCCTCTGACGGCTGCAATCTCCGCTGCCGCTATTGTTATGCCGCCGCTCAGGGCCCCCGCCATGCTTTAGCGCCGGAAGCGGCCCGGGCGGCTGTGGATTATGTGGCCGCCAATGCGAAAGAACAGGGCAACCGGGATTTTGTGGTGGGCTTTCATGGCAACGGGGAGCCCTTCGTCAATTTCCCCCTGCTCCAGGAGATCTGCGCCTATACCCGGCAAAAAGGGGAAGCCCTGGGCCTGGCCAGCAAGCTGACCATCGCCACCAACGGCGCTTTGAGCAAAGAGCAGCTGGACTTTCTGCTGGCCTGGTTCGACGGGGTGAACATCAGCTTCGACGGCCTGCCGGAGCTGCAGGACCGGCAGCGGCCTTTCGCCAATGGCCGGGGCAGCTTCAGCGCGGTGGATCAGACCCTGAGACGGCTGGACGCGGCAGGCAAAAACTACGGCATCCGGGCCACCCTGACCACGGATAGCGTAGCCCGGCTCAAGGACATAGCCCTCTTTGTGGCGGAGCGCTATCCCCATTGCCGCCAGCTCCATATCGAGCCGGCCTGGGAATGCGGCCGCTGCCTGGCCAGCGGCGAACATACGCCGGATACGGCCCAATTCCTGGAAGGCTTTTTAGCCGCCTTGGCGGCATTGCCCAAGGGCAGCCCCCGGCTGGTCTTTTCCGCGGCCCGGCAAGAGCATCTTACCACCACTTTCTGCGCGGTCAGCCGCAACTCCTTTGTGGTCACGGCGGAGGGCCTGGTCACCGCTTGCTACGAAGTTTGCGAGACCAGCGATCCCCGGGGGGAACGCTTTATTTACGGCCATTATGATTTCACCGGACATCGCTATGTGTTTGACCGAGAAAAAATGGCGGCCCTGCATGGCCTGACCGTGCCCCATATGCCCCAATGCCGGGACTGCTTCTGCAAATACCACTGCGCCGGGGATTGCCCGGCCAAGCTGCTGGAAAACGACGCGCCGGCAGACCACCGGGGCAGCGGGCGCTGCCGCATCACCCGGGCCATCACCCTGCATCAGCTATCAGCTTCCCTAGGGGCAACGGAAACGGAGGACAATCCATGAGCGCAAACGACCGCATCCAGGAGCAGGCAGCCCAAGCCAAGCTGCCCAAGCCGGAAGTGAAGATCATCGTCAATGGGCAAAGCGTGTATAAGCCGGGCATGAAAACCTATTTCGCCGGGGCGGAGGGAGAGGATACCGCCATGCACCCGGATGGGGGCATCCGGGGCTCTGAGGGCCGGGTGGTGGGCGGCCAGGTTTGCGTCTGCAACGCCGTCTGCACCTGCGATAGCCAAACCAGCACCTGCCCCTGTAACAGCCAATGCAGCTGCGAAGGCTACACCACCTGCACCTGCGACAGCCAATGCAGCTGCCAGAGCTACAGCAGCGGCGGCTGCTCCTGCAACCAGGTCTGCACCTGTGTGCCTGTGCATTAAGGAGGCCGGCTATGAGCAATGGAAAAAGCGTATTCCTAGGCTGCCTGATCTTGCTGATCGCAGGCGGGCTGCTGACCACCGGCATTGTTTTCGGCGTCCGCGCCCTGATCAACCGGGGCAAAGCAGAACCGGCTGACCCGGCTCCGGTGGCGGAGGAAGCCCTACCCGCGGCAGAGGAGGCCCCGGCAGTGGAAGCGGCAGCCCCGGCGGAAGCGCCGGCCATTGATGAGAACCTCACCGCCTGGGAGGCCTTTCTCGGCGGCAACGATGCTTATCAGGCCGCTGATTATCCCCTGGCGAAGGCCTATTACCGCCATGCCCTGAAAGACACCGCCGAACCGGATTACCGCAACAATCTGGGCCTGACCCTGCTGCAGCTGGAAGAAAACAGCGAAGCCTTGGAGATCTTCCGGGGCCTGACGGCTGAATTCCCCACTACCTATGGCTATTGGGTAAATCTGCTGGTGGCCGCCCATGCCAACGGCATTTCCAGCCAGGAGATCTTTGACCAAACCGGGGGCTGGTCTTATTTCTCCCAGTTGGCCGCCGCTGCCCAGGAACTGCCTGGCGATTATACCAAGACCCTGGAAGCCATTCTTTACAACGCGGTCTACATGGATATGGAGCTGAGCGATGAAGAGCTGGCCAATAGCGGCGGCTTTATCTACGGCGCGGCAGGGGTGGATCCGGCGATGCTGGAAGCGATGGTTGCGGCGGCGGAATATGATTATGCTTTTCATACTGTGCTCATGGGCTTAGATGAGCTGAACACCGCGGTTTACGGGGAGGGCGACCCGGATATCGCGGCGCTGGAAGCCTATCTCAACGCCAAATCCAGCCAATAATGAGGGGACGGGTCGCTTTGGTGCGCCCCCTTTGCCTGGGGGAAGGCCTGGAATTCCAGGAACCCCTGGGCGCGGAAGCCCTGGCCGGTTATGGGCGCAGCCTGGGCTTTGACTGCCAGGTCTTTGACCGGCAGCTGGACGCCCGCCTGGGCCGGGACGCCTTGG
This sequence comes from Bacillota bacterium, assembly GCA_036733985.1. Classification (GTDB taxonomy): domain Bacteria; phylum Bacillota; class Dehalobacteriia; order UBA4068; family UBA4068; genus DAIMZM01. The sequence goes on from DAIMZM010000076.1 coordinate 9,454, forward strand.
CGGCGATCCGGGCCTATGACCCGGACTATCTGGGCTTTTCCCTGATGAGCGCCGGGGAAGCCCCGGACGCGCTGCAGCTCTGGCAATTATTGAAGCAGCCGGGGCGCCGCTGCTGGGCCGGGGGGCTGTTCGTCACCACGGATTGGGCCCGGGCCAGGGCCCTGTTCCCAGAGGACGCAACGCTGATCCGGGGGGAAGGGGAAGGGGCCCTGGCCGCCCTGCTGCTGGGGCAGCCCCTGCCAAGGGAACCGCTGCATCCGGATGCCTGGGCCAGGCCCAGCCGGGACAGGCTTGACCAATACCTGGGCTTAGGCGGCGCGATCAATCTCCGCGCTTCCCGGGGCTGCGGCGGTAATTGCGCTTTTTGCGCCACGCCGGGCCTGCCCGGGCCTACCCATACCCCCCGGGACATCCCCCTGGTGGTGGCGGAAATGGCGGCTCTGGCAGAGCGCTATCCGCCTATTTTTAATTTCGTGGACGACGACTTCGGCCCCCTTTCCCGCTTGGAGGCGCTGACTGCCGCCTTAAGGGAACGGGGGCTTCAGGCTGCCTTTTCCCTGGAACTGCGGCCCGGCCAGCTTTGCCAAGCCGGCTTGGAGGACTTAAAACGCTGGCGTGGGGCCGGGCTCTGCCGGATCTTCACCGGTCTGGAAAATCTGGATCCAGCCACGCTGCGGCGCTGGGGCAAGCCCCTGGACACGACAGCGGTGCTGCAGGCCCTGGGCCGCTGCCGGGCCGCGGGCATTGAGACGGCGGCAGGCTATATCCTCTGGCATGACCAGAGCAGCCCGGAAGCAGCCCTGGCCCAGATGGCGATACTCCGGGAGCAGGGCCTGCTGAATCCCAAAGCCGCCCTGTCCCGGCTGATCTTGTTTCCCGGCAGCCGCCTCTATCAGGCCCTGGGCAATGAGGGCCCGGCCCGGCCAATGGCCCTGCCGCCCCGGGCCGCCGCTGCCTACCGGGATTTGGCGCAGCTGCTGTCGCCCCTGCTGCCCCTCTGGGTCCAGGCCGCCGGGTTGCTGCCCAACGCTTGCTGCCGCCAGCATTTGGCAGGGGGGGACGAAGCGGAGCGTCTGAAAAAGCTGCTGGCAGCCATGGACGCACAATGTCACCGGGCTGTCTTCCAGGGGCAAGTACCGGATATCAGCCAGATCAGGGAGGATTTGCATGCGTTTTGCGCTGCCGGTTACGGAAGCTGAGGACATCCAACCGCTGCTGGAAGCGGGCGCGGCTGAGTTTTACTGCGGCTATCTGGATGGGGAATGGGCCTGTCGCTGGGGCGATCATGACAGCGCCAGCCGCCGCCAGGGCACGGCCAATGTGGCTGACCGCCAGAGCTTGTGCCAAATCGCCGCCACAGCCGGTCAAGCCGGCGCGCCGATTTGGCTGGCCCTGAACAGCTGCTACAGCCCGCCGCAATACCCCTATCTGCTGGCTTTGGCCAAAGATTGGGCCAAAGCCGGGGGCAGCGGCCTGATCCTGCGGGACCTGGCCCTGCTGAGACAGGTCAAAGCCTTGGTCCCGCCCCTCCGCCTGTCCCTCTCCCTGCTGGCGGTTGGGGCCAATTCCGCCGCCCTCCGCTTCTTCCAAAGCCTGGGCGCGGACCGGGTGGTGCTGCCCCGCTTCCTCTCCCCTGCCCGGCTCCAGCCGATGCTGGCCCAGGTTCCCGGTCTGGAATACGAGGCCATGGTCTTGGACGACGGCTGCCCCCTGATCGACGGCTATTGCCGGGGCATCCATGGAATGGGCTATGCCTGCCGGGACGACGGGGCCCCGGCCACGCTGACCATTGCCAGCCACGATATCAGCGGCTCCGGCCATCATCTTTGCCAGGAACTGGGACGGAAGCCCAATGAGCCGCCGGCCTGCGCCGCCTGCAGCCTGCCTGCCCTGGCAGCCGCGGGAATCAGCGTCGGCAAATTCGGCGGCAGAGGCCTGCCCCTGGCGGCCCGCCTGGAAAAGCTGGATTTTCTCCGTTCAGCCCTGGCCTTGGCCACAGACAGCCAGCGCCGGGACCTCTATCAAAGCCGCTTCGGCCCCTGTAACTGCTATTATCCCCCGGCGGCTGCGGAAAGGCAGGCCCTGACATGAACACAGCCCGCCTGTTCCCCGCCTCAACACAAGGCAACGGTTATGAGGGCCGCTGCTATATCGGCCATCCTGCCTGCCGCTCCTGGCTGGCGGAGGCGCTGGATCAGCCTTGGCCGAGGCAGCCCTTGACCCTGGTGATACCGCCCCTGGACGAGCCGGGCTTAGCCCTGCTGCAGCCCTTGCTGCGGCTATTAATCAGTCAGGAACGGGGCCCGGAAACGGAGCTTGCCCTGAACGATTGGGGCGCTTTGTATTTTTGCCGGGAATTCCTTGACGCCCTGGCCCTGCCCTGGCAGATGACAGCGGGCCTGCTCCTGGCGGAACAGCATACAGACCCGCTGCTTCCTCAATTCCTGCGGCCCGCTGATCAGCGCCGTTCTATCTGGCATCAGGGTCAACGGGCTGAGCTGGCCTGGGTTCCGCCCAGCCCGGAATTACAGGCCCACTGGCAATACCCGGGGGTTTTTGCCAAAGTTGAACTGCTGAAGCAATTGGGCGTCAGCCGCCTGGAGCTTTGCAGCCAGCCCCTGGCTTGGCCACAGCA
>DAIMZM010000077.1:0-11903 GCA_036733985.1 Bacillota bacterium
GGCACGGAGTATGCAGACCCTTCTGCCCTAGACAGTTATCTCCCTAGAGCCATAGAAATCGTCACCGTCACCGCCAACCTGACCTTATCTGCCTCCCACAATGTCAAACATCTATGGTGTACCAATTCCAGCGCTATAACCATCACTATCCCGTCCGGATTAGGCGCTGGGTTTAACTGCACGGCCGTACGTCGGGGGGCTGGGGATGTTGGCCTGACGCCAAGCGGGGTAACGCTTAATGGGGCTTCATCCTCTCTTACGCTGGGCGACCAGTACGAAGCGGCTGTGTCTATTATCGCGGGAGAGGCTAATGTGTTCGGGGTAAACGGAGGCTTGGCATGAGCAGGGCGGCGAGGTGGGGGGGTATGTGGTCGGGGGGTATATCCGAGATGCCCATAGGCGACTTCGCTGTTGGCAGCAGCGTTTTTGCAAATGTCAACGGCACACCCCGGGAGTTTCTGATTATCCACCAAGGAAAGCCATCGGCTATTTACGACGATAGCTGCAACGGCACATGGCTCATGATGAAAGACATCTACGAAACCAGGCAATGGCATAACTCCAACGTGAACGATTATGCCCAAAGCACGATTCACTCATATCTGAACGGGACATTCATCAACCTGTTCGAGACGAACATCAGAAACGCCATTAAGCAGGTTAAAATCCCCTATCGCCCCGGAAGCGGAACAAGCTCCAGCGTCAGCAGCGGGGCAAGCGGCCTTTCGGCCAAAATCTTCCTTCTGTCCGGATATGAGATGGGATGGACCAGCAGCAACAATCAGTATTTCCCCGCTGACGGCGCGAAGGTCTCTTATTTCGACGCCGGAACGGGAACAACGGCCAACAACAAGCGAATCGGCTATCTTGGTGGCACCGCCACCCACTGGTGGCTCCGCTCCCCGAACACCACCAGCTCGACGTACGCGTGGCTCGTCTACACCAACGGCAGCTACTACAACTACTACTGCTCCCACTCGTACGGGGTCCGGCCTGCTTTGGTCCTTCCCACTAATACTCTTGTTGATACATCAGGAAATATTGCTGCGTAAAGGAGGACATATGCAAAATAAAATTGTTTTCGAGAACATGGCTTTCGACCTGGCCGATTTACCTACGAATAACCGTATCCACCGGGCAGACGCTACCCGTGAATGGCGGCAGCTGAGGGTGGTCGGCGCTTATGCCGATATCGCGGCAGCTTTCGTGGACAACGCGGAGTACCGCCGGGAGTACGAATCCCAGCGGGAAACAGACACCGGGGCAGTGGACGCGGACGGCAATCCCATCTATGAAACCGTCGTTGAAACCCACACGGAGGATTTGAGCGAATACAGCATAGCTGGGGATATCGTTGACCACCGGGACGGGATCATCACTGTATTTATGGGCAAGCCCACGGAAGCCGAAACATTGCGGGAACTGCTACAGGCGGCCAACCAGGCTATCAGCGGAGAGATCAGCGCAGAGGAATACCAGGCGACGGCAATAGCCAAGGGGGAATCGGCTCTGGCTAGTGAGATCGGCATCAGCAAGGCGAAGTCGTAAACGAGGGGGCGGGGTATGAACACAGAGGAATTGAGCATCAAGCTTACTGAGATCGACCAGCGCTGCAAGTCCAACACCCACCGCATCAGCCAGCTGGAGCAGGACACCAAGGCCCTGAACGAGCTTACCACTGCGGTCAAAGTCATGGTTAACACCCAGGGCCATCTAGCCGAGAAGATGGATGGCATCGACGGTAAGGTGGACGCTCTGGACGGCAAAGTGACAGCGCTGGAATGCAAGCCCGCTAAGCGCTGGGACAGCCTGGTGGAAAAGGTGATCTGGGCCGTGGTAGCTGCCCTGGTGGGCTTTTTGCTAGCGCAGCTGGGGCTGTAAATGGGAAATTATAGGAGGGCTACATACCATGACTTTATCTGAAATCCTTAACATTGCTTTGCCGGCTCTTGTATCGATGGTTATTATTCCCATGATCATTGCGGGAGGCCGGGCTATCTCGAACTATTACAAAAGCAAAACCACCGACGAAAAAATGCAAAAATACTTCGACAGGGCGGTTGACGCCATTGAAACCGCCGTGGCCGAAACCATGCAGACCTTTGTCCTATCCATGAAAGCAAGCGGGGAGTGGAACGAAGAAAGCGCTAAGCAAGCCTTTGAGGCCGCAAGGTTAAAGGCCATAGAGCTGATGGGCACGGCTGCCCTGCAGGCCCTGCCGACCATCGTCGGGGATGTTGAAGCTTGGCTGACCGCCAAGATCGAGGCGGCTACCTTACTGCAGAAAATTGAGTTAAAGGTGCAAAACCCCAGCTAGATGGCCAGAAAATTAGACCTAATATAAGCCCCGTAGAGGGCCTAGAATTGGGCGGCGCATGGTTTTATATGCGCTGAAATGGAGGTATATCAATGAAAAATAAAATCCTGGCGATTGCCGCTAAGGAAGTCGGTTACAAGCAGGCGGCCAACGGCTCAAATAAGTTTGGCCAGTGGTACGGCGCGGACAAGCAGCCCTGGTGCGCCATGTTTCTGTCCTGGTGCGCGGCCCAGGCGGGGATCGGCACCGAGATTATCCCCAAATTTTCCTATGTACCCTATGGGGTGGACTTCTTCAAAAAGCAGGGAAGATTCAAGCCATGGACATACACCCCACAGCCGGGGGATATCGTGTTTTATGACTTCAATTCCAACGGCACATCAGATCATGTGGGCATCGTCACCGGCTACAGCGGCGGCGTGATCACCGCCATTGAAGGCAATACATCCAGCGTCAGCCAGACCAATGGCGGCGCGGTGGAGCGGAAGCGGCGGAATGTGTCACTGGTGTTAGGCTACGGCCTGCCAAAATACGAGGAGGAAGATATGGAAATCAGAGATATCGCCATTGATGTGGTAGACGGCAAAACCACCACTACCGAACATATGCCCGCCATCCTGTATGAGGGCGAAAACTATGTGAGACTGCGGGACGTGGGCCCGGCCACGGGACACGATGTGGATTATGACGCGGTCAGGAAGCGGCCCAGGCTGATCAAGCGGAAGTAAAATAAAATGGCGGCTATTGACCTGAGCAAACTGAATATGTCCGGCCTAGACGATATCAGCGGTTCTTCCACCCAGGCGGCGCTGCAAACGATCATTGATAATCAGCGCCGCCTGGTGAAGCAGCTTACTTTTGCCCTGGAAAACCTGGACGAGGACAACTTTAACGACGCAGCATGGGATAAAATATTTACTCCCATCTACGCCAAGATTGAGGACGCTGAAAACGGGCTTTCCACGCAGCTGCAAGTAACTGCCGAGGGCATCCTGCTTGCTGTTTCCCAGACCTATGCGACAAATGAGGCCATGCAAACGGCCATCAGCGTAACCGCACAGGGGATACTGTCCACGGTACAGGCTACTTACGCCACTCTGAGTGGCGTCAGCTCCGCCATCAGCCAGAGCGCGGGCCAGATACTGCTGACGGTGCAGGGGTACAATTACCAAACCGGGACGCAGGTGCAGAGCGCGATTAATGTGGCGCTGGACGGCATCACCCTGGAAACCGTCAACTATGACGGATATAGCAGGCTTAGGCTATACCGTGGCGGTGTGCTGATCTCCACAAGCGGTCAGATCACCCTGGGCGGCGAGGTGATATTTGTCGATGACTTGAGCGACGGGATGACGGTGATCTCCGGCGATAATATCCAGACCGGCAGTATTTATGCAGACTACATTGACCTGGACGGCCTATTTACTGTCTACGGGGAGGGAGGGCGGCACGGAGCCATGGGCGCGGCCTATGGTAATGATGGCACCGGCGGCAGCACCAGGGGTGTATTCCTGGAAGGACGGGACAGCGATTTTTATGTGATCGTTACTGATGCTGGGGTACGGCTGCAGACGGATGGCACGGAATTCTATTGTTCATCCAACCGGATTTATGCTTCGGAAGATATCTTGATCGGCTCTGATATGCGGCTAAAAAAGGATATAGCTGCCAACATGGCACGGTACGAGGACTTTTTCCTTGCCCTGCGTCCTAGTTACTTCCGAATGAACAACGGCAGGAGCGGGCGCTACCATACCGGCTTCATTGCCCAGGAGGTGGAAGCGGCGCTGACATCGGGCGGATTGACTACTCTGGATTTTGCCGGGCTGGTCATCAGCCCAGAGGCAACGGGATATAGCGCCGATGATCCTTTTTACGGTCTGCGCTATGGGGAGTTCACGGCCCTTAATACCGCCATGATCCAGCGCCTTTACCAACGGGTGGCTGATCTAGAAACACAGCTGGCGGCGCTGGCCGCCATAGGAGGTTAATATGAAAATCACCATGGGGCAGGCGCTGGACGCTTATCTGGCGCTCCGGCGCATGCAGGCGGAAAAAATCAGGTTCAGCACGGAGGACAGCCTCCGCCTGGTGCGCCTGAAAAAATTGCTGCACCTGGAGGCGGGGGCTTTCGCCGAGGCGGAGCAGGCATTGATTGAGAAATACGCAGAAAAAGACGAAGCTGGTGCGCCTGTGATGCAAGGCCCTGGGCAATTTGTTATCGCGGCCGGGCAGGCAGCGGACTATACCCGTGAACTGAAAGAAATCCGGGCAACGGAGATCAAACTGGCTCACCAGCCGTTCGATATCGCGGCGGCTGGTATCAGCCTGGATATGGAAATAGTGGAGGCTCTTGACGGATTGGTCAACTTTGGAGGTTAAAAGTCATGGCAATGCAGCTGCCCAGTATGGTCAACAGGGATAATATCAGAAAGACCGTGCAGACCGTTTTTGGCGGGTATAACCATACCAATGCCTGCGCTGAGGGGGAGCTGTACGACATGACCAATATGAGCAGCGACGAATACCCGCTGCTTTCTCCCCGCCGGCCCCGCGTCCTGGTACAGACCCTGGAAAAGCCCAACGGTCTCTTTGCCAAGGACGGGTTGCTGCTGGTGGACGGGACAGACCTGTATTATCAGGGGGTTCTCCGGGGTTATGTGGCGGACAGCCGCAAGACCTTCGCGGCCATGGGCGGGCGCATCATTATCCTGCCGGATAAAATGATGCTGAATACTACCTATGAACGCATGGGGGTATACGCTGATTTGGCGGCCTTGCAAGCCGGGATCACCAGCCCTGCCAAGTACGACGCCTACGGTGTGGGCGGCGGCGTCCCTTACCGCATCTACGTGTGGGACGGCAGCGCCTGGGTGGATAATGGTTTGGAGCTGGATAACCTGGAAAAGACCTGGGCGGGCGGCAGCCTGACCTTCCGGGACGGCGAGATTTACGGCGAGGACGCGGAGGCCAACACCATCTATGCTGAGGACGTCAATTGGGCGGACTACTTCCGGGTGGGGGACGCGGTGGCGATCAGCGGCTGTACCGTCCACCCGGATAACAACAAGACGCCGATCATTCGGGAGATTGACGGGGCGAATCTACGCTTCTCTGAGCTGTCATTTACGCTGGGGAGCGGGACCACCTACACGGAAAGCGGGGCCTTGAAGGTAGCCAGGACTATACCTGATCTGGACTACATATGCGAATGCAAGAACCGGCTCTGGGGCTGTAAGGATAACACCGTCTATGCTTCCAAGCTGGGCGACCCTTTTAACTGGAACGCCTTTGAGGGCTTGGCCACGGACAGCTTCTTTGTAGATGTGGGCAGCGCCGGGAAATTCACCGGCTGCATCGGCTATCAAGGATATCCCTTGTTTTTCAAGGAAAATATGCTCCATGAGGTCTACGGCAGCAAGCCGTCTAATTTCCAGGTGCAGGATACCGGCGACCTGGGCGTGGCTGAGGGCAGCAGCCGTTCCCTGGCTATTGCCGGGGAAGTCCTTTATTACCTCTCCCGCGCCGGGATGATGGCCTACAGCGGCGGCCTGCCTGCCCAGATCGGCCAGGGCTTCGGCCCGGCCCGCTTCCATGGAGCTGTGGCTGGCAGCGACGGCCTGAAATACTATGTCAGCATGGCGGATATCACCAGCCGGCATTTGTTCGCCTTTGATACCGCTAAAGGGATATGGCACAGGGAAGACGGCTTGCAGGTGCTGGATTTCGGTTATGTTGGCCGCAACCTCTATGCCCTCTCTGCTGATGGTAAGCTGTGGGCCTTGGGCAGGCCCGTGGATGTGGCCGGGACAGCGGAAACCAGCGTGGAAAGCCTGGCGGAGTTCGGCGACTTCTACAACAGCAGCCCGGACAAAAAGGGCGTAGTCAAGCTGCAATTCCGCATAGACATGGAGGCCGGGGCCAGCATCCGGCTGTTCATTAACTATGACGGCGGGGCCTGGCTGCCGGTGCGGACACTTACCGCCACGGAAAAACGAAGCTATTATTTGCCGGTGCCGCTGAAAAGGGTGGATCATTACCGGCTGAAAATAGAGGGAACAGGTATGTATCAGATCTATTCGCTGGCCCGCGAGGTCAGCGCCGGCAGCGCGCTATAGGGGGGAATTAACATGGCATACGATAAAAACACCGACTACCAGGCTTTAATCAATCAGGCTGTTGCTGCCGGTAATTACAAGCTGGCGGCCCAATATGAGCAGCAGCGGAATGAGAAGATCACCAGCGAAGGTTCAGGCTACAGCACCACCAACAAGTATCAGGGATATCTGGATGATACCGATTATGGGACTATCATCAAGCAGCAGATTTCTTCCGGGGCCAGCGCCGACGAGGTGCAAAGCATCCTGGGGAAAAGAGTGAACAAGGCCCTGAACACAGAGGGCCTGCAAAAGTACGCCTATGATGACATCTACGCGTCGGCCATGGACTATATCAACTCTGCGGCCAAATCATCCAAGCAGAACGCGGAATTCTCCTATGCCAGCGCCCCCACCTATACTTCCAAATACGATGATCAGATCGCGCAGCTGACCCAGGCGCTGCTGAACCGCGACCCCTTCTCTTACGACTATACCACCGACCCGCAGTATTCCGCCATCAAGAAGCAGACCATGCGGGAAGCTGACCGCACCCAGGCGGATACCCTGGGCGGTTATGCGGCCATGACCGGGGGCATTCCCTCCAGCGCCGCCATCACAGCAGCCAGCCAGGCAGGGGACTATGCCAAGTCCAGGGCTACGGATATCATCCCCGAGCTATACCAGGCGGCCCTGGCGAAATTCCAGGCCGAGGACGCTATGGCCCGCAACGACATCGGCCTGCTGATGGGCCAGGAGCAGTTCGCCTATGGTCAGTACCAGGATCAGCTGGGGCAATACAATACGGACCGGGCTTTCGATTACGGCGTCTTCTCCGATGACCGGGCCCAGGCCAATTACATGGATGAGCTGGGCTATAACCGCCGTATTTACGGTGACGAGACGGCATACAGCCAGGCCCTGAATAAGGCCCAGACCATGGCGGCCCTGGGCGACTTCTCCGGCTATAAGGCCCTGGGGTATAGTGACCAGGAGATCGCCACCCTGAACGCGGCTTATCAGGCGGCGCAGACCACTACTAGCAGGAGCAGCGGGGGCGGTAGCTCTGGTGGTTCCGGCGGCGATGAGGGTGGCGATTTGTTTGAAGCCATGAAGGCTTCCGGCAATCCGTATACTTTCCTTTCCAGCAATTATAAGAAGTACGGCGTGGCCTACAACTCGATCACTGCGGTGTACAGAGAATATGAGGCCTGGCTGGAAGGCGGAGACGATGGGGGCGGGGTCGGAGATTCGACACTGGAGGAGATATGGAGGAATTCACAAAGCCAATTTAGTGTCAGCAATCGCGGTGTGCATAGCGCCGAGCCCGGTACGGAGCTGTACCGCGTGTTTGCTCAGGCAGCCAGAGCCGCCGGGTTCAGCCAAGCCGAGGTCGAGGCGTTCTTGGCCAGAAGATAGGAGAATCGCATATGGCAAATTCCGAAAAATGGCGCAAAATTGTGGAAGAAGAATTCCGCAAAGATCAAAATAGCCAGGTCAACAGCCAGGACAAGAACACCAGTCAAGATGATGATTGGGATATTGACGCTATGATTGCCCGTGTGCAGGCTCAACGTGCGGCGAAAAAACCCTCCGCCGTGGTTCCGGCCCCGGAAAACGATATTGAAGAAAAGGACACCGGCCTGAACTTGTGGCAGCGGATTAGGAATAAGCTGTCTCCCGGCGCCTATGATGATAGTGAGATCGCCGGCAGCTGGTCAAACTGGATAGCCCTTGCCGCTACCAATAAGCAGCTGAATGATAACCAGAAGAAGCAGGCCAAGGCGGCGGCCAAAACGCTGAACAAGGCGGCCCGGAATGTTTTGGGCTGGGATCAGATAGCCGGATCGTCTGAGGAACAGCAGCAGGCTAACCGATATAAGGCCCTGGCCGCCGCTTTGGAAAATAAATCAAAAACCGCCAATGCCATTACAGGGGGTATAGCATCGTCAATCCCCTTCTCAGACTTTTTCAATAAGCCCGGCAGCGAGATCATGGACGAGGACAGCTTTAAGGCCATGTACGGGGATGACGCCGAGCTGATTAAAATGCTGCAAGGGTATAACACCTATGAAAGCCTTTACACCGCGCAGCCAGCCGCTTTCAAAACCGCTAATCTGGTGGGTACTGCTGCGCAATTGATCGGCGGGAACCAGGCTGTGTCTGCCGCTACTTCCGCTATTAAGGGCTTTGCCAAGCTGGCCCCCTGGGTGCGGGCCGCCGTCAATAGCGGCGTCACCTTTGGGGCTTTTGGCGGTTTGCATGCTGCCGACGATGTCCCCACCCGTAAGGAGTGGGACGAATACCAGGAAAACCAGGCCGGAATTGCGGCTGAAATGGGTGCGACTTATACAAAGGCGGACTATGACCCCTGGCGGCAGGTGGGGTATGTGGCAAAGGAAACCGGCATCAACGCCCTGGGCGGCGCTGTGGGCAGCGTATTCAGTTCCGCCGTGGGGGCATTGGGCAAAGGCTTCCTGGTGAAGCATCAGATGCAAACCCCCTTCATGGAGGCGCTGCGGCAGACGCTGGCCGGTACCGCTTTTGCCGCTGGCGATACCGGGGCAACCTACTTCCTGTACCCGGAAGATCAGCGCCCGGACAGGGAACAAATTGCCCATGACCTGACGGCGGCTTTTATCTTCTCCGCTGTCACCGGCATGATCAGTACCGTCAAGACTACCGCCGCCCAAAAGACTTACCTGGATAACGCCGTCAGGCAGACCCAGGATTTGTATGGCCGCACCATCAACACCAACATGACCAACACGGAAAAGATGGCTGCCTTTGATGAAATATTGAAGATCAACAAAGACATCCGCACAGCCATCTCCCAGAATTATTATGACGGACAGCAGCAGTATATTGACGATATCATCGAAGGGCTGAACGCCCTGGATGACGAGATCATGCTGATCAAAAACCGCGCCCGCCTGCCAATGGGCGCGGCGGAAGGCCCGACCATTGATATTAACGATACAGGCGCGGCACCCCCTCCCCCGCCGCCAACCCAAAACATGCCCGCATCCGGCCTTGCAAGCCCGCCCATGCAGCGGCCAGGCGAGAGCGCGGTTTCGCCTGCGCCTGCCGCCGTCGCTAGGGCTGGGAGGGGCCAGGGCGGCCCTGGCCCAGTATCGGAAGAAACCGCAAAGGTGATCCAGGAGAGGGCCGCTGACTTCGGGGAAAACGGCGGCAAGGCTTTTGTAGACCAATATGACGGCAAGACGGATACCGCCGCTTACTATGCCGGTTTCGCCCATTTCTATAATGCGGGCAAGGATGGGCGGAAGATTGAAGAAGCAGGCGGAGAACATGCCGCAGCCCTGACGGAGCCGCAAAGGTTTGCGGCTTATGCCGCCGGCCAGAATGATGCAGAAATGGTGCAACCCCAGGAGGAAGCCAGCGAGATATTGCCTGCTGAGGAAGAAAGTGGTATAATTGAGGCGGAAGAAAGCGCGGGCGACACCGCCGCCTATGAGCGGGTGGCTGACGCGCTGATCGGGAAGTACATACGCAAGGGGACCGAGTTTAATTCCGGCGTCCTGTTCCAGGAAGCTGACCGGGCTTACGACGGGACAATGGCCAGCGGCGCCTACACCGTCAAGGACGCTTATGACGCCATGGAACTGGCGGTAAACAAGTTCCTGCTGGAAAGGTCTCAATATCTCAACACTGAAAAAGACCCGGCCAAGGTTATAGCGGAGCTGGAAAAGCTGGCTAATCTCCTGCCCACGCAGACCAAACGCACGGAGGAAATGGAAAGCTATCAGCAGTTTTCCACGCCCCCCAATATCGCTTATCTGGCTGCCTGGCTGGGCAATATCACCGGCAGCGATACGGTGGTCGAACCCTCTGCCGGAATTGGCGGCCTGGCAATCTTCCCCAAAGCCTGGGGCGCGAAAGTCATCGTCAACGAGCTTTCCAAGCGGCGGCTGGATTTGTTGAAAACCCTGGGCTTTGACCAGGTCTATAATGAGAATGCCGAGCAGCTGAACAATGTGCTGCCGGAAAGCGTCAGGCCCACCGTGGTATTGATGAACCCGCCCTTTTCCGCTACTGCGGGGCGGATGGCAGTCAACAAAACCACCAATGCCAAGCGGCATATTGAACAAGCTTTGCTGCGTCTGGAAGACGGCGGGCGCTTGGTGGCGGTGCTGGGCAAAGGAATGGCTGACAGCGCTCCCAGCTTCAAAAGCTGGTGGGATGAGCTGCGTCAGACCTATGATATCCGGGCTAATATCAGCATCGACGGCAGCAACTACCGCAAATATGGAACCACCTTTGGCATTCAGCTGGTGGTGATGGATAAGACCGGCCCGCAAAAAGGCCAAACTATTACCGGTACTTTTCAGACCTTGCAGGATATACCAAGGGCTTTGGAGGGCATAAGAAATGACCGCGCAAACATTAGAACAACTGAACGAGAGGGCGCTCTCAAAAGTAGCGAAAAGCCTGCTGAGCAAACCGGAAGACAGGGAGCGCAGCCTGTACCTGGCGCAAGCGCTGGTGGAAGCGCTGGATTGGCGAAGCAAGGGCAAACTGGAAACCGACCCGGTGACCGAGGAAGAAGCGGACAGCCTATACCGCATCCTGGTGGAGCCGGAAGCGGGGTATCTGTGGCTGGAAAGCCTGGAGCCGCATCAACAATACCGCCTGCTGACGGAAAGCCCGCTACAGGAGTACAACGGCCCGGTGCTGCTGGATTGGTTACAGAGGGCCAAAACCAAAGCGGCCAAACTATCCCTGCTGCTGGAAATGGCGGCGGCCAACTTGAACAACAACGGCGTGGAGCTGACGCCGCTGCACCCGGCGACCAGGGACTAAAGCCTGCCGGACGGCAAAAGGCCAGAAAAGAAGATAACGGCGTTTACGCCGAGTATATTCCCGCCAAGCTGACTGTCAAAGGAGCGAAAAAGCACCCCGCCCCATTGGTGGAGAGCGCGGCCATGGCCGCCGTCCCTGCCCCGCCAGCTACCTATACGCCGAACCTGCCCCGCGAATTGATCGAAACCGGGGGGCTTTCTGACGCGCAGCTGGAAAACATTATCTATGCCGGGCAGGCCCATAGCCAGGTTCTGCCGGACGGTAACCGCCGCGGCTATTTCATCGGCGACGGTACCGGCGTGGGCAAGGGGCGGCAGCTGGCCGGCATTATCTTGGACAACTGGCGGCAGGGGCGGAAAAAGGCAATCTGGATCAGCAAAAACATTGACCTGCTGGAAGATGCTGTCCGCGACTGGACGGATATCGGCGGGGACAAAGACAGCATCCTGCCCCAGTACAAGGTGAAGCAGGACGGCAAGATTACCGCTGCCGACGGCATCCTGTTTTCCACCTATGACACGCTAAAAAGCGGCGAGGGCGCGAAAAGCCGTATTCAGCAGATCGTGGATTGGGTGGGCAAGGACTTTGACGGCGTGATCGCTCTGGACGAGGCCCATAATATGGGCAATTTACTGGGCAAGACGGGGGCGCGGGGTAAAACCAAG
>DAIMZM010000078.1:0-11892 GCA_036733985.1 Bacillota bacterium
CGGCCTGGCAGCCGGTGCGGCCACTGTGGGCGGCTGCGCCCAGATGATCGGCTTCGCGGTGATGAGCTTCCCGGCCAACGGCTGGGGCGGCATCTTTGCCCAGGGCCTGGGCACCTCCAAGATCCAATTGCCCAATGTGATCCGCCATCCCTGGATCCTGGTTCCCCCTACCCTGGCGGGGATGATCACCGGGCCCTTATCCATCACGGTCTGGAAGATGGAAAATATCGCCGTTGGCGCCGGCATGGGCACCTCCGGCCTGGTAGGCCAGATCTCCACCCTGGTAGCCATGGGCGGCGGCGGCAAGGTCTGGCTGGCTATCCTGCTGCTCCATTTCCTGCTGCCCGCGGCCCTAACCCTGCTTTTCGCCTTGATCCTGAAAAGGCTGGGCAAAATCAAGGACGACTACTTAAAGCTGGAGCTATGATATGGATATGATGGCCTTATTAGCCCAGAAGAAGCCTTTGCTCATGGGCATACTCAATATCACGCCGGACAGCTTTCATGACGGCGGCTGCTTTCTAACGCCGGAAAAAGCCCTGGCGCAGCTGAAAGCCCTGACGGACGCCGGAGCGGATATTATTGATATCGGCGGCGCTTCCAGCCGCCCCGGCCATACGCCTGTGGACGCCGAGACTGAGCTGGCCCGTATCCTGCCTGTGCTGGAACTGGCCCGGGATTGCCCTGTCCCCCTGTCCCTGGATACGGACAAAGCGGCGGTGGCCGCCGCCGGGCTGCAGGCCGGCTGTCAGATCATCAACTATACCGGCGGCCGGCTGGATGAGGAGATTTTCAGCTTGGCAGCGGCCGGCAAGGCCCCGCTGGTGGTGATGCATTGCCAAGGGGAAGCGGGCCGCCATGAAGATATCTGCGGCGAGGTGGCCCAATTCTTCCGGGACAACCTGGCTTTGGGCCGTAAAATGGGCCTGGGCTATGGCCAAATTATCCTGGACCCCGGCTTTGGCTTCAATAAAAACCTGGAAGAAAACCTGGCCCTGCTGCATGAATTGCCCCGGCTCAGGGCTTTCAAGCATCCGCTGCTGCTGGGTTTTTCCCATAAGCGTTTTGTCGCCGCCCTTTCCGGAGAGGCGCCCGGGCAGGCCCCTGCCGGGAATCAGGCCTTGGCTTTGTACGCTTTACTGCATCAGGCGGAACTGCTGCGTATGCATGATATTGCGGAAACCGCTGCGTTGATCAGGGCGGCCCGGCCCCTGTTTCGCTTATGAGGGGATTATGGACAAAATTATGCTTTACGATATCCCGGTGACAGCCTGCCATGGTGTTGACGAACATGAAAAACGGGAAGCCCAGCCTTTCCGCATCAGCCTGACCCTGGATACCGATACCAGGCTGGCCGGGGAAAGCGACGACCTGGAAGAAACCGTGGATTACGGCGACCTCTATGTGAAAGTGAAAAAATTTGCCGAGATGAGCAGCTATAACCTGATCGAGGCCCTGGCGGAGAATATCGCCGCCCTGATCCTGGCGGATCAGCGCATCAAACAGGTGGAAGTGGTTGTCACCAAGCTCCGGGCGAAAAAAGACGGGGAAACCTTTCCCGCCGCTGTCCTGATACAGCGCGGTCGATGAACCGCGCTTTTTTATCCTTGGGCAGCAATCTGGGAGACAGCCGGGCCTGGCTGAGCCGGGCTGCCCAGGAATTAGCCGCCGCGCCGGGCATTTGCGGGCTGATCCGCTCCCCCCTTTACCAAAGCGAACCCTGGGGTTATCCGGATCAGCCCTGGTTCCATAACGGGGCTGTGGCTGTAACGACCACCTGTGCCCCCCGGGAACTGCTGGCCCTTTGCCAAAGCATAGAAGCGGCTGCCGGGCGGGAGCGGAAGATTCGCTGGGGGCCCCGCACCCTGGATATTGATATCATCAGCATGGACAACATCATTCTGAATACGCGGGAGCTGATGCTGCCCCATCCCCGCTACAAAGAAAGGCGCTTCGTCCTGCAGCCCCTGGCGGATCTGCTGGGAAATTCAACGCCGCCGCCTTTGGAAAATATCGGCGAACTGCTGGCCCGCTGCCCTGAGCGGCCCCTGGTCAAGAGGGTCTGCTTGGCGGATGATTGGTAGCGCTCCAGCGGTAGCAAGGAGGCCTGACCATGAAAACCATCTACAATATTGATGAAATGGCCGAAACCGCCGCCCTGTGGCGGCAGGAGGGGCAAAGCATCGGCCTGGTGCATTTCCAGGGGAATTTGCACCGGGGCCATGCCAGCCTGTTGAAAGCAGCCAAGGCTGAAAACGACCAAGCCGTGCTCTGCCTGTTTGCTGTGGATGGCACTGGCAGCGCGGATTTGGAGCAAGACGCCAGAAAGGCGGAGGCCAGCGGCGCGGATGTGCTTTTCCTGCCCAGCCGACACGACCTTTGGCCCGATCATTTGCTGGCCAGGGCGGCTTTTGGCGAGCTATCCGGCCGCCTTTTCGGCAGCGGCCGGCCTGATCTTTATCCGGATTTATGCACCCTGGCCCTGAAGCTGTTCCATATTACCCAGGCCCAGCGCACCTACTATGGGCAGAAGGATATCCAGCGCTTCCTGCTGGTACAGCGCATGGCCGCGGATCTGAATATCCCGGTGAAAGTCAAATGCCTGCCCATTGCCAGGGATCAGGACAACCTGGCTTTAAGCGCTGTCAATGCCTTGCTGGACGACAATCAGCGCCGCCAGGCCGCCCTGATCTACACCGCTCTGCAGCTGGCCCAGGGCCTTTATGCCGAAGGCCAGCGGGAAACAGCGGTGGTGCTGGAAGCCATGGCCCAGGAACTGCGCAAGGCTTTGCTGGGGGATATCAAATGCCTGCAGGCCGTGGATACCGGGAACCTGCTGCCCCAGCAGCGCTTGAAAAGCGGCAGCCTGATCGCTTTGGAGATGGACTTCAACGGCATCCCCCTTTCGGACAATATTCTGCTGGACTAAGGCCCTGCCGCCGCCATACTGAACCGCCCGCGTCTTGACAAAGTCAGGCCGCGGGTTTATACTGTAGCCGAGAAATTTATTCCCCATTAAAACAATAAGGATTTGATAAAATGAATATCTCAACCAAAGGACGTTATGGTTTGCGGGCCGTGCTGAACCTGGCCCGCCGGCCCAACCGGGTTCCCATGACCCTCTCCGCCATTGCCAGCCGGGAGCAGCTTTCAGAGGGCTATTTGGAGCAATTGATGGCGCCGATGAAAAGGGCCGGCATCATCGGCAGCAGCCGGGGCGCTCAGGGCGGCTATTTTTTGGCCCGCCCGGCGGAGGAAATCCTGGTGGGCGAAGTGTTCCGCGCCCTGGAAGGGCCTCTGGCCCTGACTTCCTGCATCAGCGAAACCAAAACCAAGGGCTGCGCCCGCCGGGAAAGCTGCGGCAGCGCCTTCCTCTGGAACGAGATCCAAAACGCCATCAGTTCGGTTCTGGATAAATACACCATTGCCGATCTGCTGCTCAAGGAGGATTCACCGGAGCAGGCGGAACAAGAACCCTAAACCTTGGGCCTAAGCATTGGCAAGCCATCCTAAACCGCAGAGGAGTACGGAATATGCAGGTATACATGGATCATGCGGCCACCACGCCCATGTTTCCCCAAGTGATCGACGCCATGGCCGGCTTTATGCGCCGCTATTATGGCAATCCCTCCAGCATGCATCATGTGGGCGCCGAGGTTAAGACCTTTCTGGAACAGGCCAGGCAGCAGGTGGCAAGCCTGATCAATGCCGCGCCGGGAGAAATCTTCTTCACCTCCGGCGGCACGGAGGCGGATAATATCGCCATTTTCGGCAGCGCGGCTCTGGCCGCCCAAGCCGGGAAGAAGCATCTCATCACTTCCGCCGTGGAGCATCACGCGGTGCTGGAAAGCTGCGAAGAGCTGCGGGAGCGGGGCTTCCGGGTCACGGTGCTACCGGTGGACGCCTACGGCATGGTGCTGCCGGAAACCTTGGCCAATGCTTTGGACGACGAGACCTTCCTGGTGACGTTGATGCATGCCAATAATGAGGTGGGCACCGTCAACCCCATCCGGGAGCTGGCTGCTTTGGCCCATCAGGCCGGCGCCCGCTTCCATGTGGACGCGGTGCAAAGCGCGGGCAAAATCGACTGCGACGTAGCGGCCCTGGGCGTGGATCTGCTCACCTGCTCCGCCCATAAGATCAACGGCCCCAAAGGCAGCGGGGCCCTGTTCGTCAAAGAGGGCTTGCCCCTGGAGCGCCAGGTCTTTGGCGGCGGCCAGGAGCGGAAGCTGCGCTCCGGCACGGAAAATATGCCGGGCATCGTCGGCTTCGGCCTGGCGGCGGAAATCACCGCCCAGACCTGGCAAGCCCATAGCGCCGCCTGGGCAGCGCTCAGGGACAGCCTGGTCCGCCAGGTGCTGGAACGTATTCCGGATACCTATCTGAACGGCCATCCCGGGCAGCGCCTGCCCCATAACGCCAATCTCTCTTTTGACTATATTGAAGGCGAAGCCCTGCTGATGCATTTGGATTTAAACGGCGTGGCTTGCAGCGCCGGCAGCGCCTGCAGCTCCGGGGAGGAGGCCCCTTCCCATGTGCTGCAAGCCATGGGCGTGAGCAAAGGCCGCATCCACAGCGCCCTCCGTTTTTCTTTAGGCCTGGGCAATGACCAGGCTCAGGTGGACTATACGGCTGATCTGCTGGAAAAAAAGGTGGCCCTGCTCCGGGCCCAGAGTCCTTTCTACCATCAAAAATAAGTCTAAAAACCGGCAAAAATAACATGAAACCGGTTAGGTTCAATGCCCTTGACTTTAAGCAAAAACCGCCCTTTGGGCGGTTTTTTTGCCGATTCCCCGCATATGATGATGGAGGGGTGTTCAAAATGATTGAAGAAAAAAGCCTGGAATTGCTGAGCCAGGCCCTGATGGGACAAAGACGGGCCGTGCGCTGCTACGAACTGATCGCCGCGGCAGCCGCGGATCCCCGGGATAAAGATTTGCTGCTGGCCATACGCCGGGAGGAACGGCGGCATTATTACCTGCTGGAAGGCATGTACGAAGATATCTGCGGCCATGCCTACCATCAGACCCGGGTCTCCCTATCCCTGCCCCGGGTCTATGGGCAAATGCTGAAAACCGCCCTCTGCGACAAGCTGGCGGCTATTGATTTTTATGAGGCGCTCCTGCCGGAGCTGCAATGCGTGAAAAACCAGGAACTGCTGGCCATGATCATCAGCGATCAAAAGGAGCATGCCCGCATCCTGGTGGCCATTTATGACCGGAACACAGCGGGCAGCCCCTGATCGCCAGGTTCAGCGCAGCTGCTTGACCAGCTCCGCCACCCGGCCGGCAAAGCGGAGTACGGTGGCCATTCCTTCTTCATCCTGCTCAGCCGTGTCCTTCTCGCCGGCCACCACCATGTTCCAATAAGTGGAGCCGGGGACGATCATACCGCAGATAAAGCAGAACATCAGCATTTCCTGGATGGTGGCGGTATGCCCGCCCCGGCGCGCCACCGCGATAGGCCCGCCGATCATGCCGTCCAGGAAATCGCCGCTGCGGCGGCTGGTCCTTCCCAGCCGCTGCAGGAAATTCATCATATCCCCCCGGGCCGTGCCGAAATAAACCGGCGCGGCCACAATCAGGCCGTCCGCCTCAGCGATTTGGGCAAACAGTTCGTTGGCGCCATCCCGGCGCACGCAGTGGAAATCCTCGGCCTGGCAAACCGGACAAGCCAGGCAAGACTGGATATCCATAGCGCCGATATCGATGATCTCCGCCTGCACACCCAGCTTTTCGATCGCATCAGCGCAGGCTTTCAGCACCGTCATGGTGTTCCCGTCATAGCGGGGACTGCCGCAAACCAAAATAACTTTTTTCATTATCTATCCTCCGGTACTATTGTTCATCCTCCGGCACTAAAGTCAAAATAAGCGGGGGCTGGTCTTCCCGCACCATTACCGTATGTTCGAACTGCACCACTTGGCGCTTTCTGGGGGTGACCAGGGTCCAGCCATTGTCCAGCTCATCCACATAGCTGTCGCCCAAGGCGATAAAAGGCTCGATGGCCAGCACCACGCCGGGCTGGAGGAGACGCTTATCCCCCCGCTCATAGTAATTGTAGATGCTGTCCGGATCATCATGCAGGGTATGACCCACCCCATGGCCGCAAAGATTGCGGATGGTGGTATAGCCGTGGCGGCGGGCCTCCTTCTCCACAACCAGGCCCAAGCCGTTCAAGGGCGCGCCGGCCACTGCCGCGGCTATAGCCAATTCCCTGGCCCGCCTGCCCACATCCAGCAGTTTCTGGATGGTGCCCTTGACCGGGGGCAGGGCAAAGCTGGCCCCATTATCGCTGTAATAGCCGTTCTTCACAGCGGAAACATCGATATTCACCACATCCCCGGCCTTGATCACCCGCTCGCCGGGGATGCCATGGGCCACTTCCTCATTCACGCTGATGCAGGTATGGCCGGGAAAATCATAGCAGGCAATGGGCGCGGACTTAGCGCCGAAGGAAGCCAGGATTTCCCCGCCCAGTTCATCCAGTTTCTTCGTGGTGATCCCCGGAACCAGGGCTTTGCCCATGCGATGCAGGGTGACGGCGCAAATGCGGCCGATTTCCTGCATCGCTTGTAATTCCTCTTCAGTTTTGATAATCATGCTTTGGCCTTCTTTGGTTGATTGATTTGACCACGGGCGCCGCTACTGCTCCTTAGGCATAAATTTTTCCGGTTTGTCAGCATGCAGGCTGATCACCAGGCCGCAGCTGGCGCAAACCTCCGCCCGCACCGGGCTGCTGCGCATCGTGGCTTTGCCCTTGCTGTTGCAGACGGTCATGTTGGCATAACCGCTCAGTAAGCCCTGGCCGATCTGATAGGAACCGCAGGCCGGACATTTTCTGTTTTCCATACACGCCTCCATCTAAATGTATGTTGCCCGGCGCGTCCTTTCCTCATTATCGATATTATACAAGCGCCGGCTCATTCCTGCCCACCCTGGCTTTTTTTCTCTCTTGCCGCGGGCAAGCGCCCGCTTTTTTTCAGCGCTTCCCGCAGCAAAAACTCGATATGCCCGTTGACGCTGCGCAAGTCATCCGCGGCCCAGGCCTCCACCGCCGCGTAAATCCCCTCGTCCAGGCGCAGCGGGAAACACTTCTTAGGCATTTTAATACATGCTCCCCACATTGATCACCGGCTGAGAGGCCCGGTCGGTGATGATGGAGACCATCAGGTTATTGATCATATTCAGCTTGCGCTCTTCGTCAATGATCAGATTGGCCTCAGTCTCCAGCTTTTCAATGGCCATCTGGGCCATGCCCACCGCGCCGTCCACGATGATTTGCCGGGCAGCCAGGATGGC
Organism: Bacillota bacterium; assembly: GCA_036733985.1. Lineage (GTDB taxonomy): Bacteria > Bacillota > Dehalobacteriia > UBA4068 > UBA4068 > DAIMZM01. The sequence continues at coordinate 7,302 of DAIMZM010000078.1, forward strand.
GGCGGCCTGCTGGCGCTGGAGCATGGCGGAAGCGATTTCCGTGGCATAGGCCAAATGGGTCAGACGGGTCTCGATGATCTGTACGCCGGCCACCTTCAGCCGTTCCTGCAGCTCTACCTGGAGCCGGGCGCTGACCTCGTCGGCATTGCGGCGCAGGGAAACCCCGGCCAGATCGTCAAAGTCGTCGTAAGGATACTGGGCCGCCACATGGCGCAGGGCGGTTTCGCTCTGGATGGCCACAAATTGCTCGTAATTGTTCACATCCAGCAAGGCCTTGGCCGCGTTGACCACCTTAAACACCACCACGGCGGCAATTTCGATGGGGTTGCCGCCGGCGTCGTTCACCTTCAGCTTTTCGCTGTTGAAATTGCGCACCCGCAGGGACACCTTTTTCGCGGATTTGCAGGGCAAGGCCAGAAAAAAGCCGTTATCCCGGATCACCCCGGCATACTTGCCGAAGAAGGTGACCACCGCCGCCGTATTGGGCTGCACCACGGTGAGGCCGGTGACCAGCGCCAGGACGGCCAGCATCAGCAGAGCGCCCAGCAGCGCCAGAAACCCGGCGTCATGCCGGACGCCGAGAATAAAGAGCCAGACAGAGATCAGCAGCAGCGCCAGGAAAGCCAGCAGCCCCAGGAAGCCCGACAGCTTCCAAGCCGGCTTTTCCAGGGTGCCTTCGGGCATATCCTTAATTTTGTTTTCAGTTGCGGGAAATTTTTCAGACATTTTCTTCGCCTCCTTTGCATCTATATCAAAATGATATCACTTCAATATTAACTTTGTCAAGAGCGGCGGGCGTAATTTGGCGTTATTTTTGTCAAGGGTAGCCTCTGGCGGCAGCGAACTCTTTTAGAAACAAGGAAGCGGAGGAAAAACATGACCGCACTGAACAAAATCACCCTGACCTGGCGGTACCGGGCCCTGCTGGCCATCGCCGTCCTGATGCTGATCACCCTGTTCCTCCTGGCCGCCGCCAGCAGCCGGGAAGGGGCGGCGCTGGTGGACGAGCTGAAAGCAGCCCGCCTGGAAAGCCTGCGGCTGGAGGCGGCGGCGGAACTGAACGCCTATTACCGGGGGAATGGGGATTGGTTTACCTGCTACCGTCTGCTGAAAAAAATCGAGCGGCTGGAGGAATAAAAAAACACCCGCGGGAGCGGGTGTTTGGGCGGGGCAAAGCAGAACAGTCCTAAAGATCAAAGGCCACGGGAATGGGCAGGCAATGGAGGATAGCCAGCAGATCCTTCCTGGCGTTTTGGGCCACGCGCAGAGCCATCCGGCCCAGCTTGGCGTCTATGGTGCTGACCAAGGCCAGATGATCGTAGCCTTCCAGCAATTTGTTGAAGAAATCAATATCCGCCGGTTCAATGGTGACCATAATGGTTTCGCCCTGATCCGGCCCTGGGTTTTGTTGGCGGTTGTTCATGTATGCTCCTTCATCTGGTGCTAGAGGCAGAAGGGTGCCAGCCCGCTGGCGGTTGTCCAGGCCACAGCAGACCATCTACCCGAATCAGCGCCAGGCCTGAATTATGCCTGATCACTCGCGCAGCCCTTCTGCCGCTTAATAGTTTTCGCTTTCCGTTTAAAAATACCTTTTAAAAATACTTTTTTTAATACCTTTTACCACAAACCTGCTCAATCATTTTCTCATAAGCCGCGTCCAGCAGCAGCGCCGTTTTTCCCGGCTGGCCGTCGGCAATATCCCGGCCGTCTATCCGGACCACCGGGGCCGGATGCACCGAGGTGGCGGTGGCGAAAACTTCATCCGCCGCCAGCATTTCCGCCAGGGAAAAGCTGGCTTCTTTCAGGGGTATGCCCAGCTCCGCCAGGAGGGGGACAAAATGCTGCCGGGTCACACCGGGGAGGATGCCGTCGCAAAGGGGGCTGGTATAAACCACGCCGTCCCGGACAATGCAGATATTGTAGGCGGCCCCTTCGGTGACCATGCCGTCCCGGACAAAGATCGCCAGATCCGCGCCGGCCCGCTCCGCCTGGGTGGCGGCCATGGTATTGGGGATCAGGTTCAGGGTCTTGATATCGCAATGCTGCCAGCGGAGATCCGGCAAGGTAATGGCGGTATAGCCCCTGGTCAGGTAAACGTCCCGGTGTTCGTCGTAAGGCCGGACGATCATCATCAGCTTAGCGCCCTTCAGCTTCAGGTAGCTGTGGGTACGGGGCGCGGCGCCCCGGGTGACCTGCAGATACACCCCCCGGGTAGGGCCTTCCACCATGGCCACGGCCTTTTTCATCAGGGCCAGCAGTTCCGGCCTGGGCATGGGCATCTCCATTTCCATCAGCGAGAGGCTGCGCTCCAGCCGGTCCAGATGCTCCTCCACCCCCCAAAAGATGCCGTTATAGGCCATCACAAATTCATAGACGCCTTCGCCAAATAAAAAGCCCCTGTCCTCAATAGAGACCTTGAGCTGGTCAGGAGCGGCAAAAACCCCGTCGTACCAGCCGATTTCGCGTACCATTCGCTCACCTGCTTCCTTATGCATTCTCCCGGCTGCAATCGTATTGATGCCCGCGGCGGAAACAAAACCGCGGGAACTGTGCCTAGCGTAGTATACCATAACGCGGAAAAGAAGTCTACTACTTTCAGCTTGTCAAAGTTTGGCCGTTTTTTGCGCGTGAAAGTTTACCAAGACCTGAGCCAGGCCTTTTGTTAAAAAAACAGAAAAACCTTTTGTCCCCCCGGCCCGGCCGGTGACGGGCCGGGCCCTACCGCCATAAGATGTAAGCAAACAGAAAGCGGCTGCGGAGGGACAGACATGACGAATTATACCAAGACCAGAATCATGCCGGCAATCAATCCGGCGGACAACGGCAATCAACAGATCGCCAGTTATCCGGAAATTTTTTACAAGGTGCAGCCCTTTGTCCTGCTGGCCTGCGACCAGCTGAATTTGCGGGGCGGCCCCCTGACCCAGGCCCAGGCGGATCAGATCACGGAGGAGATTTACAACAACGTCTGCCAGATGCATCCGGATCTGGCGGATTATGCCCAGCTCTACGAGATGCGCACCAATGACCGCTTTGCGACGATGCAGATCGGGCCCAGGCATCGGCCCGGTTTCCGCCGCCGGGGCATGCTGCGGGATTTGATCGACATCCTCTTTCTCCGGGAGATATTCGGCCGGATCGGCGGCTGGTTCTAAGCCCCGGGAAAAGCCGGGCAACGGCAGGATCCGGCTCCCCTTCCCTTGCCGGGACGCGGAGGCCGTGCTGTGGCTGCCGTCCACGCCGGCCTGGGACAAGCCCGGAACAGCCTGACGAAAATTACAAAAATCGTGAAAAATACTTGCTCTTTATAATTCTTAGAGTTAAAATAGAATTGCTATAATATGGCATGGCCTTACATGGGTGATGACTTTTATATGTAATAAGCTTTTATATGTAATGATGAGAAGTAAGGAGAACAAAAATATGCAGGAGGGTACTTTATGAAAAAAGGCTTATTTATTTTGACCCTGGCGCTGCTGCTGGCGCTGCTGCTGGCCGGCACGGCATTAGCGGGTGAAGGGGATGTCGATCTCGGGGACGCTGTGATTTATGTCAACGGCGTGGAATTAGAGGTCGGCGAATATTGGAGGAACGGTGATATCGGCCCTGACCCCTCTAACGACGAGGACGACTGGAACGCTAAATTCGAGTTTGATGCAGAGGACGGTTATATCCTCACCCTGGACGAAGCGGAGATCACGAAGGGTTACAGTATGGCCTTCATTGGGACGATACAGGTCGGCATTTTTTATAAGCCCAAAGAGGGGGACTCCGCTCCCCTGACCATTGTACTGAAGGGCGAAAACATAATTAATATACCGGTCGAAGAGGCAGAGGAGGGTGAGGGGCCCCCGCCAACGGCTGGCATTGCGGTTGAGGGTGACCTTCTGATCGAAGGGGATGAGCTGATTATTAACGGCGGTTTTGCCGGCATCACTGTTAATGTCGGAGACCTGGCCATCGACGACGCCGAAATAACCATGAAGGGCGGCTTTATAGGTATCCTTTCTATGGGTGAAATCCTGACCATCGACGGCGCTGACATAACCATTGAGGCCGACGCCATGGGCATCGCTGTTATGGCGGGTGGCCTGACCGTCAACGATGCCGAACTAAACATCGAGGCCGGAGGTACGGGCATCTTTGCCGATGGCAAGATCGAATTTAATGATAGCCGGGCGGATGTGAAAGCTGAAGGCATATATGATGAAGGCGAGAACTTCATGGACTTTCCCATCTCCCCAGGCGTGGCCATCATCAGCGTCTATACAGATCCTGAAGATAATGATGACGAAGGCATCGTCCTCATCAATACCGTGATTCTTCAAGGCGGCCAGGTGGTGCCGGTATATGAGGGTTTCGGAGGTAAAGGCTTCCTGCTTGAAGCCCCGGCAGCGGGCCAGCCTAATCTTTACGGGTCTATAGGCGATCTTGAAGGCTGGACTTTCTCCGAGGAGGACGAACTCACCGCATATGATGATTCCTTAGAAGGCGCGTCCACCCATGTGATCCTGGGCGATGAAGACGACGCCGATACCCTGCTCAATCTGGGCATCGCCGTCCTGGGCGTGGGCAGAAGCTTCCCCTTTGT
>DAIMZM010000079.1:0-11846 GCA_036733985.1 Bacillota bacterium
TGAAGGCCGCGGCGGCAGTAGCGTTGACCACGCGCATATCGCTCCAGGTATCGCAAGTGATGACAAAGATCTCATCCTTCTTCAGCCTGAGCATCTCTTCCACCAAGACCCGGGCCGCCTTGTTCAGCTCGTATTCAAACATAAAACTGGTATTCAGGTAAGTTCCGCTTTCCATGTGCAACGACTCTCCTTCCGCCGCCCCAGGCGGCATCTTAATATTGTTGGTTCTATTTGTTAAAGCGAGAAACCATATTTTTCCGCCAGGCCCCATTCCGCCATTTCGCCTTGGGGCGGATTGGCCCATACCCCCAGCTTACTGGGGAACCAGCCGCATCTGTCCTGGACCTCCAGGAGCATTTCCAAATATTTCAGCGGAGCCAGGCAGGCGTCGATCACCGGTACGCCGTACTGCTGCTGCAATTCCCGGAAAAAGCCGAATTCCATGGTGCAGCCCAGCACAATGGCCTCCGCCCGGTCCTTGGCCAGCGCCAGTTCCACCGCTTCTTTCATCAGGCCCTCGGTACGCTCCCGGTCTGCCTGGAAATCCAGGACCCCCAGCCCCAAGGAGCGGAAGGAAGCCAGGCGCTCGCCGCCGTACTGGCGTACCCGTCGGGCCATCCGGGGTATCCAGGCATCCCGGCCCACGATCACGGAAAAGCGCATGGCCAGGGTGGCGGCCAGATGGATACTGGCTTCGCAGGAGGCGGTGACCACCATGCGGCGGCAGGCTTCCCTGGCCGCGTCCAGGCCCGGGTCGTCAAAGCAGCCGATGATGGCGCCGTCATAGCCGGCTTCCTCGCCTTTAACCACTTCCCGCAGGATTTCCGGCAGTACCAGGGCATGATAGCATTGATATTCCAGATGCCGCGGGGTCAGGGGCATACTCACTACGTCGATGCCGGCCGTGGCGGCGGATTGATAAGGGGTGAGGAATTCCTTGATCTGCTGATCCAGCAACTCATCCTTTTCCCCGGGATTAATGTAGAGTATTCTTTTGCCAGACATGTCAACCTCCGGTTATGGCTTTAAAAGCGTAAGGACAGGCAGCTTAAGCCGCCGTCCAGCTTGCGGAATTCCGAGACGTCCAGCACCAGGGCCGGATAACCCGCTTCCCGGATCATCGCCAGGGTGCGGGGATAGCCCTCAGGAACCAGCACCGTGCCGTTGATCCACAGCGAATTGGCGGCGTAAGCTTCCTCCGCGGGCACTACCAGCCGGCGGAAGGAAGCGAACAGCGGGTAATCCGTAAATTCTCCGGTCACCAGCAGATGATTGTTTTCCAGATAGGAAAGGCCGGTTTTCAGATGCAGGAAGGCGCTCATCTCTACCACAGTGACCTGGTAGCCGTGGCCTTGCATAATCTCGCAAAACTGGCGGCAGCCCTCCTCGTTGGAGCGGGCGGAACAGCCGATATAATAATGGCTGCCGACTTGCATCACATCTCCGCCTTCCACAGTGCCGTTTGGCAGGATCTGCTCGGTGCTGCCTTGCCGATAAAATTCCGCTATGGTTGGAGCCATATGCCGGCGTTCCGGATTGCGGCTGTCCGTGCCCGGATTGGTGAGAAGAGCGCATGTAGCGTTCAGCACCGCCGTGTCCTCGACGAAGCAGGAATCCGGATAATCCTCCAACGCCGGCAGGACGGTCACGGAAAGGCCCAAAGCCCTGAGCGCGTCCACATAGCGGGCATGCTGCTCCAGGGCCAGCACATAATCGGGAAGGCCCAGCTCCGGTGCGGAAGTGATGCCCCGGACCATATTGCGGCAGGGTTTACGTACGATCGCGCGGGTAAACATCGTTTTCACCCTCATTCAGCAGTATTTTTCGATCACCGAGAGGAAAATGGCGGTGTCGTTCACCAGATTATCCACCAGCGCGTATTCATTGGGCTGATGGGCCAGCTCCAGTACAGTGGACCAGACCGCAGCCGGTATAGAGAGGCGGCGCAGGAATTCCGCGCAGGTGCCGCCGCCGATACCGCCGCAGCGGGCCTGGACGCCGGCTTCCCGTAGGGAACTGATCAGCCGCTGGGCCACCGGCGAATCAGGAGAGGTGGGCGGCGGCGCAGGGGCCTTGTCGATGACCTGTAAGCCGATTTTGACTTTGTAGCGGTATTCATAGCGGGTGGCGATATCCCGCAGCACCTGTTCTACCCGGTTCAGGTCCACTTCGGGCAGTATCCGCATATCGAAGAGGAAGCTGTCCTCGCCGGGGATGATATTGTGGCTTTCCACATTGGCGAATTTCTGGGTGGGCTCAAAGGTGGAAAAGGGCGGGTCGAATAGGGGATTGGCAGTACAGAAGCGTTCTTTCAGCGTATCCTCCGCCTCCACCAGGAAGCGGGAGCCGATGGAAAAAGCGTTAATACCGCTTAAGGGCGAGGCCGCATGGGCCTGTTTGCCGCTGGTATTGACCTTGAGCAGGAAAAAGGATTTCTCCGCTACCTCCACAAAAGCGCCGTCGGCTTGTCCGCCGTCGGGGATGATTGCTTCGTCTTTACTTGCGAAATAGCCGCTTTCCGCCAGGGCCTTGAACCCGTAGGCGCTGCCGGTTTCCTCATCCGGAACAAACATAAAGCCGATGTTGCAGCGGGCCCGCAGGTTCCGCTCCCACAAGATCAGCAGTGCGGCCAAAGAACAGATAATGCCTTGGCCGTTGTCCTCCGCGCCCAGGCCGTATAGCTTCCCGTCCTTCAGCTTCATCTGGAAAGGGTCGGTGTCCCAGGCCGACAAAGCGCCGGGGCTCACCGTATCGGTATGGCTGATGAACCAGAGGGTCTTGTCTGTTTCCTCGGTACCCGGCAGCTTGACGATGACCGTGACCCGCCGGCCTTCCGCTACCCGCGGGTCCGGGACGCTGAATTCCTCATAGGGGATCCCGTAGCTGTCCAGCAGCTTTTCCAGCCATTGAGCCAGCCGGTATTCGCCGCTCCCGCCCATTGCCGGATTGATGGAGGGGATCGCCACCATTTGTCCGGTGAGCTCAATCATCAGCTGGCGCTTTTCCTCCGCCAGCCCGCGCAGTTCGTTGATGGTCATAGACGGTTCTCCTTAGGATAAAAGGTATCCGGCAGGCTTTCCGTATACGGGGAGAAAACCTGCCGGAACAGCTTCTGGCTTATTTTCCCAGCTTGGCGGCGAGCTCCACCACATACGGTGTCGGCCCGACCACGTTTCCCTTGTCCAAAATCTGTACGCCGTCGATCCACACCGAGCAGTTCAGGTTGATGCCGTCGCTATGGGTTGCCGCGGGCAGGCCGCCGGGAATATCCGGCAGCATGTCGTCGGAAATATTGCCGAAGCCCCACTCCGTGCAGCCCCATACCCGCTCATCCTCCACGATATCGCCGGACAGCAGTGCGCCGGGGCCGAAGCCGTAGCAGATATGAGCCAGCCGGTACATGCCGGGGTCGTTGTAGCTCTTTAACCAGTCGGCAAAAATCTTATGGGAATTACCCTCGCCATAGATTTCGGTAATGAAGCCTTTCTCGATTTTCAGTTTTACCGGTTCGTTCAGCTTGCCCAGGGGCGGGGTCAGCGCGCCGTCCACCACCATTACGCCGTTGATGCTGTCGAATTCCGGGCACCAGCCGATCTGGCCGGGCATCATATCGATTTTGCCCGGTTCCTGGATATCCCCGCAGGAGCAGTCCACGTTGCGCAAAGGGGAGTTGGTGAAGGTCAAATCCGTACCGGCAGGGCTGGTGATATGGAAATGCTTGCCCGCCTTGGTGGCGTTGGTGATCTCCCACATGAATTCCTTCAAGGTGGGCAGGTCCACCCGGCCGATATTGCGCATCAGCAGTTCCGGGTTGGCGCCGTTCAGGCAGATGTAGCGGGGCCGTTCGCTGGCGGGACGCTGGGTTACAATATCGTAAACGGTAGAATAGATTTTCCACATATAGTCGTATTCGATCCAAATATCAGCATTGGCGATGGCCGCGGCCAAAGGCTTGACCGGGGTATCGATATCGCCTGCCTTGGCGACGCCCCGGGGCGTTTCCTGTTGCAGGACCAGGGGATGCATGCCCATCATCACTGCGGCGGCGGCGGTGGCGTTCACCACGTCCATGCTGGATTTGGTGTCGCAGGTGATGGCAACGGTTTCGCCGGGTTTGCCGCCCAGGATCTCGTCGAGCAGCTTGTGGCAAACTTTGGTCAGCTCGAAATCGTACATAACATTTACCTCCAGATAGAAGATTTTATATCCATAAGAAGCCGCCGCTGCAGACAGCGGCCCTATAGCTTATATATTGCTTACAGGAAGATTGCAACTACTTTATGAAATATATAACACTATACAGGAAATAAGGCCATTTAAAACATTTTTTTTAATCTATCTTGAATAATATCCAGCAAGGTGCTATAGTTTTTAGTAAAAGAATAAGTAAATAGCCAATAAGCTTAGGTAAATAATAATACATTTAAAAACAGCCTGTCAATATGTTCATGTTATATATTTCACATGATAAAGGTTTTACTGGAAAGCCTTTGGGTAATAAATTATTGGAAGGAAGTCTGCTATGGGCCAAAGTTTAAAAGATCAGGCTTACCACCTGCTCAAGGCAAAGATTATTTCCTGCGAATATCCGCCGGGGATGCTTGTCAACGAGGATAAGCTGCAAACGGACTTAAATATAACGCGCACACCGCTTAGGGACGCCATTTGCCGCCTGGAACAGGAGGACTTTATCTGTGTGCGTCCCAAGAAGGGCATGGTCATTGCCGATATCACCGCCGGCGATCTGAACCAGTTGTTGGAAGCCATCATCATCCTGGAAACATCAGCCATCAAGAATTACGCCACCTGGATGGACAAGTCCAGCTTACGGGAGCTGCACAAATATATGTCCTCCTTCTGGGACTATGAGTCCTGCAGCGAGCCCATCGAAAGCAATATGGGCAAGGTCATGGAAAGCGCCGGCCGCCTGCATCAGCTCATTATCGACAACATCCGTAACGCGCACCTCAAAAGGCTGCTATGTTCTTTGCTGGACCAGCGCGAGCGGGTCTATAACATGCTGGGCTGGGATACGGTTATCAGTTATCTGATCCAATATTTCTCCGCGCCCAACGATACCATCGACGTGGTGCAGGCGCTGATAGAGAACCGCTATAACGACGCCGTCACATACATGAACCTGACCATGCAATCGGAGAAAAACTGCGTTTTGATGGCCTGGATCGCTATGCAGACGGAAACCAATGGCGGGGCGTAACGCGTCGGTGGAATTGCCGAAGGCGCGTTTTATACGCTGATATAGAAACTTATTTGAATCAACAAACCCATAAGCCGCTAAAAAAATTGGCGGCCAAAGCCAAGAGGTTCATAATTGCAAAGGTAATCCAAATAAAACAGCACCCGGCAGGGCGCTGTTTTATTTGGTCATTGTTCAAGGGATTCGAAGGGCGGCCGCCAGCCGCCTTATGGGATGCGCCTCCCCGGTAAACCTAAGCCTACCTGCCCTGACACTAAAGGCAGCTTGTCGCATACTATGTACTAGCCTTTGGGCGAAAGGAGGTGAAAACATGTCATACAGTAGTGACTACTGCCAAGATGGATCGAATAGCGTTGTTACCAATAATAGTTTTCAGACCCATGTGCATGAGTATTTAGGGAGTACGGTTCTAGCCGCTCCGCCTAACGGCTCTCAATTGTTCCATAATCATCGGTTTGCCGGAGTAACAGGGCCGGAAATCGAAAGGACGGGCGGGCACGTTCATATACTGAGCGGAAATTCCGACTTCTTTTTTAACCATTACCATCAGGTAGAAGTAAAAACCGGCCCGCCGATACTCGTAAGAAATCAAAATGGAGAAGTTATCGGCCATATCCACGGCTTTAGCGGCGTATCCTCAACCGACTTTTTCCATGAGCACGCTTTTAAAGGAGCCACGCTTATTGAAAATCCCATTTTGACAGACTGTTAAGAAATAGGCGGGAATCAACTCTTTCTGGACTATAGCGCGATGCTATAGTCTTTTTTTGCGGCCCTTTTATTCCGCGGCCAGGGCTTCCGCCTTTGTTTCATGGACGGTGCCTCTCGGATGCGCCGGCGGCGCGTAGATTGAGTAGAGTTTCAGCGGCACGTTCCCGGTATTGATCAGGTTATGCCAGGACCCGGCGGGGATGATGATAGCGTCGTCATCACTGACGCTTCTTTCGAAATCCAAGCGGTCTTCCCGGCTTCCCATCCGTACCAGCCCTTGGCCTTGTTCGATCCGGATAAATTGGTCAAGATCCGGGTGCTGCTCCAGGCCGATATCTTCGCCAACGTCAATGTTCATTAAAGTAAGCTGCAGATAATCCCCTGTCCAGAGCGTAATACGAAAGCTGTCGTTTTGCTCGGTGGCCTGCTCGATATCAATGACAAACGGTTCCGGCCCATAATCTGTTAAGTCAATCCTGCTCTCCCTGATACTTGTGGTAGGACGCCAAATCAGCAAATCACTCAACTCCTGTCTTTTACATATATACTATGTATATGTTTGCGGGCCATATCGGTGTCTGGCCCCCGGCATTTTTTATACTGGCCGGATCCGGGCCGCCGCCCCTTACCAGGTATTCACATGGGTGATATGGAGAAAGCGGGCCAGCAGATAGGGGTAGGTATCCAGAGGCCGGTAGTCGGTATCATAAGTATGGGCGGCCAGCAGGATATTGTCCGGCGCCGGGGGATCGCCCACCGCCACCACTAGGGGCGAATGGTTGAAGCTCTTGCCGTCAAAGGAGAGCTGCACGATATCGCCGGGCTGGATTTGGCTCATATCCGTTTCCACCGCCACCGGGCCCGGCCCCTGATTATTCACCAGAAAGCGGTAGAGGAATTCCACCCCGGTCCAGGCGGGGGCCCGGTGGTTCAGGCTATGGTAATACCAGCCGAAGGTGGGCTTGGTGTTCATCACGCCGGAACCGGCATAGATGGCCTGGGAGGTAAAATTGGTACAGTCCCCGCCCAGGTTCTCAAAATCATAGTAGCGGGGGTTCCGGCCATAGGCCCAGGCATGGGCATAATTAACCGCTGCCTGCCGGTCATAGGGCTTGCTTCGCATCATCGCACCTCCCTTGCCCCATTGTATGCGGAGCCGGGTTTGGCCTATGCGGGCGGCAATAAAAGGGCAGGCGTCAGAGGACGCCTGCCGAAAGGACAGGGAAAGCGGCTGAGCCGGCTGATAAAAACAGTTTATGCCAGGCCTTTGACGGAAGGGGACCGGGCGTTCCCCGCCGCCTACTGCCGGTAGTCTTCCAGGAAGTGGCGGATCCGGGCCGAGGCTTTGTCCAGATCCTTCACGGCCGCCAGAAAGACGATGCGGAAATAGCCGGGCTTGGGCCAGTTAAAGCCATTGCCGGGTACGATCAGTACTTTTTCCTTGAGCAGCAGATCCATGGCGAATTTATGATCGTCAACGATATGGTACATGTCCGGGTCCAGGCGGGGAAAAATATACAGGCCGGCCCGGGGGCGCATGACCGTGACGCCGGGGATGGCGTTCAGGCCCCGGTAAATGGCGTTGCGCTGCTCATAGATGCGGCCGCCGGGCAGCACCAGCTCATCCACGCTCTGGTAGCCGCCGAGAGAGGTCTGGATAATGCTTTGAGCCGGCACATTGGCGCATAGGCGCATGGAGGCCAGCACATTCAGGCCTTCGATATAGTCCCGGATCCGGTTTTTATCGCCGCTGAACACCGCCCAGCCGGCCCGCAGGCCGGTGACCCGGTGGGACTTGGACAGGCCGTTCAGGGTGACCACCGGCAGATCCGGCGCCAGGCTGGCGATATTCACATGCTGGTAATCATCCATGACCAGGCGCTCGTAAATCTCATCGGCAAAGATGATCAAGCCATGCTCCCGGGCCAGGGCCACGATTTGCTGGAGGATCTCTTTGCTATAGACAGCGCCGGTGGGATTATTGGGGTTGATCACCACAATACCCCGGGTGCGGCCGGTGATCTTGCTCCGCATATCCCCGATATCCGGGGCCCAGTCCGCCTGCTCGTCGCAGAGATAATGCACGGCCTTGCCCCCGGCCAAATTGACCGCCGCCGTCCATAGGGGATAATCCGGGGCCGGCACCAGCATTTCATCCCCGTCATTCAGCAGGGCCTGCATACAGCTGATGATCATCTCGCTGACGCCGTTGCCCACAAAGATATCGTCGATGGAGATATTGCGGAAGCTTTTCAGCTGATAATACTGAAAGATGGCCTTGCGGGCGGAGAAAATGCCTTTAGACTCGGAATAGCCTTGGGAGATCCGGAGATTATAGATCAGGTCATGCATAACCTCCTCAGGGGGATTGACGCCGAACTGAGGGGGGTTGCCGATATTCAGCTTGAGGATTTCATGGCCCTGCAGCTCCATCCGGGCGGCTTCCTCCACCAGGGGGCCGCGGATGGCATATTCCACCTGATCCAGCTTCTGGGAGCGCATAATGCTTTTGTTCTTATCCATATTGATTCCCTCGCAAAGAATTAAATCAAAAATCATTATATCATAGCGGGATAAAGGATAGCAACAGAAAAATTTCCAGCTCAGCCCTGGAAAAGCCAAGCTTCTGCCTTGACTTTTGCCGGGCAAAGCCCTATACTGTGTTTAAACAAAATGTCCTACATTTGAACATTTGAGGTGCGCATGACGGAAACCGGCAAGCTGCAGCGGCTGACCTTATCGGCCCAGATCACCCAGCTGATGGAAAAGATGATACGGGAGGGGCAATGGGCGGTGGGGGAGAAGATCCCCGGCGAGCTGGAGCTGATGGCGGAATTCGGCGTCAGCCGGAACACCCTCCGGGAAGCCCTGCAGGCCCTGGTCTTTGCCGGCCTGCTGCAGACCAGGCCCGGGGACGGCACCTACATCCTCTCGGAAAACCGCTTTGACGCGGCCTTGCAAAAGCGGCTGCGCCAGGCCCGCCTGGGCGAGGTGCTGGAAACCCGGCTGGTGCTGGAAACCGATATCGCCCGCCTGGCAGCCGCCAGGGCCACCCGGGAGGAGCTGGCTGAGCTGCGGCAGGCCCTGGCAGCCCAGCAGGCCGGTTTGCCGGAGCGGGAATTCATCCAGGCGGACCGGGAATTTCACCTTTGCCTGGCCCGGCTTTGCCATAATCAGCTCCTCTATGATATGTACAGCGCTTTGCTGGGTTTTTGGGAAGAGCTGATCAGCGAATTCCTCAGCACTTCCGGCCAGAACCGGCAGCTGGCCGAACACCGGGATTTATGCCAGGCCATTGCCGGCCGGCAGCCGGAAGCGGCGGCAGGTCTGGTGCGGGTGCTGGTAGATATGGAAAAGCAGCTCTTGCTGCAGATAGACATGCACAATACAAAGGAGGAATAACGATGCTTTTCATCAATGGCGCGGCCATGCGCCAGGCCGTTACCCTGTCCCAGGTCATGGACAGGGTGGAGGACGCTTACCGCCTGTTTGTTTCCGGGGATTTTGACATGCCGGAGCGGCCGGTATTCCAAAACGGCGAAGATACCATTCTCTACATGCCCTGCTTTGCCAAAGAGGTGATCAGCACCAAGTTCCTGACCCTTTTTCCCGGCAACCCGGCCAAGGGCCTGCCCTATATCAGCGGCCTGATGCTGCTGAACGGCCGGGCGGACGGGCAGACCCTGGCCGTGATGGACGCGGGCACCCTGACCGCTCTCCGTACCGGAGCCGTGGGGGGCGTGGGGATGCGCTGCTTCGCCCCAGCCGGCGCCCATCGGGCGGGTTTGATCGGTTGCGGCACACAAGGCTTCCACCAGCTGCTTTATGCCTGCGACGCCAGGGATATCCAGGAGATCTGGCTGCTGGACAGCCAGCCGGGCAAGGATTATGACGGCTTCATCAACCGGCTCCGGCAGGAACTGGGGGAGCGGGCCCCGGCTTTTCACGTGGCAGAGGACAGCCGCCAGCTGGCCGCCAACAGCGATATCGTCATTACCGCCACCCAGGCCGCCGCTCCGGTGCTGCCGGATGATCCGGAACTGCTGCGGGGCCGCTGCTTCGTAGCCATCGGCTCCTATAAGCCGGGGATGCGGGAGCTGCCCGACGCCATTTGGCAGCTGGTACCGGAGGTGGTGACGGAGCTGCCCTTTGCCCTGGAGGAAAGCGGCGACCTTTCCCAGCCCCTGGCGGCGGGCCTGCTCACTGAGGAACGGGTGAAATATATCGGCGATCTGCTGACCCAGGGCCGCCCGGAACCGCCCGCCCCCGGGGCCACCACCTATTTCAAATCCGTGGGCATGGGCCTGCTGGATCTCTGCGTGGCCAAGTATATTTATGAGCAGGCATTGGCGCTGGGGTTGGGGCAGAAGGTGGAGATGTAGGAGCAGACGTATTCCTTTAAAACCTTTCTTTTCTTGTAAGAAAAGAAACAAAAGAACTTTATATTTTAGCAGAGTCGTTTTGGTAGGAAATAGCTACGTTTAAAATTTTCTTGGTTCTTCTTTTATAAAAGAAGAACGGTTTTAAGGTTTAAACTCTTAACTTTAATAAAAGGAGACTTTGCCATGATGAATTTCAAGCATTACATCACCTGTATTGACGCGCATACGGCTGGGGAGCCGCTGCGGATCGTCACCTC
Source organism: Bacillota bacterium (assembly GCA_036733985.1). Taxonomy (GTDB): domain Bacteria; phylum Bacillota; class Dehalobacteriia; order UBA4068; family UBA4068; genus DAIMZM01. Next base: position 10,569 of record DAIMZM010000079.1, read on the forward strand.
CGGCTTTCCCCCCATTCCCGGCAAAACCATCCTGGAAAAGCGCAAATATGTGAACGCGCATTATGACGGCATCCGCAAGATGATCATGCTGGAGCCCCGGGGCCATAGCGGCATGTACGGCTGCATCCTCACCCCGGCGGTGACGGAGGACGGGGATTTCGGCGTGCTGTTCACCCATAACGAGGGCCTGTCCTCCATGTGCGGCCACGGCATCATCGGCGTGACCAAGGTGGCCATCGAGACGGGCATCATCAACTCGGTTGAGGGCGTGAATGTGGTGCGGATCGATTCCCCGGCCGGCCGGGTCACGGCTTACGCGGATGTGAAGGACGGCCAGGTGGAGCGGGTGCGCTTCCAGAATGTGCCCTGCTTTGTCTACAAGGAGAATATCAGCGTGGAGGTGGACGGCATCGGCGCGGTCACCGGGGATATCGTTTATTGCGGCGCTTTCTACGTCTATATCGACGCGGAAAAGCTGGGGCTGAAAGTGAACCCGGATGACGCGGAAGCGCTGGTGCGCCGGGGCATGGAGATCAAGAACAAAGTCTGGGCGGCGGAAGGGGAGTTCCGCCATCCCACCGAGCCCGGCATCACCTGGCTTTACGGCACCATCCTCTGCGACCCGGTGCGGCGGGAGGGCCAGACCCTGATCTCCAACAATATCTGCATTTTCGCCGAGGGGCAGATCGACCGCTCCCCCACCGGCACCGGCACCGGCGGCCGCACCGCCCTGCTGCTGCATAAGGGCATCATGAAAGAAGACGACCTGCTGATCAACAAGAGCGTCATCGACACCCCCTTTGAAAGCCGCATTGTGGAGCATGTGCTGGAAGGGGATTATCCCGCCATCATCACCGAAGTCAGCGGCACCGCCTATATCACCGGCTTCAATAATCTGGTGCTGGACCCCAAAGACGAGCTGCCGGAAGGCTTCCGCATCGTGGGATCGTGATTTTTAGCGCCTGGGTTTCGGCGCTACGCCGGGGTTGCGGGCAGGGATGGCTACGCTACGCCAAGGTGGCGGACATGGGTACTTCCCTCTGCGGCCAGACCGTTCGCTGCGCTCACTAGATGGCCGCTGCCGGGAAGCCCCCATGTCCTTTTGCAGCCCCCGCTGCTTCCTTTTAAAACCGTTCCTCTTTTGTAAAAGAGGAACCGAGAAAACTTTAAAAGGTAAAAAAAGGTCTCTCAGGAGTAGGGACTGCCATAGTCGTAAAAGGTCATCAGGTTTGTGTTTAAAGAAAAGTCAAGATGCTGTCTGCCATCATCCCGTAGGAT
>DAIMZM010000080.1:0-11799 GCA_036733985.1 Bacillota bacterium
TGTTAAGCACGCCGCCAGCGTTCGTCCTGAGCCAGGATCAAACTCTCCATAAAAAAGTTTATCTCATACGCTTAACGCGCACTTGAATTCCTTCTACGAAGAGCCGTTCGGCTCTCTTTGCTTTAAATCTCTCTTGGAGTTCCCCCCAAGGAATTTAAGGACTTTTTTAGACCCTCGCCGCTCCTTAAAGCAGCTCAGGCCTCGCTTTTTTGGCTCGTTTACTGTTCAGTTCTCAAAGACCTAACCGTGTGCAACGCACTCTGCCATCTTAACACAACCGGCTTGGATTGTCAACACGTTTTGACAAATTTCTTAAATCAGCTCAACGCTTGATTTTTGAAATCCGGCTCTTGTTTGGGAGAGCTTTAACAATATATCATGTCTCACATGGCTATGTCAAGCCTTAATTTCACAAATTGCGCGCTTTTCCCGGCGAAGCAAAAGCGCCGCTCCAGGCGGCGCTTTTGTGGCAAAAACAACTCAGGCCTTGCAAATACGGTCTACGCCCATATAAGGAATCAAGGCATCCGGCACGCGGACGCTGCCGTCCGCCTGCTGATAGTTTTCCAGGATCGCCACCACCGTACGGCCCACGGCTACGCCGGAGCCGTTCAGAGTATGCACGAATTCCGGCCTGCACCCTTCCCGGCGGAAGCGGATATTGGCCCGTCTCGCCTGGAAATCCTCACAATTGGAGCAGGAGGAGATCTCCCGGTAGCAATCCGCCCCCGGCAGCCAGACTTCCAGATCATAAGTCTTGGCCGAGGAAAAGCCCATATCGCCGGTGCTCAGGCAGACTTTCCGGTAGGCCAGACCCAACTTTTGCAGCACAGCTTCCGCATCGGCGGTGAGTTTCTCCAGCTCCTCATAGCTGGTCTCCGGCAGGGAGAATTTCACCAATTCCACCTTATTAAACTGATGCTGGCGGATCAGGCCCCGGGTATCCCGGCCGGCAGCCCCGGCCTCCGCCCGGAAGCAGGCGGTATAAGCGGTATAGTAAAGGGGCAGCTGGGCCGCGTCCAGCACTTCGCCGGCCAGCAGGTTGGTCACCGGCACTTCGGCGGTGGGCACCAGGTAATAGTCGGTGCCCTCCACATGAAACATATCCTCGGCAAACTTAGGCAATTGGCCGGTGCCCCGCATGGCATTGCTGTTCACCATGAAGGGGGGCAGAATCTCGGTATAGCCATGGTTCCTGGTATGCTCGTCCAGGAAAAAATTGACCACCGCCCGCTCCAAACGGGCGCCCAGGCCTTTATACACGGTAAAACGGGCGCCGGTAATCTTCACCGCCCGTTCAAAATCCAGAATATCCAGGTCCACGCCAATATCCCAGTGGTTCTTCGGCTCAAAGTCGAAGCCGGGCGGCTCAGACCAGCGGCACTGCTCTTCATTGAAGCTGTCGTCCGGCCCCACAGGCACGCTGGCATGGGGGATATTGGGGATGCGCATCAGGATATCGATCAGCCCCTGCTCCACCTCTTTCAGCCGCTCATCCTGGGCGGCGATAGCGTCGCCCAGCGCCCGCATTTCCGCCATCAGGCCGGAGGCGTCCTCGCCGGCTTGCTTCATCCGGCCCACTGCTTTGGATTCGGCGTTGCGGCGGGCTTTCATCTCCTCCACGCTGGCCAGAATAGACCGGCGCTCCCCTTCCAGCTCCAGGAATGAAGCCAGGGAGAGCTTGCCGCCCCGATTAGCCAAAGCTGCTTCTACCATTTCCGGATGCGCGCGCACAAATTTAAGATCCAGCATCAAAACACCTCCTTAAATAGCCTTCTTATTATAATACACCGCCTAGGGTAATTCAATACCTGATTCGCCGTTTATTCCGTTGCGCTACCCCTTCCATCCTTTGCTCATGGAAATTGTGAATTTTGTCCGCTTTGTTGCTAAAAGATCAAAAAAACTTTCGGCGTTTGCTTTCCTGGTATAAATTTTAGCGTGTTTTATTTTTCGTCAGATTTCATTTGAAATGTCCATACTGATTAAGATATAATTATAATGTGAATTTATTATTTACTTATTAAAAAATAACCATCTTACCTTATCCTTGATTCGGGGCCAACCTGTTGACCTGCGAAAGGCAACGGCCCCGTTAATTGTGTTGCCGGTGTTTTTCCCCACGCTTTCCGGAAGGTAAAGAGGTCATATTTTATGGAAGAAAGCCGCAACCGGCAGCAGCCGGCGCCCCGAGAAAATCTTGAGCCTAGCGCAGCCCACCGCACCGGGCAGGCAGTGGATCTGGCGGAAAATGTCCTTAGCCAAAAGGACGGGGAAGCCGCGGCTTGGAGCAGGGACAACCGGGAAGAGCTGGCCCGCCTGGCCAGGATGGCCTCCCTGGATCCTCTGACCGGCCTGCTGAACCGTTCCGGAATGGAGCAGCGCATCAGTGAAGCCCTGCTGGCTATGGGGCCGGAGGACACCTATGCCTTGTTCATGCTGGATATGGACAATTTTAAGCAGATCAACGACCTGCTGGGGCATCCGGAGGGGGACCGCTGCTTATCCCGGGCGGCCAGGGATATTGCCCGGCAATTCCGCTCCTCCGATATTGTGGGGCGCATCGGCGGTGATGAATTTATGGCCTTCCTGCCCCGGAACGCCGCCGCCAGCCTGGTGCGGAATAAAGCTTTCGCCTTGGTGGACGCCTTGCAGTTCACCATGTGCGCCAACCGGCCTATCCAGCTTTCCTGCAGCGTGGGGGTGGTGATCGGCCGGGGCCCGGCAGCGTTTTCCGCCCTTTACCAACAGGCGGATCTGGCCCTCTATACAGCCAAAAACGGAGGCAAATGCCGCTATCATATTGCGGAATTCAATCCAGGCGCCGCCGACAGGCCCAGGGCCCCGGTTAATGACAGCATCAACGCGGTGCAGCTGAAGGATTTGCTGGAATACATGGATGGCGGCGTGATTCTGCTGGAATTGGCGGAGCAGGTGCGGCAGATCTATGTCAGCCCCGGCTATTGCCGGATGCTGGGCTGCCAGCCGGACAGCTATGACCTGCCCCGGGCCCTTTCGGAAACGGCCGTGCATCCGGAGGATATCCCCGGCCTGGAAAAAGCCCTGAGAACCGGCGCGGCCCAGGGTATTGCGGCGGACTGCATCTTCCGGGAAACCGCGGACGGCCAAAACTGGCAATGGCGGCATTGCCGGGCCGCGTCCCTCCGCTACACCGGCAGCCCCTATCCGGTCATGGTGGCATTGATCACGGATATCAGCCAATTCCAGCATGTCCTGGAGATGTTCCAATTAATTCAGTGCTGTTCTTTCCGGGCCTTCGGCATCTATGAAATGGGCGAGCCCGTCCAGACGCTTTACTGCAGCGAGCAGCTGCTGGCGCGCACCGGCCTGACCCAGAAAGAATACCGGCGGCGGGTAGCGGAAGACGCCACAGTGCTTTTCCACCCTATTGATTCGCCGGACGCCTACGGCCAGGTTTTAGCCGCCCTGGAGCAGGACCGCCCTTTGGACCTGATCTATCATGCCAATGACGGCTTCTGGCAAAACAGCGGGCTGATGCGGGCTCAGGGGGTAAAAATCGGCGAACAGAACGGCCACCCGCTGATACTGGCCCTGTTCAGCGACTATGTTCCTCCGGCAGAGCGAAATTAGCTTGAGGCGCCGCTGCCTTCTGTTTGACTTTTTTTAAGCAAAGGATTATAATTTTCCTGAAAAGGAGAGGTTGCGATGCGAGAACAATATGTAAAAAAACTGATTACCCTACTGGACGGGGCCGGCCTGGACGCCATGCTGATCTGCCCCAGCGAAGAGCTGAAATTCTTTGCCGGCTTTTCACCGATGATGTGCGAGCGCTTCCAGGGCCTGTTCATCAAAACCGACGGCAGCATTTTTTATGTCTGCAACCTGATTTACGGCGATGAAATGCGGGAAGCCTTCCAGCATCAGGTGCCGGTGTACACCTGGTTCGATGGCGACGGCATGCTGGGGCCGGTGGGCGAAATCCTGAGCGAACAGGGCCTGGCCGGAAAAAAGGTGGGGGTCAATTCCACTGCCCAGGCTTTCAACATCCTGGATATCGCGGAGCGGACCGGGATCAGTTTCCAAAACGGCAAGCCCCTGCTGGAAGAGACCCGCATCATCAAAACCCGGGAAGAGCTGGACATCATGCGCAAAGCGGCGGCCATCGCGGACGCGGCCTTTGAGCCCACCCTGGCCTTCATCAAGCCGGGGATGAAGGAAGCCGAGATCCGGGACTTCATGTTCGCGGAAATGGCCAAGGGGGGCGGTGTTAATCTGTGGGCCATCGTCGCTTCCGGCCCCAATTCCGGCTTCCCCCATTACAGCAGCTATGACCGGGTGATCCAGGAAGGGGACTGCATTGTGCTGGACTGGGGCTGCGAATACCAGGGCATGCAAAGCGATATGTCCCGCACCATTTTTGTGGGCAGCGTTACGGAGGAGCAGCGCCGGCTCTATGATCTGGCCAGCCGTTCCAACCTGGCCGCCCAAGCCGCGGCTGTGGAAGGGGCCTTCATCCCGGATATCGACCGGATCGCCCGGGAAGTCCTGGATGAGCAAGGCTATGCCAAGACCCTGCTCAACCGCACCGGCCACGGCATCGGCTATATGATCCATGAAGCGCCGGATATCAAGACCTGCAATGCCCGGAAGCTGGAACGGGGCATGTGCTTCTCCATTGAGCCCGGCATTTACCTGGCTAATAAATTCGGTATGCGTATCGAAAACATCGTGGCCATCAATGAAAACGGGGAAACAGAGATCCTGAACAAAGCCCGCCGGGAACTGATCGTCGTCTGAGTCCTTTACCAAGCTAAAGCCGATAACTGAACAGGCTGCCGCAATTGCGGCAGCCTGTTCTTTGGCCGATTTCTTTGGCCAAGCGCTTTCAGATAAAACCTTAGGGCTGATCGACGGATTCCAGGAACGCCTTATAACCCTTCCAGGCTTCATAGATATCCGCTTTGCTGGCGATTTCCCAAGGCGCGTGCATGCTCAGCACCGCCACGCCGCTGTCCACCACATCCATGCCGTAAAGGGCCAGCACATAGGCGATGGTGCCGCCGCCGCCCACGTCCACCTTACCCAGTTCCGCGCTTTGATAGCAGACCCCGGCCGCTTCCAGCACCCGGCGGAGGAAGCCCAGGTATTCCGCATTGGCGTCGCTGGAACCGGATTTGCCGCCGGAGCCGGTATATTTATTGAACACCAGGCCCTGGCCCAAGAAAGCCGCGTTCTTCTTCTCAAAGGAAGCGGCGTAGAGGGGGTCGAAGGCGGCGCTCACATCTGAGCTGAGCATGCGGGAAGCCGCCAGGCAGCGGCGAAGGGTCAGCAGGGAGCTGTCGCCGGAGAGGGCCAGCAATTCCGCCACCGCGTTTTCGAAGAACAGGGCCCGGGCGCCGGTAGCGCCCACGCTGCCCACCTCCTCCTTATCCACCAGCAGGCAGCAGGCGGTGCGCGCCACCTGATCCGCATCCAGCATAGCCCAAAGAGAGGTGAAAGCGCAGACCCGGTCGTCCTGGCCGTAAGCCAGGATCATGCTGCGGTCGAAACCCGCTTCCCTGGCTTTGCCCGCGGGCACCAGCTCCCATTCGGCGGAAAAGAAGTCTTCTTCCTCAATGCCGTACTGTTCTTTGAGGATCTGGCGGACATGGGCCGCCACCCCGTCCTTATCCTGATCCTTCAAGGGGCGGGAACCCACCAGCAGATCCAGATCCTCCCCTTCCACCACTTTATTGGCTTTTTTCTCCAGCTGCTCCTTGGATAAATGGATCAGCAGATCGGTGACGCAAAAGGCCGGATCAGCCTCATCCTCACCGATGACCACATTGACCAGGCTGCCGTCCTTTTTCGCCACCACGCCGTGAATGGCTAACGGCATGGCCACCCACTGGTACTTTTTGATGCCGCCGTAATAATGGGTATCCAGATAAGCCTGGCCCCCTTCCTCATAGAGGGGGTTTTGCTTGATATCCAGCCGGGGGGAATCGATATGGGCGCCCAGGATATTCAGGCCTTCGGCCAGGGGGCGGCTGCCGATATTGAACAGGGCCACCGCTTTATCCATCACGGAAAGGTAGATCTTATCCCCGGCCTTTAAGGGCTGGCCGGCCTGGACAAAATCCGCCAAAGGCCGGTAGCCGGCCTGCTTTGCCGCTACCACAGCCAAAGAGGCGCATTCCCGCTCTGTTTTGCCCCCATCCAAAAAGGCCCGGTAGTCCTGGCTCAGCTTTTCCAGGGCAGCCAGTTCCGGCTGGTCATACCTTTGCCAAGCATTTTTTCTTTCCATATACATGTCTCCTTATTCTAATCTTTGAACCGCTGCTATACAAAAAAATAATCTGCCGGCATCAGGGCCAAGCCATTTAAAGTCCAGCTTGCCCAGGGGCGGCGGCTTTTATGACAACGCTTTGGCATAGACCTCCGTATAGACCAGCCTTCCCCCCGCCCGCTCGGATTTCATCAGGGCGATGCGGGATACCGTCATGGCCAGCCTGGGGATCTCCAGACGGGGGGGCGCTGCCGCCGCTACTTGCCGGGCAATGGTGATATGGGGTTTGAAGGGCTTCCGGTCAAAATCCAGGCCCGCCTGGGCCAGCTCTTGGCGGAGGGCGGCGGCCAAGGCGGCCAAAGCCGGGTTTTGTTCCACGCCCACCCAATAGAGATCGCCGAAACGGCCTCCCCCGCCCACCGTCAGGCTGAAAGCCTGGCCCGGGGCCCTGTCCATGGCCTGAATGATCTCTGCCGCCCGCCCGCTCTCGCCGATAAAGGCCAGGGTCAGATGAAGATTCTCCCGCCGGGTAAAATTGCCGCCCGTGGCCTGCTCCCGCAGCTGGCGGATCGCCTCCAGCAGCATTTCCTCAATTTCCGCTGAAAAATGCAGGGCAATAAATAAGCGCATATCCCCTCCACAACCAGTCCCCGGGCAGGCGGAGAACAGGCCCCGGCAGCCGGCCTTCCAGATTCTGCTTCTATTATGATGACTTTTGCCCCAACTGTCAACAGGAACCGGCCGGTTCTGATCCCGGCCGGTTCTTCATAAGCTGAGGAGAGACGGACCCCAGCCCGATGAATGAGCGTGCTGGGCAAGGCAAAGCAACGACGGCTGGAGGCCTGCCTAGGCGCTTTAACGCAGATCCAGCGTGCTCAGGCACCGGCTGGGGCAGGCGGGTTCGCCTCTCCTCAGCTTAAGCTAAACCGGGGTGGTGTGATGAAAAAAAGCCTAAAAACATTGCTGGTCAGCCTGGGCCTGCCGCTGTCGGCCGGCGCTTTGGCCGCCTGGCCGGCCTGGGGCGGGGCCGCCCGCTACGGGGCGCTGAACCTGCCTCTGGCCGCGCCGCCGGCCTGGGTCTTCCCCCTGGCCGGAGCCGGGCTGTACCTGCTGCTGGGCCTTTCCGCCTGGCTGATCCGGAAGGTCAGCAGCCCTTTCCGCCGGGCCGGGCTGACGCTCTATCTGGTTCAGCTGGCCCTTAGCCTGGCTTGGCCGCTGCTGTTTTTTAGACTTGGGGCCTATCTGCCGGCCCTGCTCCTGTTGCTGCTGCTCTTGCTGCTGGCCGGGGGCATGACTGTGCTGTTTTCCCAGGCCAGCCAGGCCGCGGCCTGGCTGCAGCTCCCCTATTTGCTCTCGCTGATGTTCCTGGCCTGGCTGAATTTGATGGCCTGGCTGCTGAATCCGGCGCTGGCCGCCTGGCGGCCCCTGGCATAACAGGGGGGTGATTGCCTGGGGCCCGGAAATATGATATAGTAATAAAGTATATCATGCAGCCATTCCAGCCTAAGATAAGGAGGATTAGCCATGAAGCTAACCTTTGAAGGCCATGCCTGCTTCACCATTGAGGCTGCCGGCATGACCGTATTGGTAGACCCCTTCATCTCGGAAAACCCGGCCTGCAAAAAGCAGCCCGGGGACTTCCACCCTGATCTGGTGCTGGTCACCCATGGCCACCGGGATCATCTGGGCGACGCGGTAGCGATTTGCCAGGCCAATAACGCCACCCTGGCCGGACAGGCGGATCTGATCCGGGCGCTGGCGCTGAAAGATGTGGATACCCTGGGTTTCAACCTGGGGGGCTGCGCCAACCTGGGGCAGCTCAGGCTGATCATGACCCCGGCCTGGCATGGCAACAGCATGCCTACGCCAACCGGGCCCCGCTACGCCGGGGTGGCCTGCGGCTATATCATCCGGGGGGACGGCATCAATGTTTACCATGCCGGGGATACGGCCCTCTTTGGCGATATGGACGCGGTGCTTTCCCGCTACAATATTGATTGCGCCCTGCTGCCCATTGGCGATTTCTACACCATGGGGCCGAAGGACGCGGTGACCGCGGCCCATTGGCTCAGGGCCAAAACCGTGATCCCCATGCATTATGATACCTTCCCTGAGATCAAGCAGGACGCCCAGGCCTTTGCCCTTGATCTGGAGGACCGCACCGGCTGCAGCTGCGTCGTTCTACAGCCCGGGCAAAGCTGCCAGCTATAGCTCGGTTTCCCGCTGCTGTTCCCAGCGATAGGTATTGAAGATGGCGCCGTCCAGGGTTTTCCAGGTAAAGACGCCGCTGTCATAGAGCAGATAGCCGGCCTGGGAGCCGCCCCGGGGACGGAAGACCGCGCCGGGGTTGATATAGGTGAAGTCCTGGTGCAGGCCCAGCCTGGGCACATGGGTATGCCCGGTCAGCAGGACGCCGCCCTGCCGCACTTCCGGCGGCGGGCTGCTTTCCCGCCAGAGATGGCCATGGGTGGCGAAGATGATCCGGCCCTGTTCATAGAGGATGCGCCGGTCATCCAGTATGGGGAAATCCAGCCATTCCTGGGTCAGGGGGGAATCGCCGTTACCGCAAACCGCCAGGATTTGCCCGGCCATGTTGTTCAGCAGCTGGGCCAGGCCCGCTACCTCCTGCCGGTTCAGGGCCCCGGAAAGCAGATCCCCTAACAGCAGCAAGCGCTCCGCCCCCTCCCTGGCATAAGCCTGCAGCAGCTTTTCGCCTTGGCGGAGCGAGCCGTGCAGGTCGGAAGCGATCAGATATTTCATAGGCGTACCTACCGGCCCTTGACGGGCCGGCCTTTCGTTGATGACGTATTAAACGATCAGGAACCGGCTATTGCCCCAAAAAGGCTAAAAAGGCGTTGGCCTGCTTCTCCAGATAGCGGGCGCTGGTGGTCAGAGCCAGCTTGCCCGCTTCGTCCAGCTGCTGTTCCGCATTGGGTATGGTCAGCCGTGGCGCATTCATCACCCGCATATTCAGCAGACTGATCAGGGCCACCAGATGATCCTGGGCAATGCCGGTGCCGGACATGCCCGGGGTAATGCCGCTGATGGCGGCAGGCTTCCCGGAGAGCAGGGGCCGCTCCCCTTTGGCAATGGGGCGGGACAGCCAGTCGATGAGGTTTTTCAGCACGCCGGAGAAATAGTGGTTGTATTCCGGGGTGAAGAACCAGAGCCCGTCGGCTTCCTTGATTTGCTGCCGCACCCTGGCCACCGGTTCCGGCGCCGGGAATTCGATATCCTGGTTCATTAAGGGGACGTCCGCGTATTCCAGCAGCGTAAACTCAGCCCGCTCCCCCAGGATTTTTTGGGCGGCCAGGGCCAGCTGGCGGTTATAGGAATCCTGCCGCAGCGAACCCACGATGGCGATAATTTTCGGTTTATCCATTGGTTTCAGCTCTTTTCTCTGATAATTTTCGTTTTAGGCAATTTTATCCGGGACAGGCCGGGGCAGGCTGCCCCGAGCTTGCCTAAAGTATAGCAAAGAACTAGGGATATGTCCAATAAAATCTTTCGTTAGTAGCCTGGCTAAAAAGCCCTGGGAAATACGGGAAAACGGCAAAAACCAGGGGATTTCCCTACCTCTGGCGTTGACAGGCCCGGAAGCCTATGCTATACTGAATGAACGATCCAGAAAAAAGACAATGGTAGAGGCGCGGATTCCATGAGTAGCTGCCGGCACAAGGTTTGGCGCCGCCGGCAATGAAAGGGGACTTCGCCGAAGCAGCCGCCCTGGGCCAAAAGGGCTGCCGCTGGGACGCATCAAAACATGGTGCGGACTGTCACCTCAGGTGGAGCGCTATCATTGGTTTCAAGCCAGAGCTGACCGGCGGGCAAATCCCCGGCAGACTGTTTGCAGCCATGGTTTTTCACCTGAAAGCGGTGAGGACCATGGTTTTTCTGTTTTGTACATAGAAAGCAAAATATAAATAGGAACGGAAGAATAACCGGAGAGAAAAGGAGAATGAAACCATGAAGAACCTGAGAATGCTGCTGACCGTTTTAGCCTGCCTGATCCTGGCCCTGTCCTTAGGGGCCTGCGGCCAGGAAACCGCCACCGGCGTGGAAGACGGGGTGCTCACCGTGGCCATGGAATGCGCCTATGCCCCCTATAACTGGAGCCAGCCTACTGACGCCAACGGTGCGGTGCCCATCAAGGATTCCTCGGAATACGCCAACGGCTATGATGTGATGATGGCCAAGAAGCTCTGCGAAGCCAATGGCTGGGAGCTGGAAGTGGTCCGCCTGGACTGGGATTCCCTGGTACCGGCGGTACAGACCGGACAGGTGGACGCGGCGATCGCCGGCCAGTCCATGACTGAGGAGCGGATGAAGCAAGTGGATTTCGCCGGGCCTTATCTCTATGCCACCATCGTCTGCCTGACCCTGGAAGGCAGCCCCTACGCCTCGGCCCAGGGCATTTCCGATCTGGCCGGCGGCTCCTGCACTTCCCAGCTGGGCACCATCTGGTATGACACCTGCCTGCCCCAGATCGAAGGCGCCGACGTCAAGAGCCCGAAGGAAAGCGCCCCCACCATGCTGATGGCCCTGGAGACCGGGGACGTGGATTTTGTCTGTACGGATATGCCCACCGCCCAGGCCGCCTTGATCGCCTACCCGGATATGGTGCTGCTGGACTTTGCCGGCAGCGACGATGACTTTGAAGTGGACGAGGGCGATATCAATATCGGTATTTCCCTGGTCAAGGGTAATAAGGGGCTGAAGGACGCCATTGATCAGGTGCTGAAAGATTATACCGCCGATGATTTCAACGAAATCATGAACCAGGCCATTGCCATTCAGCCGGTGGCCAATTAAGCGGTTTAGGCCTTTAGCTTTACGGCTTTCCCCAAATAAAGGAGGAAGAACATGGATATTCTAGCCCAACTGGGGCAGGATGTGGCGGCGTTGTGGAGCCAATACGCCGGCAGCTACCTGGCAGGGGCCCGCAATACCATTATTTTGGCAGTATTGGCCACAGCCGTGGGCTGCATCATCGGCCTGGCCTCGGGCATCCTGCAGACCATACCCTATCCTGGAAAAGGCCATCCTGTGAAACGCGTCCTGCTGGCGCTGCTCCGGGCGCTGATCCGCGTCTATGTGGAAGTGTTCCGGGGCACGCCCATGATCCTGCAGGCGGTTTTCCTCTATTTCGCCCTGCCTTATTTCACCAATAACCTGGTGCGTTTCTCCAATGTCTGGCTGGCCGCCTTTGTGGTGGTGTCCATCAATACCGGCGCTTATATGGCCGAGACGGTGCGGGGCGGCATCCTCTCTATTGACACGGGCCAGACCGAAGGGGCCAAGGCCATCGGCATGAATCATTTCCAGACCATGCTCCATATCATCCTGCCCCAGACCCTGCGGAATATCCTGCCCCAGATCGGCAATAATCTGATCATCAATATCAAGGATACGTCCGTGATGTTTATCATCGGCTTTACCGACCTGTTCGCGGTGCATAAGGCAGTGGTGGGCGCGACTTATCTCTATTTCCCCTCGGCCCTGATCGAGATGGGCGGCTACCTGATCATGACGGTGGTCTGCTCCATCCT
>DAIMZM010000081.1:0-11407 GCA_036733985.1 Bacillota bacterium
GTTTATGTCCGGCTCACCGTCAAGGGTCAGCGAGACTCCCTCATCCGAAGTTGGCGCGGGCTTTTCGTTCACCAGGGTGATCGCGTCGCCGCTGTTGTTTGTTAAAGTGCCGCCGGAAAGGGTGATATCAATGTCACCGAAATAGCCGTCGGCATTTGCCCCCTTAGGCTTCACCGCCACCAGGGCGCCGGTATAAGCCCCGGTCTGGCCGCTGCCGGCAGTGGCGTCCTTGTCACGGGCCGCGTCGGCAATGATGGAACCACCTGAAATATTAAGCACGCCGGCGCGGATCTCAATACCCTGAAGCCGGCCGGTAATCGTGCCGCCCCTGATGGCGGTGGTGCCGGCGCTGGGCAGATAGATAGCCATATCACCGCCGGTAATCGTGCCGCCGTTGATCGTCAGGGCGTATCCCGCGTTCACGGTCTTGCCGTTGGCGGCAATCGCCCCGCCTTCAATACCGCCCGCGCCCCATTGGCTGACGACGGACCCACCATTGATAGTCGCGCTGCAGCCGCTGCCAGTCACCCCTAAAGCCCAGTATACCATTTCCTTAGTCGTAATCTTGCCGCTATTCATCACAAAGGTGCCTAAAACCTCAATCACAGGATCGGTGCTGTATGTCGTACCTAGAGCAAATTCATTGGAGGTCGTGACCTGGCCGCCGCCGGCTCTGTCTCTCAGGGTAAGATTCCCCCCTGCCTCAATTTTAATCCCAAAAGCATCCGCCGGCCCGGTCAGGGTTTTTCCGTTCAAATCAAAGGTCAGGGTTTTTCCGTCAGGGATCACGATTGTCTCAGCCATTGTAATGCTATCGGTGAGAACGATGGTGACATTATTACTGCTCAGGGCTGCCAAAAGCTGTTCAGCCGTGGCGACATAGAGCGCATTGCTGGGGGTGTCGTCCCCACCGCCGCCACCGCCGCCGCCGCCGGAAGGCGTGGTGCCGCTGCCGGAAGCGTTATTGTTCACGGTGCTGCCGCCGGGGATGGCCGTACCGCCGCCGCCGGTAACGCCGTCCACTCCCTGCTCCACCTTGATCTGGGTTTTCGCCGTCTCTACCTGGGTATTGTCAGCGCCCGCCTTGACTTCCACCTTGTCCACCCGGCCCTGGCCGCTGACTGCCGTGCCGGAACCGGCGGTGGTGATCTGGCCCACCCGGCCCGCTACCTCAATATTGGTATTGCTGGCCTGGCCCTGCACATCGATGCTGTCTACCCGGGAACCGGCGCCCACCAGGATTTGGGTGCCCGCGCCCGCTACCTCCAGGGTGTTGATGGTCGCGCCCTCGGTGCTGACCGTGATGCCGCCGGCCTCGATCCGGAGGCTGCCCACCTGGCCCTCGATATGCACGTCGTCGCTGCCGTCGTCGATATAGATCACCTCGACATCCGCGCCGCCTTCCACCTTAACGCTGATTTTGCCGTCCACCCGGGAGACGATCACCTGGCCCACGCTGGAATTGCCCCGGATGATGATGGAGTTTTCACCGCCGCCCCGCAGTACCAGCCGGCCTTCGATCTGTACATTATCCAGGATGACCTCGCCGTCACCCACCCCGTCGCCGATGATCAGATCCCCGGTCACGGTCAGATCCCGCAGAGTCACCCCTGGAGCGTTGACGATGATATTGCCGGCAGCCACCTCAGTGACAATACCCGGCTGGCTGATGTATTGCTGGAAAATATTATAGAGCAGCTGGGCAAACTGGGCCCTGGTGATCTGGTCCTGGGGATTCAGCAGATTATGGGCGCCCTGAATATAGCCGGCGTTTACCAGGGCGTAGACCTCATGCCTGGCCCAATCGGCCAGCTGATCCAGGTCGTTGAAGTCCACGTCGCAGCTGGTCGCGGGCTGCAGCCGGAGGGCCCGGGACAGGAGGGCGAAAACCCCCTGGCGGCTGATGGTGTTCTCCGGACTCATCTTGCCGTTGGCCCCTTGCAGAATGCCCATGCCATGGGCTTTGGCAATGCTGTCAAAATACCAATCCGTGGCCTTCACATCCGCATACGGGGAAAGATCCCCCATTGTGGTCGCGCCGAAGGCCCGGGTGATAATCGCCGCCATCTCCGCCCTGGTCAAAGGGCTGTTGGGCAGGATTTTCCCATGCGTTCCGTTTAACAACCCGTTGGCCACCGCGTTTTCCAGAGCAACTGCCGACCAGTCGTCAGGCATGTCCAGAAATTGCCCGGCATTGCCGGCGGCGTTTTCCCCCGTTGCCAGCGCCACAGCGGGCAGCAGGCAGAGCATCATAACCGCGGCCAGGGCTATGACCAGGAGCTTCTTTCTCTTTACAGTCATGACCAATTCCTCCTTAAGCTAATAATGGCCCTAAAAAGGCAGGTAAAAATAAGGCTGGTGATATTATCCATTTTTTATTATAACGCACCGCACATCAAAAGTAAACCATATTTGGTTTTAAGCGCCTTAAACAATAAAATGTTGCTATAAAGTTCTTCTTCTCTTAAAGTATATTATATTTCGGCCGCTGGGGCCGCAAACCTGAAGCCCCCAGGCCGGCAGGCTTTTGACATTTTATTTTAATAGTGGTATGATTGAAGGTAACATATTGGGAGGAGACGTTGATGAAAACGCTATTGACCGGCAATGAGGCCGTAGCCCAGGGCGCTTGGGAGGCCGGACTCTGTTACGCCGCCGCTTATCCGGGAACGCCCAGCACAGAAATACTGGAAAACCTGGCCCAGCGCCCGGAATTGGTGGCGGAATGGGCTGTGAATGAGAAAGTGGCGCTGGAGGCCGCCATCGGCGCTTCCATCGCCGGGGCCAGATCCCTGGCCGCCATGAAGCATGTGGGCCTGAACGTGGCTGCCGACCCCCTGTTCACTTTTGCCTATACCGGCGTGGGCGGCGGCGCGGTGATCGTCAATGCGGATGAGCCGGGCCAGTTCAGCTCCCAGAATGAGCAGGACAACCGCTGGTACGCCAAATCCGCTAAGCTGCCGATGCTGGAGCCCAGCGACAGCGGGGAATGCCTGGCCATGACCAAGGAAGCCTTTGCCTTGAGCGAGCGCTTTGACACGCCGGTGCTGCTCCGCCTGACCACCCGGGTCTGCCATTCCAAATCCGTGGTGGAGACCGGGGCGCGGGAGACTTATCCCCTCAAAGAATATCAGCGCCAGGCGGATAAATATGTGATGGTGCCGGCCAATTCCCGCCAGCGCCGGGTCCTGCTGGAAGAACGCCTGGCGGCCCTGGCTGAATTCAGCGAGGCCACGCCCCTGAATTACATAGCCGATAACAGCGCCGCCACCGGCGTGGTGGTTTCCGGAGGCTGCTATCACTATGCCCGGGAAGTGTTCGGCGACAGCGTGGATTACCTGAAGCTGGGCTTTACCCATCCCCTGCCGGAAAGGCTGATCAGCGGCTTTTGCGCCAAACACGATAAAATTTACGTGATCGAAGAAAACGACCCTTATCTGGAAGAAGCCATTCAGCGCCTGGGCTTCCGGGCCCTGGGCAAGTCGCTTTTCCCCAAGTATGGGGAAATGACCCCGGAGGTGCTGCGCCGGGCCGTGCTGGGCCAAACCCTGCCCCAGCCGGACTATGACGCCGCCGGCCTGGTCAACCGGCCCCCCACCCTCTGCGCCGGCTGCCCCCACCGGGGCTTCTTCTATGAGCTGGGCCGCCGGGCCCAAGTGATCAAATGCGGGGATATCGGCTGCTATACCCTGGGCTTTGCCCCGCCCTTCAATGCCCTGGATACCACGATCTGCATGGGCGCCAGCATTAGCGCGGCCCATGGCGCGGCCCAGGCCCTCCGGGCAGCCGGGGATCAGCGGCCGGTGGTTTCGGTGATCGGCGACAGCACCTTTTTCCATACCGGTATCAATTCCCTGATGAACACCATTTACAATAACAGCCCCACGGTGAATGTGATCCTGGATAACCGCATCACCGGCATGACCGGGCATCAGGAAAACCCCGGCTCCGGCTATAACGCCCAGGGACAAGCCGCCCCCCAGCTGGATATCGCAGCCCTGGTCCGGGCCATGGGCTGCCAACATATCCGCACAGTGGACCCTAATGATCTGCCCGCTGTCCGGGCGGCTCTGGACGAATTGCTGGCCTTGGACGCGCCTTCGGTGCTGATCACCCGTTGGCCCTGCGCTCTGAAGCGCTTTTCCCCGGCGGATCAGGCGGAATTTCCCGCCGCCTTCAGCGCCAAGTACCGGGTCTCCCCGGAAGCCTGCATCGGCTGCAAACGCTGCCTGCAGGCCGGCTGCCCGGCCCTGTCCTTCCAGGACGGCCAGGCTGTCATCAACCGCCTGGCTTGCCTGGGCTGCGGCGTCTGCGGCCAATTATGCCCCAAGCAGGCCATTCAAAAGGAGGAAGCATAAATGTCCCAAACAAAAAGCATACTGCTGGTGGGCGTGGGCGGCCAAGGCACCATTCTGGCCAGCAAACTCCTGACCCTGGGCCTGCTGGATAAGGGCTATGATGTGAAAATGAGCGAGATCCACGGCATGAGCCAGCGGGGCGGCGCCGTCAGCTCCCAGGTGCGTTATGCCCAGCCCCCGGCCACTGTGGCTTCCCCGGTGATCGAGCCCGGGGCCGCGGATATCCTGGTCAGCTTTGAGCTGATGGAAGCCCTGCGCTGGCTGAACTATCTCCGCCCCGGCGGCCGTTTGGTGGTGAATGATTACCGGATCCCGCCCATGCCGGTGGTCAGCGGCCAGGCCCAGTATCCTGAGACAGTGCTGGAAGAATTGCGCCGGGCCGCGCCGGTGGTGGCGGTGGACGCGGCGGGCATCGCCGAAGACCTGGGCAATGCCAGGGCCATGAATATGGTGCTGCTGGGCTGCACGGTGAAAATCATGGATCTGACGGATATTGACTGGCAGCGCATTATCAGGGAAAATGTCAAGCCCGCCTTTGCCGGCCTGAATTACCAGGCCCTGGAAGCGGGCATGAAAGCTGTGGAATAGCAGCCTTTAAACTTGAAGCCCAGGCGTCAGCCGGGCTGTTCATCAATAAGCCGGGCCAGGCCCCGCAGTTCAGGGGCGGCCCGGCTGGAAGCGAGGTTGATAATAAGTGAAGATCAAGGTCATTGTCAATCCCCGCTCCGGCCGCCGGGTGGGGCAAAAAAACCTGGAAACCATTATGGGCCGGCTGCTCCTGGAGGGGGTGGCCAAGCGCATTGATCTTTTTTCCACCAAAAGCCGGGGCGAAGCCATGGAAGAAGCCCGGGCCCTGCGGCCTGGGGACTATGATTTGCTGATCGGCTGCGGCGGCGACGGCACCATCAATGAAATCATCAACGGCCTGATGGCCGGGGGCAGCCAAATCCCCTTAGCCATTATTGCCGCCGGCACCAGCAATGACTTTGCCTACAGCATGCGCCTGCCCAATGATCCGGAAGGCTTTGTCGCTATGGTCAAGCGGGGCCTGTACCAGGATATTGATATCGGCAGGGCCAATGACGCCTATTTCATCAATGTGGCCAGCTTCGGCATGTTTACGGAAGTGGCCCATAATACGGATCAGGACGCCAAGGGCATGCTGGGCAAACTGGCCTATTATCTGAAGGGGATGGTGGAAGCCCCTGAGCAGCTGATGCGCACCATACCCCTGACCATTGACAGCGATGAGAAGCAGCTGGCCGGGGATTTCCATATCTGCCTGATCGCCAATTCCCCTTCCGTGGGCTCCATCCGCAAGCTGATGTATAAAGCCGAGGTCAATGACGGCAAATTTGACGTGCTGCTGCTGAAAAACCGCAGGCTGCCTTTGACCGCCGCTGATATCATCAACCGCATGCAGGCTTATGACGGCAGCCGGGATAGCGCCATCATCTATTTCCAAACAACCCGGATTGCCATCAGCTCTCCGGAGGCTTCCGGGGTGGAGCTGGATTTGGATGGGGAATTACACGGCACGCTGCCCCTGACTGTCCAGGTTTGTCCCGCCGCGGTCAAGCTGCTGATCCCGGATCCCCAAGCAGCCGCCCGCCTGTCCTTGCCCTTCTTAGAGAGAAACCGAGAGGATACCTTTGATGAAGCTGAAACTAGGTAGCGCCGGCGCCGGGCATCTGCTGGCGGTTTTCTGCATTTTGGCTTGGGCCGCTACCTTTATTGTCAACAAGCTGTTGTTTAACGATGATTTTAATCCCCTGGCTGTGATATTGCTCCGGAAAACCCTGGCGCTGCTGCTGATGAGCGTCACCTGCGCTGTCCAGGCTGGGTTCAGATGGCCAAAACAGGCGCGGGGCTCCCTGAAACAGCGCCTGCGCCGGGATTGGCGGCTGATCGCCGCCGGCCTGATCGGCATTTTTATCTACTACTTATTGGATAATTATTCAGTGAAGCACACCTTCGCCACCAATGCCAGCCTGCTGATGACCATTTCGCCGATTTTCACCGCCCTGATCAGCCGCTACATAGCCAAGGAAACCCAGCGCTTCGGCTTCAGCTTTATCCTGGGCAGCCTGTGCTGCTTTTTCGGCGCGGCTATGATCATTTTTAACGGCAGCTTTGTGCTGCGGCTCAGCCCCTTAGGGGATATGCTGGCGATTGGCGCCGCCTTGCTCTGGGCTGTTTACAGCTCCCTGATCAAGCGGATCAGCACGGAAAATGCCGCCCGGGAACATCCCAGGAGCGAAGTGCAAATCGCCCGGGATATCCTTTTCTGGGGCTGCCTGGGCATCTGGATATTCTATCTGGCCTCCGGCAACGGCTTTGCCGATTTGGCCCATTATACCGGCAAGCAGTGGGGGATGATCGCCTATCTGGGCGTGGGGGCCAGCTATATCTGCCTCTTATTCTGGAACGGCTCCATTGCCCGCATCGGCGCGGTGAAATGCAGCCTCTATATGTTCGCCACGCCCCTCTTGGTCATCCTGGCCTCCGCCGTTTTCCTGGAAGAAAGGCTGCGCCTGGTCTCCGGCCTGGGTGCGGTGGCCTTATTGCTGGGCCTGGCCCTGGCCCAGGGCTTGCTGGATAAACGCCTGCACCGGCAGGAGCCGGCCCATGCTAATGGCTGACCAGGGGGATCTCCTCATCCAGCTCCACATCCAATACCCAAAACAGCGCCTCCAATTTATCTATTAATGTCAGGATAGCCAGGTCCACCTGGGGATCCTCCACAGGGGACAGGGCCTTTTCCGCCACTGCCACTGCCAGCTCCTGCTTGTAACGGTCAATCTGCTCCACGATCGCCTGTTCGCTTTTCATGGCTACCCCCGTTACACTGATATATAGCAGCATATGCCGGGGTTTTGGGGTGGTGATAGGTTTTCGGCTCCCTGGGCGGCAATATTTCAGCCCTGTGCCACCCCCCTGGGGCAAGCTGGTTTTTTCTGCTTATGAAACAAATTTTACTCTTGCTGCCCCAGGGCGTTGAGCTGTTGGAGGCAGCCGCTTTCATCGATGTTTTCGGCTGGGATGCCCTCCTGGGCAGCCGGTCTTGCCGCCTGCTCAGCGCCGGGCCGGAGCAGCCCCTGAAGCCCGGCTTTGGCCCCGGCCTCCTGCCGCCGCTGACTTTCGGCCAGATCCGGGCGGCGGATTTTGCCGCCCTGGCCCTGCCCGGCGGCTTCCCCCGCCACGGCTATCTGCGAAAAGCGGAACCAAGCCTGCTGGCATTGATCCGGGATTTCCATAGCCTGGGCCGGCCCCTGGCCGCCGTCTGCACCGGCAGCCTGCTGCTGGCAAAAGCCGGTATCCTCTCAGGCCGCCCCGCTGCCACCTATAGCGGCTGGGGCACGGATTTCCCTGACCGCCTGGCGGCCGCGGGGGCGGTTTTCTCCCCGGAACCTCTGGTGCGCTCAGGTACGATCATCACCGCCAGCTGCCCCGGCCAGGCAGTCAACGCCGCCCTGGCTCTGCTGGAAGCGGTGACCTCAGGGGCAAACGCCGCCCGGATCCGGCAGATCATGGGCTTTGCCTGAGCCGGCCCCCTTCCCCTCGCCTAAAAGCCCCTTTCCGCGGAAAGGGGCTTTTTAGCGGCAGGCCGGTGGGCCTGGTTTAGGGGCAGTCTGGGGGCATCAGCCAAGCGCCTGCCGCATACATTTAGCTTATGCGGAAGAAAACCTGGGGGCGGCAGCCGCTTTGGCCTTGGCTGACCGCGCTATTGCTCATATCCCTGCTGTTGGGCGGCGTGCTGCTGCCCCGGACGCCCCTTAAGCGTTGCTACGAGCCGGGGGAACTGATTTTAGCATCCACCCTGCCGGCAAGCGGGGCCGTGGCCGCTCTGGCCATCCCTGATGCGGACAGCCCTGTTGTCCAGACCCTGGGGGGCGAAGAAAGCCTGCTGGTGCTGGCCCCGGCCAAGAAAGACCAAGCCAAACCGAAAGGCGAGCCTCAGGCGGTCATTTACTGCACCCATACCAGCGAGAATTACGCCGGGGAAAAACGGGTCAACGGCAAGCCCGGCGGGGTGATGCAGGCGGCCCAGGCCATTGCCGACGGCCTGGAAGCCCGGGGCGTGGCGGTGATCCTGGATGAATCCATTCATGATAGCCCCAGCTACGATACGGCCTATGCCGCTTCCCTGGCCTCTATCACCGCTATCAAGAAGCGCTACCCGGATATTGAGCTATATGTAGACGTACACCGGGACGCTACCATCGAAGGGGTCAACACCCGCTTTACCAGCCAGAACGGCTCTTTTGCCAAAATCATGCTGGTCATCGGCACGGATGAAACCTATGAACATCCCCATTGGCAGCGGAACCAGGATTTCGCCTACACGGTCTATGAGGAGCTGAACGATCTGGCCCCCGGTATCACCCGGAACCCCCGCACCAGCTCCAACCGGTACAATCAGCAGATCGCGGATAAAGCCATCCTGGTGGAGATCGGCAGCGATTCCAATACGGCGGCTGAAGCGGTGCGCTCGGCGGAAATCCTGGCTGAAGCCTTGGCCAATGTGATGGGCTGGTAGGCTAATACCCGGCCAGCCAGCCGATAAGCAGCAGCAAGCCGTAAACCGCCGGCTGATGCAGGACATAGACGATCAGCGCATGCCTGCCGAAGAACATAAAGGGGCGCAGCCCTTTTCCCTGGCCATGCTTTGGGAAACAGCTGCGCCTTTCCTGATAGAGCAGGCTGCCGGACACAGCCGCGCCGGCCAGGAAATAACCCATCCAGGGCAGGACGGGATAATAATCCGCGGAATAAGCGCCGCCGCCCACGCCCAGAATAAAGGGGAGCAGCCCGGCCCAGGCACTGGGATGGGCCTGGAAATAGACGCCGCCGGCGGCCATGGCCAGCCCCAAGGCCAGCACCAGGCCCTTGGGCAAGCGGCGGAGAAAGGCATAAGCCAAGATGGACGAAGCCAGCAAATGCAGGATGCCGAAACGGATGATAAAATGATCCTGATAACCGCTGAGCTGATCCATGGCCCAAGTGGCAAGGGTCAGCAGCAGGGCCACCAAAAGCAGCTTCAAACCCCGCTTCAGGTTGGATGCGGAAAAAGAGCAGCTCAGGCCGGAAATACCGATAAAGCAAGCCAGGGCCAGGGCCTGGACGGTTTTCCGCAGCGGATGGAACCAGTAGAAATTCAGGGCAAAATCCCCCAGGGTGAAGAGCAGGCCGGACCCGCCCGCTGGGAACCAGGCTTCCAGAAAAACAAAGCCCAGGTCAAACAGGAGATGATCCATGATCATCAGCGTCACGCAAAAACCGCGGATGAAATCCAGCTCCCAAATCCGTTGCCGCATAGGAACTCCTTTCCCTTGCCTCGCCGTTAACCCCTTTATTCTATCATATCCGCTGAAAAACAAAAAGTGGCAAAATCACAGGGTTGTGGTATAATAGCGCTAAACACAAAATCTTTGATTTTGTGAATTAGCGCCTATTTTATACCCGATTGTTGCGAAGCAACAGAGGCATGACCGCTTGCGGTCATGGTATAATAGCTGCACAAGCCGGAATCCTTGCCCGCCCTAAAATTTCCCCCCAACCCCTACCCCCGGCCGGACAAGTATGCTATAATATATTGTTGATTCCATCTAAGGAGCATTGCATGGTTAAACTGGAAAAAAGCCTGGTGATCAAAGCCGCCGGGCTGCTGATGATGGTGCAGGTGCTGTCCCGGGTGCTGGGCTATGCCCGGATCGTCATCTTGCAGAATATTTTTGGCCAGGGTTATATTACCGACGCCTATACCGCCGCCTTCCGCATCCCGGATTTTCTCTATACCGTGCTGATCGGCGGGGGCATTTCCGCCGCCTTCATCCCGGTGTTTTCCTCCTATATTGCCCGGAAGGAGCAGCGGGAAGCCTGGCGGGTCAACGCCATCTTTTCCAGCTGGGTGCTGCTGCTGATGCTGGCCGGCATCAGCCTGGCCCTGGTCTTTGCCCGGCCCCTGATGGCTGCTTTGACCAGCTATAGCGGCAGCCAGCTGGATCTGCCCACGGTACTGACCCGCATCACCCTGGCCCAGGCTCTGTTCATGGCCCTTTCCGCCATTGCCACCGGCATTTTGCAGTCCTTCCAGCATTTCACCTGGCCGGCCATTGGCACCCTGCTCTATAATGTCAGCATTATCCTGGGAGGCCTGCTGCTGGTGAAGCCCATCGAGGCCGCTTATCCCGGCTACGGCGTGGCCGGCTTTTCCCTGGGCGTGGTAGTGGGCGCGGTGCTGACCCTGGCGGTACAGATCCCCACCCTGCGCAAAGTGGGCTTTTCCTACGCGCCCAGCCTGGATACTCATCATCCCGGCCTCCGGAAGCTGGTGCTGCTGATGATCCCGGCCCTGATCGGCCTTTCCGTGGGCCAGATCAATCTGTTCGTCACCCAATATCTGGCCACCGGCCTGGCGGAAGGCACCCTGACCGCTCTGATCACGGCCAACAGCTTTTTCCAGCTGCCTTACGGCGTCTTTGCCATTTCCATCTGCACGGCCATTTTCCCCACCATGGCGGCCCAGGCCGCCGTGGGAGAAATGGACGGCTTGAAAAGCTCCCTGTCCATGGCCCTCCGGAATATCAGCTTTGTGCTGCTGCCCTCGGCCATCGGCCTGATCATGCTCAGGGAGCCCATTATCCGCCTGCTCTTTGAGTTTTCCGGTAAATTCACGCCGGAGATGACCATGGTCACGGCGGACGCCCTGCTCTACTATTGCCTGGGCCTGATCCCTTACGGCGCGGTCATGGCGCTCTGCCGGGGCTTTTTCGCCATCCAGAACACCCTGACGCCGGTGCTGGTTTCGGTGCTGGCCATTGGCGTGAATGTGGTCCTGTCCATCGTCCTGGTGGATCCCCTGGGCCACCGGGGCCTGGCCCTGGCCTATTCCCTGGCCAATTTTGCCCAGGCCGGGCTGCTGCTGGTCTTCCTCCGGAAGAAGATCGGGGCCATGGATTTACGGCATATCCTGACTTCCCTGGGCAAAACCGCCATTGCCTCGGCCTTGATGGCCCTGATGGTCTGGCTCACGGCCCTGGGCGCGG
>DAIMZM010000082.1:0-11369 GCA_036733985.1 Bacillota bacterium
AAAGCAGCTCAGGCCTCGCTTTTTTGGCTCGTTTACTGTTCAGTTCTCAAAGACCCGTGCGCCGTGTTTCATTCAGCGCGCTTGATTATAATAACATTCTCGGCCGGTCTTGTCAACTCTCTTTTTGCATTTTTGCCGAGATTTTTTTGCGAAGTCTTTAAGCTGCAGGTTTGCCCGTAATATAACCGCTTTTCCACAGATTATGCGGTATTTTCCACAAGGGAACCACCCGAACCCCTGTTTAATCCACATTTTGGCCACAATAAAATGGGACGGGCTGAGCCCGTCCCATTCGGCAAGCGCTGATTCAGGACAGGGGATTAAAAATATCCCGGTACTCGGCGGAGTCAGAGACTTGGAAGCCATGGACTTTCAGGGTTTCGATAATCGGCTTGATATCCGGCGCCTTCATCCGCACCACCATGGTGTAACGCAGCTCATCGCCCTCTTTCGGGAACATGGCGATCTTAGTGATATTCCCATTGAAGCTGCGGATCACCTCGGTGACCTCGGCGATCTGGCCCGGTTTCTCGCCGATCTCCACGGTAATACGGGCGCCGGAGCTGCGCACGCCCATCAGATCGATGAAGGCGTCGAAAATATCATTTTCCGTGCAGATGCCCACCAGTTTGCCATCGCTATTCAGCACAGGCAGCGCGCCGATCTTATAAGCGCGCATCATCAGGGCAGCCTCTTCAATGCAGGCCCCCTCCTCAATGGTAATAACCTTCTGCTTTTCCGGCAGCGCATCCTTGACCTTGATGGTGCTGAAGAGGTAGGTTGCCTCATGCTGCTCCAGGGTGCTGATTTTGGAGGGCATGGCGCGCATGATATCGGTGTAGCTGAGCAGGCCGATCAGTTCATTGTTTTCCATGACAGGCATATGGCGGATTTTATTGTCATGCATGATTTTAGCCGCCGTGTCGATGGATTCGTACTTGCCGATGGTGATTGGAAAACTTGACATTCTGGTCTTAACGAGCATATTACAACCTCCTCAATATGTTCTTTGTCTTAAACTGCCAAGCTGTTTGTACATAAAATTATTATATACGGAAAACAGCTGTCTTGTAAATAGTTCCATAAAAATTATCTTTATCATATAGGTGAATATAGGTGAAAAAGCAGCCTCCCGCTCTCGGAGGGGAAAAAAGAGGGCCCGCTCAAAAGCGGGCCCCAAGGGCTTGGTTCAGTTTTATTTTCCAGCCAGGCGCCGGTAGGATGCATAGCGTTCTTCGGCATCCTTTTGGGTCTTGGCGAACAAGGCTTCCGCCTGGTCGGGGAATTGCCGGGCCAGGGAATTGTAGCGGATCTCGCCCAGCAGATAATCATGGAATTTGCCGAAATCCGGTTCCTTGCTGTCCAGCTGGAAGGGGTTCTGGCCCTGATCCTTCAGGCGGGGATCAAAGCGGTAAAGCTGCCAGTAGCCGCATTCCACCGCGTTCTTCATTTCCGTCATGGCATTGTTCATGCCGGCTTTGACGCCATGGTTGATGCAGGTGCTGTAAGCGATGATCAGGGAAGGGCCGGGATAAGCCTCCGCCTCCTTGATCGCCTTCAGAGTCTGGTTCATATCCGCGCCCATGGCGATTTGGGCCACGTAGACGTAGCCATAGGACATGGCCATCATCCCCAGATCCTTTTTCTTGGTGCGCTTGCCGCTGGCGGCGAATTTGGCAATGGCCGCGGTGGGCGTGGCCTTGGAGCTTTGACCGCCGGTATTGGAATAGACCTCGGTATCAAAGACGAAGATATTCACATTTTCGCCGGAGGCCAGCACATGATCGAGGCCGCCGTAACCGATATCATAAGCCCAGCCGTCGCCGCCAAAGGCCCAGAAGCTCTTTTTGATGAAATGATCCTTCTTTTCCAAGAGGGGGGCGAAAGCCGGGTTCTTGGAAGCTTCCAGCAGGGGCTGCAGCTTTTCATAAGCCCTTTTACTGGCTTCGCCGTCGTCCTGGACTTCCAGCCATTCTTTCAAGGCCGTGATCAGGGCCTGATCCAGCTCCGAGCTGCCTTCGTAATGATGGACCAGGGTTTCCGCAGCCGCTTTCAGCTGGGCCCGCTGCTCTGTTCCGCCCAGGAACATGCCGAAGCCAAACTCCGCGCAATCCTCGAACAGGGAATTGCTCCAGGCCGGGCCCCGGCCCTTGTCATTGACGCAGTAAGGCATGGCGGGCACGGCGGCGCCCCAAATAGAGGAGCAGCCGGTGGCATTGGCGATCATCATCCGGTCGCCGTAGAGCTGGGTCATCAGCTTGGCGTAAGGGGTCTCGCCGCAGCCGGCGCAAGCGCCGGAGAACTCAAACAGGGGCCGCTTGAACTGGCTGTTTTTTACATTGGTCGGGGCCGGCAAATCACGCTTTTCCGGCAGGGACATGGCGAAATCGAAAAGGGCCGCTTCCTTTTCCTGGCTGGCAAAAGTCTCCATCTTCAGGGCCTTCTGCTTGGCCGGGCAAACCACCACGCAGGAGCCGCAGCCCTGGCAGTCCATGGGGCTGACCTGGATGCGGAAGGTCAGGCCGTCGAAATCTTTACCCACCGCCTTTAAAGTGCGGAAACCCTCGGGGGCTTGGGCAGCCTCCTCAGCGTTGACCAAAACCGGCCGGATGCTGGCATGGGGGCAGACATAGGAACACTGATTGCACTGGATGCAGTTTTCCGGTATCCATTCCGGCACAAAGGCGGCCACGCCCCGTTTTTCGTATTTACTGCCGGCGCTGGGGAAAGAGCCGTCTTCCCGGCCCAGGAAAGCGGAAACCGGCAGTTTGTCCCCTTGATTGGCAGCCATGGGCCGCATGATTTCCTTGACGAAATCCGGCTCGCCGTTATGCCGGGCCGCTTCCTCCGGCAGGTTTCGCCATTCCTCAGGCACAAAGACCTGGCAAATGCTTTCCATACCGGCCTTGACCGCTTCCTTATTCATGTTGACGATTTTCTCGCCCTTTTTGCCGTAAGCATGCTCGATGCTCTCGAACAGGGCCTTCACCGCGGTTTCCTCAGGAATCACGCCGGTGAGCTTGAAGAAGGCGGCCTGCATCACCATATTGGTGCGGTTGCCCAGGCCCAAGTCCTTGGCAATATCCACGGCGTTAATGATATAGAATTTGGCTTGCTTTTCCGCCAAGGCCCGCTTCATGCTGTTCGGCATTTTTTCCGCCAGCTCGTTTTGGTACATGGTGGTGTTGAGCAGGAAAATCCCCCCCTGCTTCAAGCCGTCCAGCAAATCATAGGTGTGGATATAGGCCTCGTTGGAGCAGGAAATGAAGTCGGCCTGGTTGATCAGATAGGGGGCCTTGATCACCTCTTTGCCAAAGCGGAGATGGGACAGGGTGCGGCCGCCGGATTTCTTGGAATCATAATCAAAGTAAGCCTGGGCGTACAGATCGGTATAAGCGCCGATGATGTCCACGGCCTGCTTATTCGCGCCGACGGTGCCGTCGGAGCCCAGGCCCCAGAATTTGCACTGGATGGTGCCCTGGGGCAGCGTGTCCAAAACCTGGCCCCGGGGCAGGGAAGTACCGCTGACGTCATCGTTGATGGCCAGGGTAAAGCCGTTTTTGGGCGTTTCCTGGGCCAGGTTGTCAAAGGCGGCCTTGATATCGGCGGGAACCGTGTCCTTGCTGCCCAGGCCGTAGCGGCCGCCGATGATCAGCGGCGCGTCGCCTTCGCCGAAGAAAGCGGACATCACATCCATATACAGGGGTTCGGCAGGCGCGCCCGGGGTCTTGACCCGGTCCAGCACGGCGATGCGCCGCACCGTCTGGGGCAGGGCCTTGCGGAAATAATCACGGGCAAAGGGGCGGTAGAGGTGGACTTTTAAGAGGCCCGCCTTGCGCCCTTCGGCGTTCAGATGATTCACCACTTCCTCAGCGGTATCGCAAACGCTGCCCATAGCGATGATCACATCCGTGGCGTCAGGGGCGCCATGATAATTGAACAAATCATAGTGGCGGCCGGTGAGGGCGCTGATCTGCGCCATATAGTCGTGGACGATATCCGGCACCTTGTCAAAGAAGGGGGAAGCGGCTTCCCGGGCCTGGAAGAAGATATCCGGGTTCTGATTGGTGCCCCGGACCACCGGATGGTCGGAATTCAGGGCATTGTCCCGGAACTGCTGCAGGGCTTCGTAATCCAGCATTTTGGCGAAATCGTCATAATCGATGACCTCGATCTTCTGCTGTTCATGGCTGGTGCGGAAGCCGTCGAAGAAATGGAGGAAGGGGATGCGGGATTTGATGGCGGCCAGATGGGCGATACCGCCTAAATCCATCACTTCCTGCACGCTGTTGGTGGCCAGCATGGCAAAGCCGGTATTGGCGCAGGCCAGCACATCGCTGTGATCGCCAAAAATATTCAGGGCATGGGTGGCTAAAGAACGGGCCGAAACATGAATGACGCCGGGCAGAAGTTCGCCGGCGATCTTATACATATTGGGGATCATCAGCAGCAGGCCCTGGGACGCGGTATAGGTGGTGGTGAGGGAACCGGCGGACAGGGAACCGTGCACCGCGCCGGCAGCGCCGGCCTCAGACTGCATTTCCACCACTTTCACTGTCCGGCCAAAAATATTTTTCAGCCCTTGGGCCGCCCATTCGTCTGAATTCTCAGCCATGGGAGAGCTGGGCGTGATGGGGAAGATCGCCGCCACCTCGGTAAACGCGTAACTCACATACGCGGCCGCCTTATTACCGTCCATTGTTTTCATTTTCCTTGACACTAAAAAACCTCCTTGTGGCATCGGCAGCTGACCGCCTATGCATCTATATAGAATAAACTTTATCTTTATTAGTCAAATCCAACTATTAAAACACTCCGGCCAAACTGGTAGGTTTACATTATAACGCAATCCTCGTCATTTGTCTATAGGAAATAAGGTTGCGTTTTTCCCGGCTCCCGCTCATAGAAGCCGGTTTCCGGCCCCATTCCCTTCCGCCTTGGGGTTTGACACTTGCAGCCGCTGATGGTAAAATGAATAAACAAAGGACAATCTGCCTTGCATCATTTTTAATCGGGCAAAAGCCGGGAGGGACAGGCTGAAATGGATAACGCGGCAATCTTTTCCCATGTGGACCATACCTTGCTCCGGCCGGACGCGGCCTGGAGCGAGATCAATACCCTGTGCGGCCAGGCAGCCGGCTATGGCGCGGCCTCAGCCTGCCTGCCCCCGGCCTATGTGGCCAGGGCCCGGCAGGCTTATCCAAAGCTCCCCATCACCACGGTGGTGGGCTTCCCCCTGGGCTACAGCACCAGCGGGGCCAAGGTTTTCGAGGCCGCCCAGGCCGTGGATCAGGGCGCTACGGAGATCGATATGGTGATCAACCTGGGGGATGTGAAAAACCAGGCTTTCCACCGGGTGCTGGCGGAGATTTCCGCTGTGAAAAAGGCTGTTCAGGGCCGGGTGCTGAAAGTGATCGTGGAAACCGGCTATTTGGAACAGGCGGAGAAAATCCGCCTCTGCCAAATCCTGGAGGCCGGCGGCGCGGATTACCTGAAAACCGCCACCGGCTTCGGCCCGGGCGGGGCTGATCTGGCGGATGTGGCCCTGTTCCGCAAGCTGCTGCCGCCCCAGATCAAGATCAAGGCAGCCGGGGGCATCCGCAGCCGGGCTGCCATGCTGGCTTTCCTGGAAGCCGGCGCCGAGCGCATCGGCAGCAGCGCGGCCATGACGGCGCTTTTCTCATGAACCGGCTGCAACCGGGGGAAAAGGCCCTGATCGACCAGGCCTTTAGCGTCCGGGCCGGGGCTTACGCCCCTTATTCCGGCATGGCTGTGGGCGCGGCGCTGCTGGCAGCGGATGGCCGGGTCTTCAGCGGCTGCAATATGGAGAACGCCGCTTATGCCCCTTCCCTTTGCGCGGAGCGGGCCGCTTTTGCCCAGGCCGTCACCGCCGGCTGCCGGGACTTCCTGGCCCTGGCCATTGCCGGCGGCCCCCAAGGCGCGGCGACCCTGCCGGCCTATTTCTGGCCCTGCGGCGTCTGCCGCCAGGTGATGGCGGAATTCTGCGGCCCGGATTTCCGCGTCATTGCGGCCAGAAGCAAAGCTGATTTTCAGATCCGCCTGCTCTCCCAGCTGCTGCCGGAGGCTTTTGGCCCGGCCAGCCTGACCCATGGTTGATAGAAGCTTGATTTTATAATGCTAAAAGGATATAATAGACAATCATTGCATGTCCGGATAAAGCAAAGGCATTGGCTTTGGCTTTATTTTTGTTTCAATAGGCCCTGCTTATTCATTGCCGCTCTAAAAGGCCTGGCAAGGGAAATTCCGCAGCGGCCCGGGAGGTTTTTATGCGCCGGAAAATCGCGCTGATCATCAGCCTGCTCTTCCTTGGCTGTCTGGCCCTGGGTTTAGGCGGCTGCGCGGTGCAGCTGGCGGAGCAGGCGGAACAGCCGCCTGCTGAACCAAGCCTTGGCGGGGAGCAGGGAGCCGTTTCCGGCCAGGAGGACGCGGCTGAAAGTGACGGGGCTGAGCTGGCCCTGATCTTAAGCGGGCCGGAGCTGGCCCCGGCCTCTGCCGAGCAGGACGCCTGGCAGGCCCTGGAAAAGCTGGCGGGAGAAAATACCCTGGAGGCCGGTTATTATGCCCCTGCTGACGCCACAGCGGAAGCTTATGCCGCTGCCATCAGCCAGGCGGCGGCGGGCGGGGCCCAGCTGATTGTCTGCATTGGCGACGCCATGGAAGCACCGGTTTACGACGCCCAGTACCAATATCCGGAGATCAAATTCCTGCTGATTGACGGCGAGCCCCATAGCGGGGATTTCTCCACCTATGCCCTGGCTGAAAATACCTGCGCTATTTCTTTTGCCGAGGAGCAGGCCGGCTTCCTGGCCGGTTACGCGGCAGTGAAAAACGGCTACACCCTGCTGGGCTTCTTAGGCGGCATGCCGGTGCCGCCGGTGATCCGCTATGGCTACGGCTTTATTTACGGCGCCCGCTATGCGGCCAATGAGGACAATAAAAGCGGCGTCCAGATCCTCTACCATTATTCCGGCTCCTTCAACACCACGGAAAGCGCCCAGACCCTGGCGGGGGACTGGTACAATAACGGCGCTCAGATCATTTTCAGCTGCGATAGCGGGGATTCCGCCATCCTGGCCGCGGAAGCTGCCGACGGCCAGGTGATCGCCGCGGATCTGGACCACAGCCCGGTTTCGGAGACGGTGGCGGCTTCCGCCCTGAAAATCCCGGCCGCCGCCGTGAACCTGGCAGTCAAGGATTATCTGGCCGGGCGTTTCCCCGGCGGCAGCCAATTGCGCCTGGGCGCGGCTGAAAACGGGGTAGGCCTGTCCATGGATCAGCTCAGGTTTGCCGATTTCGGCGCCGAATTTACCGCCCAGACCTACCATGCCATCTTTAACAAGCTGGCCCTGGGGGAAGTGAAGCCGCCGCTGGATACGGATTATGCTTCGGCAGCGGAAATGTCCAACCCCAGGGTGACCGTGACTTTTGTGGAATAAATCAGCCCCAGATCGGATCAGGAGGAAAAACGTTTATGCAGGATTACGCGACGCTTTTAGGCCGGCGGCGGCAGGCCATTCATCACACGGTAGAACAGGCCTTGCTGGCCGCCAGGGCAGCCGGGGCCTTGCAATTCTCAGCTTTGGCCGACTTCACGGTGGAGCGGCCCCGGGAAGCGGCCCACGGGGATTTTGCCGTCAACGCCGCTATGGTCATGGCCCGGGCCTGCGGCAAAGCGCCCAGGGAGATTGCCAAGGCCATTGCCGAGCATATCGATTTTAGCGGTACGGAAATTGAGAAAATGGAGATCGCCGGGCCCGGCTTTATCAATTTCCGCCTTAAGGAAGATTGGCTGAACCGTGCTTTTGCTGAAATGCTGGCGGAGGGGGCGGCCTTTGGCCAAAGCGCTGTGGGCAAGGGCCAAAGGGCGCAGGTGGAATTCGTTTCCGCCAACCCCACCGGGGAGCTGCATATGGGCAATGCCCGGGGCGCGGCCATCGGCGATTCCCTGGCCGCCATCCTGGCCCTGGCCGGCTATGAGGTGAGCCGGGAATTCTATATCAACGACGCGGGCAACCAGATCGATAAATTTTCCCAGACCCTGGATGCCCTGTACCGGCAGCAGCTGGGCCAGGACGCGCCTTTTCCCGAGGACGGCTATCATGGCGCGGATCTGCCGCCTTTGATCAGCGGCCTGATCCAGGAGATCGGCGACAAATGGCTGGCCATCGAAGAACCCCTGCGCCGGGAATATCTGGCCAATTATGCCCTGGAAAAAAAGCTGGCCGCCATCAAGGCGGCTCTGGCCCATTTCAATGTGGAATATGACAACTGGTTTTCCGAACGCACCCTGCATGACAGCGGCGCGATCCAGGGGGTGCTGCAGCAGCTGCAGGAAAGGGGCTGGCTCCTGGAAAAAGAAGGCGCGGTCTGGCTGGATTGCGAACGGTTTGGCGAAGAAAAGCCGGAAGTCTTAGTCCGGGCCAATGGGGTGCCCACTTATTTTGCCGCGGATATCGCCTATCACCAGAACAAATTCCAGCGGGGCTTTGATATTGCCATCGATATCTGGGGCGCGGATCATCACGGCCATGTGGCCCGGATGAAAGGGGCCATGGAGGCCATCGGCTTTGACCGGGAGCGGCTGGAAATCATCCTCATGCAATTTGTGCGGCTGTATCAAAACGGCGAGCTGCTGAAAATGAGCAAGCGCACCGGCACTTATGTGACCCTGGAAGAGCTGGTGGAGGAAGTGGGCCGGGACGCCGCCCGTTTCTTCTTCGTGCTCAGGAGCGCGGACAGCCTGATCGATTTCGACCTGGACCTGGCCAAGCGCCAGAGCGCGGATAATCCGGTCTATTATGTGCAGTACGCCCATGCCCGTATCTGCTCCATCCTGGCCCAGGCCGGGGAAAAGGCCGGGGGGCAACAGCCGGACCCGGCTTGCCTGACCACCGAGGCGGAGCGGGAGCTGATCCGCTGCCTGGCGGATTATCCGGATACCGTGGCCGGGGCCGCCCTCTCCCGGGAGCCCCATCTGGTAGCCAATTATTTGCTGGCCCTGGCCGGGCAATTCCATAATTTCTACGCCCACTGCCACTGCATCGTGGACGATCCGCTGCTGATGGCCTCCCGCCTGGCCCTGGCCCGGGCCACCGCCCAGGTGCTGAAAAGCGGCCTGAACGCCTTGGGCGTCACCGCCCCGGAGAAGATGTAAAGCAAACAGCCGTAAAACCCGATCAAAGCCAAAACAATCCCGCTGATTCAGCGGGATTGTTTTGTTCTCTGCCGATATTGCCCTGCCTATACCGCGGCGATCACCGCCATGGCCGCCATGCCCGGCGCGCCCAGCAGGCCGCTGACCGCCAGGGTCAGGCCGTTCAGCGGCAGGCTGAAGCTGGTCAGGCCGGCGAAGGCATTGATCAGCAGCAGCAGGGCCAGGCCGGCCAGGGCGTTAAAGGCCACTTTACCCAGGATGCGGAAAAACTTCTCCGGCGCCAGGCAGGCGGCGAAGACCAAGGCCAGGCCCGCGCCTAGGATCAACAAATAATGCCATACCGTCATACGCTTCACCCCATATCTCAGGTTTACTTTATCATATGGGCTTATCCCCGCCGATATGACGGCCCGGGCCGTTGGCAGAAAAAAAGAGGGCGCAAATCTGCGCCCTCTGACGGTCCGCTGCTTTTATTCTTCCGCGTAGCTGTCAAAATAGCCCTGGATGAAAATAATCGGCGTGCCCTTGTCGCCGCTGCCGGAAACCAAATCGCAAAGGGAGCCGATCAGGTCGGTGAGCCGCCGGGGCGTGGTGCCTTGGGTCTCCATGCAGCCTTTCAAGTCTGCCTGCTTGACCCGGATGGCTTTCCGGATAGCGGCTTGCAGCGCTTCCCCTTTCAATCCGGCGAACTGGTTGTCCGCCAGGTATTTCAGCTTCAGCTCATTGGGCTGGCCGGTCAGGCCCGGAGTAAAGCCGGGGGAGACCACCGGGTCCGCCAGCTCCCAGATCTGGCCCACCGGGTCTTTGAAAGCGCCGTCGCCGTAAACCAGGGCTTCGATCAGCTTGCCGGTTTTCTCATAAACCATGGCCTGGATGCGGGCGGCCAGCTTATCGCAATCCCTGGGGAACAGCTTCAGGGTGGTTTCCGTGGCCTTGTTGGAGCCCAGCAAACCGTATTGGCTGTTATAGCCGCTGCCGGCCACCGGCGCGCTCATCAAATCATCCAGGCCGTAGACGGTAGCGGCCCCGGCTTCCCGCAGTAGCCGCTTGCTGCGGAAGCGGCTGTGGATGTCCGCGGTGAGCACATGGGGGGTATGATCCAGGATGCGGCGGCAATCATTGGCAAAAAAGATCCGGATTTCCGCCCCGGCCTCCTCAGCGATCTGCCGGTAATAAGCCACATAATCCACGCCGGTGAAGCAATGGGGCTGAGCGCCGAAAAGGGCCCGGTAGCCGGCTTCGTCCAGCATATCGGTGAAGGGGTTCAGCCCGGCCGCGTCCATTTGCTCCAGGGTGAACAGGGGATTGCCCACCTCGTCCCCGGGATAGCTCAGCTGCAGCCAGACCCGGCGCGCCCCCTGGCAGATGCCGGAAAAAGCCACGGCGAAACGGTTGCGGGACAGGATGGGGAAGACCACCCCCACCTCGCCCTCTGGATATTTGGCCGCCACATCCTCGGCAATGGCCGCCACGCTGACATAATTGGCCTGGGCCCTGGCCACCACGGATTCGGTGACGGCCAGGATATCCCGGTCGTTCAGGGTCAGGCCTTCCTGCTCCAGGACATGGAGCAGGGTATCTACGGCAATGGCAGCCACATCATCCCCTTCCCGGATAATGGGGGCCCTGAGGCCCCGGGCTGTGGTGCCGATAATTCTGGACATAGGTTTACCTCCCGGTTGTCTGGATATCGTTGATTACCGCTTGCAAATGGGGATTCTCCGTTGGATCATAAGAAAAATACTGGCTGCTGGTAATGCCCTCCGGATCCGCCACCGGGATATCCGGGCTTAAGCCTAAGCCGTGGAGATCATAGCCGGAGGGGGTATAGTAGCGGCTGCGGGTATAGCGCAGGCCCGCGCCGGAATCCAGGCGGATCAGGCCCTGGGTGATGCCTTTGCCATAACTTCTGACGCCCACCAGGGTGGCGCCGGCATTATCCTTCAAAGCGCCGGCCAGCACTTCGGAAGCAGAGGCGGACCAACCATTGATCAGCACATAAAGCCGCACGTCCTGCAGCTGGCCGCTGGCGGAGGTATAATCCTTCATGCCCTGGCTGGTCTTTTCACTGACGATCACTTCCCCTTGGGGGATGAAATAATTGGCGATATTGATGGCGGCGAAAAAGCTGCCCCCGCCATTGCTGCGCAAATCAATGACCAGATGCCTGATCTCCCCCTGGGCTTGCAGCGTA
>DAIMZM010000083.1:0-11367 GCA_036733985.1 Bacillota bacterium
CCATCATCTCATAGATCTGGGGCACCAGGCCGGCGGTGGAAACAGTGATGCGGCGGGCCCCGATATCCAGGCCTTCCTGGTCATTGATCAGCCGGATCGATTGATGCACCGCTTCCAGATTGGCCAAGGGCTCGCCCATGCCCATATAAACGATATTGGTCAGGCCGCCGAAGCCCAGCTCCCGGCTGAGCCGCTCCCCGGCCTGGGCCTGGGCCACGATTTCCCCGGCGGTCAGGTTGCGGAAAGCCTTAGTCAGGCCGGTGGCGCAGAAGCAGCAGCCCATAGCGCAGCCGCTTTGGGAGCTGACGCAGCAGGTGGCCCGGTCCCGGGCCTTAGCTCTCCGGTAGAGCATCAGCGCCATCTCGATCCGGACGCCGTCCGCCAATTCCAGCAGCAGTTTGGCCGTATCCCCGCTGGCTGAAACCTGGCGTTGCACTTCTTCCGGATTGCTGAGATCAGCAATTTCCGCCAGATAATCCCGGAAGGAAAAGGGCAGCTCCGTCATGTCGCTGAAACTTCGGGCCCCATACTTCTGCACCTGGCGGAAGATCTGCCTGGCCCGGAAGGCAGGCTGGCCCAGGCTTTTCACCAAGGCCGTCAGCTGGGCCAGATCCAAACCCCGTAAATCCGGCTGGCCGCTCATGACTCAGCCCGCCTTAACAGGGAGAGGAAAAAGCCTTCCAGACCCTGATGAAAGGGCAGGAGCTGCAATTGGCCTGCTTGAGCAGCGGCAAGATCCTCGGCTCTTTTCAGCAGGGGCAGCAGCCCGGTCATCGGCGCCGGGGCAAAGTCCGGATGACCGGCCAGGAAGCGGCGGAGATTGCCGCCGTTCTCCTCCTCCGTAATGGTGCAGGTGCTGTAGCAAAGATAGCCCCCGGGCCGCAGATAAGCGGCGGCGGCATTGAGCAGCTTCAGGGAAGCGTCGGCCAAAGCCGGGATATCTTCGGGCCGCTTATGCCAGCGGCTGTCCGGCCGCACATTCAGCACGCCCAGGCCGCTGCAGGGCGCGTCCAGCAGCAGATAATCCGCCCAGCCTTGGTACCTGCCGGGCAGGGCCGCACCGTCCGCGGCTTGGGCCTCCACGATATCTATGCCCAAACGGCGGCAATTATCCATAATCAGCGGCAATTTGTGGTCATGCAGGTCAAAAGCGCGGATTTCCCCCTGATTGCCCATTAAGGCCGCCAGATGGGTGGTTTTGCCCCCGGGGGCCGCGCAAAGGTCAATGACCCGGCTGCCCGGAGCCGGGTTCAGGGCATGGGCCGCCAGCTGGGAAGCGGCGCCCTGCACGGTGAATAAGCCCTGGCTGAACAAAGGCCCGGAGAGGATCTCCCCGCCCCGGCT
Organism: Bacillota bacterium; assembly: GCA_036733985.1. Lineage (GTDB taxonomy): Bacteria > Bacillota > Dehalobacteriia > UBA4068 > UBA4068 > DAIMZM01. The sequence continues at coordinate 1,345 of DAIMZM010000083.1, forward strand.
GAGTTCTAAAGTTTCCGGGGCCAGGCCGGCGATTGCCGCTGCCCCGCCCTGGCCGGACAAAGCGGCCAGCAGCGCTTCCCGGCTGTTTTTCAGGGTATTTGCCCGGAGGAAAACGCCGGGCCGGGCATTGCCAAAGGCGGCAAAGGCCAGGGCTTGCTCCGGGGTATAATGCTTCAGCAGCCACTGGGCCAGCCAGGGAGGATAGGACTGGGTGATGCTGAGATAGCGGAAATAATCCGCCTGCCCCGGCAGCAGGGCCTGCTTGTTCCGGCGCAGATAATTGCGGAGCACACCGTTGACCAGGCCCCCTAGGGCCGGATTGGCGTAGCGCTTGGCCAGCTTGACCCCTTCGTCCACCACCGCGTAAGGCTCGGCCTTGGCCAAATAATGGAGCTGGTACAGGGATAATCGTAAAATGATCCGGGCTTCCCCCATCAATTGTTCCAGGGGCCGGGTCAGCAATTGGCTGAGCATATGATCCAAGGCCGCCCGCATCCGGGAAACGCCGTAAACGATTTCCGTGGCCAGGCGGGCGTCGGCCTGGGTCAGGCTATGGGCACGCAGAAACTTCTGTAAGGCCAAATTGGCATAGGCGGCTTCCTGATCCACCTGCCATAAGACCAGATAAGCCGCCTCCCGGGCCGGGATAGTATTTTGCTTGTTCTGGGCGGCCATCAGTCCCGCCGCCCGAATAAGAGGATCAGCCGCAGCAGCTGCAGCACCGAGGTTAAAGCCGCCGCCACATAGGTCAGGGCCGCGGCGGACAGCACCTTCCGGGCTTTGGGCAATTCATCTTCATAGAGGAAACCCGCGCCTTCCAGGGCGGCCAGGGCCCGGCGGCTGGCGTTCAGCTCTACCGGCAAGGTCACCAGCTGGAACAGCACCACCGCGGAAAAGAGGATGATGCCCAGGCCGATCAGATTATAAAGGCCCATCACCACCCCCAGCAGGATCAGCAGCCAGGAAGCGCCGGAGCCCAGATTGGCCACGGGCACCAAAGCGCCCCGGATCTTCAGGGGCTTATAGCCCTCCCGGTCCTGGATGGCATGGCCGCATTCATGGGCGGCAATCCCTAAGGCCGCCACGGAAGCGCTCTCATAAATCCCTTCCGAAAGGCGCAGGGTCTTGCTTCTGGGATCATAATGGTCGGTGAGCTGCCCCGCCACCTTCTGCACGCTCACATCCCCCAGGCCGTTCATGGCCAGCATCTGCCGGGCTACCTGATAAGCGGGCAAATTGGCCCGGGACGGCGTCCGCGCATATTTTTTATAGGTAGACGTGACCTTGGCCTGAGCCCAAAGGGCCAGGATGATGGCGGGCAGCAGCAAGATCCAAGTGGGGTCATAATAATAGCCTAACATTTTATCCTCCTCCGCCAGGCTGTCCGGCCTGGATCAAAATGGCTGTCCGGCCTGGCTTAGGCCAGGCTTTCTCCTGCTTGCACATGGTAGCCCCGGATCAGGTCCGCCCCGGACATGGGAGCTTTTCCCTCCGGCTGTACCAGGGTGATCAGCAGCGAACCGCTGCCGCAGGCCACCAAAAGGCCCCGGCCGTCCGCCCGCAGCACCTGGCCGGGAGCCGGGTCCTTTGCCAGCCAGGGGGTAGCCGCTTCCAGGCTGGCAGCCAGCACCTTCAGGCGCTTGCCCCGGAACAGGGTATAAGCGCCGGGCCAAGGGGCCAGGCCCCGGATCTGGTCATGCACCCGGCTGTCGCTTTTAGCCCAATCCAGGGCCTCATGGCTTCTCTGCAGCAGCGGGGCCCGGGTGGCTTTTTGATGATCCTGGGGCGTGGGCCGGGCTGCCCCGGTTTCTATTTGACGTAAAGCTGTCGGCAACAGTTCCGCCCCTAATTGGGCCAGGACGTCATGGAGCTGGCCGGTGTTCATCTCCGGGCCGATGGGGGTAACGGCCTGGAGGAGGATATCCCCGCTATCCATGCCGCTATCGATCCTCATGATGGTGACGCCGCTTTCCTTTTCCCCGTTCAGCACCGCCCAATGGATGGGCGCGGCCCCTCGGTAGGCAGGCAGCAGGGAGGCATGGATATTCACCGCCCCATAAGGGGCCAGGGCCAGCAGGGCTTCCCCCAGGAACTGGCCGTAAGCCACCACCACCAGGATATCCGGCCTCAAATCACGGAGCAGGGCCAAGGCTTCCGGGCTATTGATATCCGCCGGCTCGTAGACAGGCAAACCCAAGTTAAGGGCAGCCTGCTTCACCGGGGTGGGATGCAGCTTTTTCCCCCGGCCGCTGGGCTGGTCCGGCCTGGCTACCACCGCGGCGATCTCATGGCCGGCCCGGCTCAGGGCTAAAAGGGGCGGCACGGCAAAATCCGGCGTGCCCAGAAAAATCAGGCGCATCAGTCCGGAACCTCCTCCACCATCACATCCACGAACAGCTTACCGTCCAGATGATCGATTTCATGCTGCAAGATCCGGGCCATCTGGCCCTCCGCCGACAGCTCACGGGCCTCGCCGTCCCGGTTCTGATACGTGACGCGGATCTTCTCCGCCCGGATCACCAAGCCGCCCCGGTCGGCTACGGACAAGCAATGCTCCACCGCCTCGGTACGGCCCTCCGCCTGGACGATGACTGGATTCACCAGCTCCATAAAGCCCAGCTCATCAAAATCATCCACCACGATCAGCCGCTTGCTGACCCCCACCTGGGGCGCGGCCAGGCCGCAGCCATTGGCATGATACATGGTCGCTTTCATATCATCCAGCAGCCGATGGAGCGCGGAACCAAAACGCCGCACTTCCTGGGACTGCTGCCTGAGCAATGGATCGCCTTCCATGACGATTTCCCTGATCTCCGACATCCATTTTCCTCCCCATTCTTCGCCTGATACGCTATTTCGTCAGCCGGGGCGGCCTTTGCCTGGCAAAACCGCAACTGTACCCAGCCTAACCGTCTATCACTATATTATACCCCAATATCCCTATTATTGGCAACCATGCTTTACATCATGCTGACCGGATCCACATCCACCGCCAGCCGCGCCCTTTTCAGCCGCGGGTCAAGAGCCAGGGCCTGGGCCCAAGCCGCTTCCACGCTGCTGGTCAGGCGCGGCACATCCCCGGTTTTGACCATCAGCTGCCTGCGCCAGAGATCCTTGATCCTGGCCAGGGGCGCGTCCGCCGGGCCGCAAAGTTCATCCTCCGAAGCCAGCAAGGCCCGCAGCTGCTCCGCCAGCGCCTGCCCGGCTTGCCAGAGCAGCGCCCGGTCCTGGCTGCTGAGGAGCAAGCGCAGCAGATGCTTGAAAGGGGGATAATTGTGGAGCCGGCGCTCCTCCAGCTCCGCCTGGAAAAAGCCCTGATAATCCCCGGCTGCCGCGGCCAGGATAGGCAGGGCTTCCGGCGCATAGGTTTGGATAACGGCCCGGCCCTGGACGGACCGGCGTCCGGCCCTGCCGATCAGCTGGGTGATCAGCTGGAAGGCCCGTTCCCCCGCCCGGAAGGAGGGCAGATTAAGCATAGTATCGGCGGCGATGACCGCGGCCAGCTCCACATGGGGGAAATCCAGGCCCTTGGCCACCATCTGGGTACCCACCAGAATATCGATTTTTCCTTCCCCCATGGCCCGGTAAATCCGTTCATGCCCGCCCTGCTGGGCCACGACATCGCTGTCCAAGCGGGCTACCCGGGCTTCCGGCAGCAGCCGGGCGATCTCATCCGCCACCCGCTGGGTGCCTACGCCGAAATGGCGGATCTGCCCGCTGCCGCAAACCGGGCAAACTGTAGGCGGCTTGAGCATCCGGCCGCAATAATGGCATTTCAGGCAGCCCCCGGCCCCGTCCTCATGAAAGCTCATGGCCACGGCGCAATGGGGGCAGGTGACGACACCGCCGCAGCTGCGGCAGGAAAAATGCTGATAATAGCCCCGGCGGTTCAGGAACAGGATGGTCTGGCCCCCATTGTCCAGGGTCTCCTGGATAGCGTCCAGCAGCAGGCGGCTGAAAATCAGCTTATTGCCGGCCCGGAGTTCCTGCCGCATATCCACCACATCCACCAGGGCCGGAGGCGCGGCATAATAATGGGCCTTCAGCTCCCCATAAGCATAAACCCCCTGCAGCGCCTGATAATAGCTTTCCACGGCAGGGGTGGCGCTGCCCAGCACCAGATGGGCCCGGGCCAGCCTGGCCCGCTCCAAGCCGGTGGTGACGGCGGAAAAGCGGGGGGTGTTGTCCTGCTTATAGCTGTTCTCATGCTCCTCGTCAATAATCAATAGGCCCAAAGCCGGCGTGGGCGCGAACACGGCGGAACGGGCCCCCACCACCACGGGATAGCGGCCCTCGGCAATATCCTGCCAGATCTGCCGCCGCTCCGCCTGCTTCAAGCCGCTGTGCAGCACCGCCACGGGCAGATCCAGGCGTCGGGTGAGCATGTCCAGCATCTGGGTGGACAGAGCGATCTCCGGCACCAGCACCAGGCTGTGGCGGCCTGTTTCCGCCACGTCCCGGATCAGGCGGAGGTAGATCTCGGTCTTGCCGCTGCCGGTGACGCCATGGAGCAGGAAAGGCCGGTCCTGCCCCTGCCATTCCCGGCGGATCGCCTGATAAGCCTGGGTCTGCTCCCCGTTCAGGCCCGTGGGCTGAACGCTGTTATCCTCCTCGCCCAAGGGGGCCCGGCGGCGTTCCCGCAGCAGCAGGCCCGCCTTGACGCAGGCCCGGAGAAAGTCCCGGCTATAGCCTTGGGCTTCCAGGCCGGCGGTATCCGCCTCCCCCTGTTGGCTCAGGTAGTCCGCCAGCTCCCGGCGCTTGGGGCTGAGGCGTCCCGCCTGGCCGGCCGGGGCCAGGCGGTAATAGTCCCGGCTATAGCTCCGGGGAGGCCGGCCGGACAGGGTCAGGCCCGCCGGCAGCATGGCCTGGAGGGCGGCCGCCCGGGAGCAGGCATAATACTCCGCCAACCAGGCGGATAATTGCAGCAGTTCCTGGCTGAACAGGGGCTTTTCCGAGAGCAGGCCCGCCACCTCCCGCAGGGCCATTCCCGCCGGCGCCTGATCATGGAGGCGGATGATCACGCCTTCCAGGTTTTCCCGGTTAAAAGGCACCTTAACCAGCATGCCGGGGCAAGCCTTTGCCTGCAGAGGCTGGGGCACAGCGTATGTAAAGACCCGGTCCACAGCCGGGCTTTTGCGGTTGATAATGATATCGGCGTATTTCATGCCTGGTTCGCTCCCCTGGGATCATGGCGCAACGTTCAATCTTTCAGAGCCCCAAGGGGAACGCTTTTCCCCTTGTTTCGTCTAGCATAATATGGGCCTATGGCGTTATTATACCATGGCCTAAGGGCCATGCCTCCGTTGCTTCGCAACGTCGGGTATAAAATAGGCGCTCAAGCTCGAAATCGGAGATTTCGGCTTGTGCAGCTATTATACCACCAACCCCGGCCTTCCGCCAGCCCCAGGATGGCCGGGGCTAGGCTTTAGGCTTGAACACCAGGGCGATGATAAAGCCAAACACCACTGCCGCGGCCACGCCCGCGCTGACCGGCTTCATCATGCCCATAAAAATGCCCCAAAAACCCTCGGTAACAGCGCCGTTGACAGCGCCTTCCGTCAGGGAATTGCCAAAGCTGCTGATGGGCAGCTTGGCGCCGAAACCGGCCCAATCCACCAGCTTTTCATACCAGCCCAGGCCGGAAAGGATCGCGCCGCTGACCACCAGCACACTCATGGTATGGGCCGGGGTCAGGTTAAAGGCGTCGAACATGATTTGTCCCAGCAGGCAGATCAAACCGCCCACCAGGAAAGCCTTGGCTGCCTGGAGCAATAATTGTTCAGCCATTTTGCTCCCCCCTTTCCAAAACCACCGCATGGGCAATGGCGGGTATGCTCTGGCTTTGCTGCACGGTTACAGCGGAAAGCAAAGCGCCGGTGCCCACCAGCAGCACCCGGGACAGCGTCCCCGCCTCCAGCCGCTTCAAGACCCTGCCCGCCACCACCGCGGCGGTGCAGCCGCAGCCGCTGCCGCCGGCGAAAAAGTTTTTGTCCGCCCCCGCCAGCATGGCGCCGCAATCCCCATAGTTCTCCTCGGTGAGGATGATCCCTTGTTTGGCTAGGAGTTCCTGGGCCACGGCCCCGCCTTCCCGGCCCAGGTCGCCGCTGAGGATTTGGTCATAATCCCCTACGCCCCGGCCAAAATCCGCCAGATGAATGGCCAGCGTATCGGCAAAGGCCGGCGCCATGGCCGCGCCCAGCTTAAAGGGGTCGGTGACCTTCTCGTCCCGCACCCGGCCTACGGTGACGGCGCTGACCCGCACCGGCGTTGCCTCCCTGCCGAGCAGCAGGGCCCCGGCAGCGGTAACCGTGGTCTGGCTGTAGGGCGGCTTCTGGCAGCCATATTCATTGGGATAGCGGAACTGCCGCTCCGCCGTGCAGGTATGGCTGCCGGTCAAAGCCAGGCTGCGCCGGGCAACCCCGGCAGCTACGGTCAGGGCGGCCAGGGATACGGCTTCGGCAAAGGTGGCGCAGGCGGAAAACAGGCCCAGAAAGGGCGCGCCTAAATCCTTGGCCGTGAAGCAGCTGGGGGTGATCTGATTGATCAAATCGCCGGCAAAGAAGATATCCACATCCGCGGCGGTCAGCCCGGCCTTCAGCAGCGTCAGCTCGGCCACCCGGCTCTGCATGGCCTGTTCCGCCTGCTCAAAGCTGGGTTTAGCCAGCCGCAGATCAGGGAAAACCTGATCCAGATCCGCTTTGAGGGGGCCTTGCCCCTCCCGGGGCCCGGCAGCGGCAGCCCCGGCCAGTATCCCCACCCCAGGGGAAAAGGCCCAGCTCTGCCTGGATACTTGTTTAATCTCCATAAAGCCTCCTATAAGCTGCCCAGCAGCAGCTTGGCCAAGGCCACCACAAAAGCCCCGGCAATACCGTAAACGATCACGGCCCCGGCCAGCTTAAAGCTATTGCAGCCGCTGCCCAAAACCAAGCCTTCGCTGCGGTGTTCCAGCATGCTGGAAGCTACGGAATTGGCAAAGCCGGTGATGGGCACCGCTAAGCCAGCCCCCAGCTTTTGCCCCAGTTTATCGTAAAGCCCCAGGCCGGTCAGGAGCGCGGTCAGGCCGATAATGACGGTAAGGACAATGGCCCCGCTTTGCTGCTCCGCCAGCCCGGCCCGGTGCTGCAGGAGGAAATCCCCGCATTCCGCCAAGGCGGTGAACAGGCCGCCCACCAGGAAAGCCACGCTGAAATTGCGGGCCAGGCGCTTTTTGGAGACATGCTTATCCATGATTTGCTGATACCAGGCGTCAGGCTTTGGTTTTTTGCTCATGAGCGCACCTCTTTTCCTAAATTCAGTTTCCAGTATGCGCCAAATGGGCGGCATTATGTATGGCCCGGCTCTGGCCCGGGCGGTCGAGAAAAGGGAATCGCTGATCTTAAAGAGAATATTGATGGGTGAAAATGAAAAACCTAAAAATGAAAAATTTACGCAAGCTGATATTTTTATTGACCATATTTACCCTATTTCTGGCCGGGGTCCTGCTCTTCCCGCCCCTGGACGGCCTCCAGGGGCTGCCGCTGGTTCAGGCGCTGCGGGACGGGGCCGGCCTGATCCTGGACCAGCTCAGGCCGGAGCCGGGCAGCGCCTTCACCGTGGATATAGCTGATATTACCAGCCGCAGCCAGGCGGCGGCAGCCAGGGCCGCGGCCCGGCAGGCGGCCCTGGAACGGGCGGCAACAGCAGCCCCTTTGCCCCAGGCGGCGGGGCCTGACCGGGTGCTGGCTACCAATCAGGGGGAAATCGCCGTCTTTGAGCGCAGTACAGCCGGGTTGTTCTTCCAGCGGGACAGCCGGGAATACCAGCTGGCCAACGGGGATATTTTCCGCCAGCAGCGGCTGACCTACAGCGGAGACGCGCCGGAGCAGCAGGTGGTGGCGGCCATCATCCACCTGAAAGGGGAAGCAGGCACCCTGCGCCGCCCCGGGCGGGACAGCGGCGAATGGGAGATCAGCCCCTTAAGCGCAGGGCGCTATGAAAACCGCATGTATTTTCTGGAAACCGATCAAGAGGGCCTGATCGCCGTTCCGCCCCTGACCTATTACCCCCGGGAGAACCAGATGCTGGAAGAGCTGCCGGAAGCTGCCGGAACCATGGAGATCCGGGAGGAAACCGGGGGCTGGCTGGTGATCTTCTATGCCCCGGCCAGAGCCGGGGCGGAAAGCCACTGCTTCTACCTGCTCTGCCAAGGCCCTCTGGCGGATTGGGCGGATGAGCAAAACGCCCGGAACTGGCTGGGCTATGACTTTACCCAGGATAACCGCTGGTGCTACCAGGGCTATTATTATACCGCCCCTTCCCTGTACATCCCCAGCGGCGAGCACTACTACCATCGCCTGCCCGCGGCCTATATTCCGGCCAAGCTGGCCTTCGGCAGCGACCGCGCCGGGCAGGGCCTGGCCCTCTGCATGCTGGACGTGATGCTAGAGCTGCAAAACCAGGCCGGCTGGTTCCCCACCTATGCGGGCAGCCAATGGCTGGCGGAGGATTATCTGATCGAACCCGGCTTTTATGATACCCGCTTCAATTCCGATTTACTGAAAAGCCTGATCCACCTGGCCACCACCTATGGCATTGATGAATTCGCCTGGGCGGCTCTGAAATACGGGGCTTGGTACCTGCAGATGGCCCAGGACCATCATTTTACCGTTTATACGGCGGCGGGGGCGGAAGGCTGGCTGGTCTATGACTACTATCAGCCCGGACAACCCCTGCCCACCCATTGCTCCCTGAACCATCAGGCGGCGGAAATCATGGTGCTGTTCCAGCTTTACGATTTAAGCGGCGACCCGGAATACCAGCGTCTGGCTGAAAAAATGCTGGACGGCGTTACAGCGGTGGGCCCGGACTGGGTGAAAGATAACGGCAGCCTGCATTATGCCTATTTGCCCGACGGCAGCTGCGGCCTGGACGATTATTTGTACCTGACCTATAATGACCTGTACCTGCTGCAGCAGGAATTGCGGCAGCGCTATGGCCGGGAAAATGAAGGCGTCGGCCAACTGCTGGCCACTAAGCTGGCCTGGCTGCGCTTAAACAATGTCAGCGGCTATCTGGGCTTTGAGCCGTAAGGAAACCCCAGGCTGTTCAGAAACAAGCTTGACCCAGGCGGATTAAAACAGACGCCGAGCACCGGGCCGAACGCCGCAACGCAGTATGGCGGAGTTTATGGACAGCCTGGGCGTATAGTCCTGTAAAAGGTGAACAGAATAAGAGCCATAGCAAAGGAGATTTGTTATGGCTCTTTTATTGATCCGCGCCATTTTGGTCTATTTTCTCACCCTGGTGGCCATGAAAGCCATGGGCAAGCGCCAGCTGGGGCAATTGCAGCCCTTTGAGCTGGTGATCGTGCTAATCATTTCGGAAATGGCTTCTTTAGCCATGCAGAGCAATAATGTGTCCCTGATCAACAGCGTGGCCCTGATCGTTACCATTACCCTGCTGCAGATTTTGCTTTCCTATTTTAATTTGAAAAGCGAAAAGCTGCGGATACTGCTCTGCGGCCGCCCGGCCATCCTGATCAACCGGGGCAAGCTTTCCCAGAAGGAAATGACCCGCCAGCGCATTAATTTAGACGATTTGCAGGAACTCTGCCGCAATCAGGGCTATTTCGACCTATCCGGCATCAATATGGCGATCATGGAAACCAACGGCCAGCTTTCCATTATGCCCCGCACGGATAAGCGGCCGGTGCAGGCCGGGGATATCCTGGAGAAGCTCCCCATCGAAAGCATGAGCGAGCTGGTGGTGCAGGACGGCCACCTGGACCGGCGCGCCCTGAAATTCTTAGGCCTGGAAGAAAGGTGGCTGCTTTCAGAACTGGAAAAGCTGCGGGCCGGGGAAATCCATAATCTGTTTATCGTCGGCCTGGATGAGGAAGGGCAGCTGTTCTGGCAGGCCAAGGAGAAAAAATCATGAAGACCCTGCTGGTTATCGCCCTGGTACTGCTGATCCTGCTGGCCGGCTGCGTGATCAGCGTCAGGTACATCGTCAACAGCGCCCAGGGCATCATCAGCCTGGTGGACG
>DAIMZM010000084.1:0-11093 GCA_036733985.1 Bacillota bacterium
TCCAGATACTTGAACTGGTTGCAGGAGATGGTGAAGGATTTGGGCGTCTTCTTCTCCCCCATGCCCACCACGATCATGCCGGATTCCCGGAGGCGGATGGCCAGGCGGGTAAAATCGCTGTCGCTGCTGACCAGGCAGAACCCCTCTACATTGCCGGAATAGAGGATATCCATGGCGTCGATGATCATGGAGCTGTCCGTGGCGTTTTTGCCCGTGGTATAGCTGTATTGCTGAATGGGCACGATGGCATGGCCCAGGGCCGCCTTTTTCCAGCTCTCCTTGTTCTGCTCCGTCCAATCCCCATAAACCCGCTTATAGGTGATCAGGCCGTAATTGGAGATCTCGTTCAGCACATAGGTGGTGTATTTGGGTGAAACATTGTCCGAATCGATTAAAACCGCAAAGCGTCTTTCTTCCATAGCCGCCCCCCTGGAAATTTTCTACTGTTTGCCTGCTTCTATTTTAGGGCATAGCAGCCCCGGGGTCAAGGGGCTATTGCCAGGGAAGTCCGGAAGCCCTGGCCGCGTCAAACAGGAAAAAGTAGGGGCGCTGTTTGATCAGCGCCCCCTCTACATATATTATACCAGAAACAGCGCCTAAAGACAAGAATGGTTTTTCCGCCTTAAATATGGTATCCTGATACAATTATCAGTTATCAGTTATCAGTTGCTCCGGCCGCTGGACCAAAGGGGGTATTTGTTTGGCAGATTATCAAGAGGAACTGGCTTTTGAAACCAAATACCTGGCAGAGATCATTGCCATTGCCCAAGCGCAATTGGCCGCGATCCGCCAAAGCAACGGCCAAAACCTGGCTGAGCTGGTCCAGGCAAAAAAAGATTTGTGGGAAAACAGCAGCCATGCCATTACCAATCTCTGGTCCGGGGACAGTTTTTATGAGCTGGCGGCCAGGAGCCAGTATACCAACCAGGTGGCCAATAAAGCCTCCCTGCTGGAAATGGAAGCCAATAAGCTGCTGAGCCTGGAAAGGATGGTGCGGGCACCTTATTTTGCCCGCATCGATTTTTCCTTTGCCCAGGGGGGAAATACCGAGAAAATCTATATTGGCCGGGCCGGGCTGATGGAGGGGTTGCAGCTCTATGTTTATGATTGGCGCTCGCCCATTGCCAGCGTTTTTTACCGTTTTGGCCTGGGGGAAGCCTATTATGACGCGCCCCAGGGGCGAATCTCCGGCCAAGTGGGCCTGAAGCGCCAGTATGAGATCGCCAACGGGGCGCTGGCCTATTTTTTTGACGCGGATCTGCAGATCATGGATGAATTCCTGAGGAAGCTTTTAGCCCAGAACGCCTCGGCAAAAATGAAAACCATTGTGGAAACCATCCAAAAAGACCAGGATATCATTATCCGGGACCTGGAAAACGATTTGCTGCTGGTGCAGGGGGCGGCGGGCAGCGGCAAAACCGCCGTGGCCCTGCACCGGGTGGCTTATCTGATGTATCAGGGGCTGAAGCAGCGTTTAGCCGCCCAGAATATCCTGATCCTCTCCCCCACCGCCCTGTTTGCCCAATACATCTCAAACGTCTTGCCGGAGCTGGGGGAAGACGCCGCCGTTACCGTCACCTTTGATAGCGTCCTGGCCAAACTGCTGCCGGGGCGCCCCATACAAAGCCGGAACCAGCAGCTGGAAGCCTTGCTGACCAACGATGATCAGGATCAGGCCCGCTTGCTCAAAAGCAGCCTGGCCTTTAAGGCTTCCGGCCAATTCAAAGAAATCCTGGACCGTTTTTGCCAGGATATCCCCCGGAAATGGCTGCCTTTCAGCGATCTGGACTATGACGGGCAGTGCATCAGCCGGCGGGCCTTGCTGCAGGCGGAAGTTCTAGCCAGGAAAACCCAGCCCCTGGCCTTAAGGCTGAACCGGCTGGAAGCGTCCGTCTGGGAAAAGGTTCATGCCCGGCGGCCAAGCCGCCTAAAAAAGCTGCAAGCCTTTGCGGCTCAACTGGAAGGCCATGGCCTAGAGGCAGAGGCCTTGGCCCGGCTCTTGTCCATTGCCGAAAGCGCTGCGCTCAGGCGGCAGATCCACAGTTTCACCAGGCTGGACCTGCTTTCTCTATACAAGAAACTGTTCGGCAGTTTATCCTATTTCCAAGGACTGGCCCAGGGCATCCCCCTGCCCCCGGAGATCGGCGATATCCTGAAGCTGACCCGGGACAACCTGGCCGACAGCCAATTGCCCTATGCGGACGGGCTGGCCTTGGCTTATTTACACTTAAAGGTCTACGGACCCCAGCCTGACCTCACCATTAAGCAAGCGGTCATCGACGAGGCCCAGGATTATTATCCCCTCCATTTTGAGATTCTCCGGCTGCTGTTTCCCAAAGCCCGCTACACCATCCTGGGGGATGTGCAGCAAACCATTGAAAAAGCCGCGGACCTGTCCCTGTTCTTAGAGATCGAAAAAATCCTGGCCAAAGAAAAGGCCGCCCTGATCACCATGAACAAGAGCTTCCGCTGCACCCGGGAAATCTTGGATTTCAGCAGGCAATTCCTGCCCCCGGCCGCGGAAATCGAAAGCTTCAGCCGCCAGGGGGCAGCGCCAAAGATTTACAGCGCCCCGGATCAGGAGGGGCTGGACGCTTTGATCATCCAAGAGATCCGCAGCTGCCAGGCTTTGGGCTGCCAATCCATCGGCCTGCTCTGTAAAACGGAACAGGACGCCCGGGCTTTAGCCGGCCGCTTACAGCAGCGGGTGGATTTAAGCTTCATCGGCAGCGGCACGGTCACGGCGATCCAGGGGGTCTTCTGCCTGCCCATCTATATGGCCAAGGGCCTGGAGTTTGACGCCGCCCTGCTTTACCGGACCGATAAGGGGCGTTATAGCACCGAGGCGGATCAAAAGCTCTTATATATCGGCTGTACCCGGGCCTTGCACCGGCTCAGCCTCTTTTATACCGGGGAAATCAGCCCGCTGATCAGGCAAACAGGCGGGGAAAACTAAAAAGGAGGCGTTTGATTTGGTATACCGCAAAATCGCCGCCCTATTCGGGGAGATCCTGGACCTTGACGAAGCGGATATGACCCCGGATCTGGGCTTGACCCCGGAATCAGGGGTGGAAAAGCTCCAGCTGGCAAAATTGGTCATCGCCTGTGAGAAACGCTTCAAAATCACCATCCATGATGAAGACGTTCCGGACTTTCTCATCCTAAAGGACCTGGCGGACTATATTGAGGAGGCCTTGGCCGAAAACAAAGGCCAAGCCTGTGAACGCCCGGAAGCGGAACGGCTGGCCTGGTTCTATGAATGATAAAGGCCCGGTTTTCCTGATTGACAAACCAAAACCCGGATGATATCTTTTCATTGACAATGAGCGACCCAGCGCACAGTAAATAAGGAGGCCGTTATGAAAAAAGAGGCATTGAAAAAGCTGCTGGATGTGGCCGCGGGCCGCGTCCCGGCAGATCTGGTGATCAAAAACGCCCAGGTGCTGGATGTGTACAGCGGTTGCGTTAGCCCGGGGGATATTGCCCTCTCTGATGAATGGATCGCCGGTGTGGGCAGCTACAGTGGCCTGGCGGAGATCGATGCGGTTGGGAAATACGCAGCCCCCGGCTTTATCGACAGCCATTTCCACATCGAATCCGCCTATGTGAGCCCGGAGGAGATCGGCCGGCTGCTGACGCCCCATGGCGGCACCACCATTATTAGCGACCCCCATGAGATCGTCAATGTCTGCGGGCTGAAGGGGCTGGACTATATGCTGGACGCGGCTGAGGAAACGGCGCTGGACATCAAGTTTGTGCTGCCCTCCTGCGTGCCTGCCACCCCCTTTGAGCATAGCGGCGCCATCATCGACGCCGCCGCCATGGCGGCGCCCCTGGCGGATCCGCGCATCATCGGTCTGGGCGAATTTATGAACTATCCCGGCGTAGTCAATGCCGGCGATGATGTGCTGGACAAATTGCTGGCAGCCCAGGCGGCGGGCAAGCTGATCGACGGCCACAGCCCGGCTATCGAAGGCCAGGCACTGAACGCCTATGCTGCCGCCCGGATCCTCACGGATCATGAATGCGGCACCGTGGCGGAAATGCGGGACCGCATTGCCCGGGGCATGTATGTGCTGCTGCGCCAAGGCTCCGCCTGCCATGATCTGCCCAATCTGCTCAAAGGCCTGACAACCGAGAACAGCCGCCGCTGCCTGCTCTGCTCCGACGACCGCCAGCCCAAAACCATACTGGAAGAGGGCCATTTAGACGATCATTTGCGCATCTGTGTGGCAGCGGGCGTGGATCCCATCACCGCCATCCGCATGGCCACCCTGAACGCGGCGGAATGCTACCGGCTTTATGACCGGGGCGGTATTGCCCCGGGCCTCCGCGCCGATATCGTGCTGCTGGATAATCTGCGGGACTTTAACGTGGGGCAAGTGTTCATTGCCGGCCGGGAGGTGGCCAGAGATGGCCGCTACCTGCGGTTGATCCACCGCCGGGGCATCGGGCCGGTAACCGGCAGCTTCCATGTAAAGGATTTCTCCATTGAAAGACTGCGGCTGCCTTTAAAAAGCGACCTGGCGCATACCATCGGCATCAATCCCGGCAGCGTGGTCACCAGCAAGCGTGTGGATAAAGTCAAGCGGGACGAACAGGGCTGCTTTGCCTTTGACCCGGCGCTGGATATTGCCAAGGTGGCGGTGGTGGAACGCCATCAGGCCACCGGCAATGTGGCCTTGGGCCTTTTACAGAACTATGGCATCAAAACCGGGGCGGTGGCCCTGTCCATTGCCCATGATTCCCATAATATCATTGTCGTGGGGACTAATGATGAAGATATGGCTTTTGCCGTGGCGCAGCTGATCAGCCAAAACGGCGGCATTGTCCTGGCCAACCAGGGCCGGGTGGTGGAAAGCATGCCCATGCCCATCGGCGGCATCATGAGCGACCGGACCGGGGAGTGGGTGAACGAAAAGCTCACCGCCCTGCAGGCCGCCGCCTACGAGGTGCTGGGCGTCAGCCGGGAAGTGGAACCGGTGATGACCCTCTGCTTCATGTCCCTGCCGGTGATCCCGGAGCTGAAAATCACGGATATGGGCCTGTTCGACGTGGGCCAATTTGTCTTTATCCCCATTGAAGCGGAAGCTTAGCGGCAAGAATCCTAAAAATCGCGGACAAAAAAGGAACACCGAAATCGGTGTTCCTTTTAATTTACAGCTAAACCTGCGGCTAAGCCGCGCCTAAGGTCAGTCCAGGGGCGGCGCTGCTTTGCCCAGCCGCTGATACATGGTCTTTTTTACGGCCCGGAGGATATTCTCATAGCCGGTGCAGCGGCAGAGATGGCCGCTCAAGTGCTTGCGCAACTCATCATCCGTGTATTCCCGGCCGCTTTCCAGGATCTCCACAGCGGTCATGATAAAGCCGGGGGTGCAGAAGCCGCATTGGATGGCGGCCTCGTCAATGAAAGCCTGCTGGATATCGCTGAGCTCGCCGCCGGGGCCCAGCAGGCTTTCCAGGGTGCGCACCCGCTTGCCCTTGACCCAGATGGCCAGATAGATGCAGGAATTGAAGCATTCGCCGTCAATGATCACATTGCAGGCGCCGCATTCCCCCACCTCGCAGCCTTTCTTCACCGAGGTCAGGCGATAGTCGTTCCGCAGCAGATCCGTGAGGGAGGCCCGGGCGTCCACCATGCAGGACACATCCTTGCCGTTCAGGTTGAATTCGATCAGCCGGTATTGGTTCTTCATATGATTGCCCCTCCGCAGCGTTTTACCGATTCCACCAGGCAGCGCTGGGCCAGCTCCACAGCGATATGCTGACGGAAGGCTTTCGAGGCGCGCCAGGAGTCCCTGGGATTGATATCTTCAATAACCGTATTGCCGAAGCGTTCCACAGCCGCCTTGGTCAAGGGGCTGCCGGTAATAGCGGCCTCGGCGGCGGGGGCCCGCATGGGTACCGGGCCGGCCACGCCGAAAGCGACGCGCACCCGCTCAAAGGTCTTTTTATCCGGGGAGAGACGCACATTGGCGGAACAGCCGGTATTGGCGATATCCATGGCGTTCCGCATGGCGTATTTGATATAAAAGCCCTGGGTATCCCGGTAGCTTTCCGCCGGAATGATCAGCGCGGTCTGGATTTCGCCGGGGCCGATATCCACCCGGCCGGCCTTGATATAGAAATCCTTGATGGGCAGGCAGCGTACGCCCTCCGGGCCGGTCAGCTCCACCAGGGCTTCGAAGGCATGGAGGGTGGACGCGGAATCCGCGGAAGTCACGCCGTTGCAGGTATTGCCGCCGATGGTGCCGATATTGCGGATCTGGGGGCCGCCTACCATGTCCACAGCCTCGCCCAGGACATTAAGATAACGCTGGATGATCGGGTCCCGGGTGATATGGGAAAAGCTGGTCAGGGAGCCGATGCGGATGGCCTGGTTTTCATCCAGGCTAATGCCCCGCAGCGCGTCCAGGCCGTAAATAGAGATCAGTTCCTGGCCGGCCAGCTTGCCTTCCCGGATCTGCACCAGCACATCGGAGCCGCCGGCAATGATCCGGGCCTCAGGATGTTCCAGCCGGAGACGGATGGCCTCGGCCAGGCTTTCAGCCTCATAAAGCTCTTTGATATCATACATGGCTTATTTCTCCTCTCTCCAGGCGTCGTGAATGAGCCCTTCCTCGGTAAAGCGCCGGAACAGAATATGGGGATTCAAGGGCAGGCTGTCTACGGCCACGCCCGTGGCATTGAGTATGGCGTTGCGGATGGCCGGGGCCACCGGATTCACCGGCGGCTCGCCCAGGGCCTTGGTGCCAAAGGCGCTGGTGGGCTCGTAGTTTTCCACAAACTGCGCTTCCAGATGGGGATGATCCATAAAGGTGGACAGCTTGTAGTCCAATAAATTATTGTTCAAAGTCCGGCCGGTTTTCGGGTCGAAGAGCAGCGCCTCGCTCAGGGCATAGCCGATGCCCATGGACATGCCCCCATGGACCTGGGCTTCGGCCAGGGCCGGATTGATCAGCCTGCCGCAATCATGAACATTGACGATTTTCAGCAGCTTGACCTTGCAGAGGGGGATATCCACCTCCACCTCGGCAATGCCGCAGCCAAAGGAGTAGGCATTATTCTTGATCTGGTAAGTGGACTCGGCGGTGATGTGTTCGCTGTGCTCCCGGTTATACAAGGCCTCGGTGGCCAGCTCAGCCAGGGACATCAGCACCCGGCCATCGGTCTTGCGGACAATATTGCTGTCTGCCACGTCCAGGTCGGCCTGATCCACCCGGGTCAGCTCATGGGCGTAGCTGAGGATCTTCTCTTTCAGCAGCAGCCCGGTCTGGCGGATAGAGAAGCCGGCCACATAGGTCTGGCGGGAAGCGTAAGCGCCCAGGCCGAAGGGGGTGATGTCCGTATCCTGGCAGGAAACCGTATGTACGTCCCGGTAATCCTTGATGCCCACCGTATCCGCGGCCATCTGGGCAAAGGCCGTATCCGCGCCCTGGCCGATTTCCGTCTCAGCCAGCTGCAGCTGCATGGAACCGTCCTGATTCAGCACCATGCGGCAGGAGGAATGCTCCAGGGCAATGGGCCAGACCCCGGTATTATACCAGAAGCAGGCCAGGCCGATGCCCCGGCGGACCGGGCCGGTCTGGTTCTGGTATTCCGCCAGCTTTCGGTGATAATCCATATAATCGATGGCCTTATCCAGGCATTGATTAAAGGTATCGAAATAGTTTTCGTTTTTGGAAAAATTGTCCTTAAAGCCCACCGGCATCAGGTTCTTGCGCCGGAAGTCCTCAGGGGAGATGCCTAAAGCCCTGGCCACGTCATCGGTATGGCTTTCCACGGCAAAGATGGCCTGAGGGATGCCATAGGCCCGCATCGCGCCGGAAGTGGGCTTATTGGTATAGACTGTGTAAGCGTCCCCTTGCACATTGGGGCAGGGATACAGCTGGGGGAAAGCGCCCATGCCCTTGGCGGCGATAGCATGCCCATGGGAAGCATAAGCGCCCTGGTCGGAAAAGGCTTCCAGCTTCCGGGCCACATAGGTGCCGTCCGGCCTGACCCAGGACACGATATGGGAGGTGACGGCATGGCGCACCCGGGTGCTGACGAAAGTATCCTCCCGGGACATCTCCAGCTTGACCAGACGGCCCCCCAATTGGCTGGTGATATAGGCAACCAATGGTTCGTAGAGGACGTCCTGCTTATTGCCGAAGCCGCCGCCCAGATAGGGCTTGATCACCCGGACTTTGCCCCAGGGGATGCCTAAAGCCTGGCCGACGATGCGGCGGGCGATATGGGGGATCTGGGTGGAGCTGACCACCACGATCCTGCCGTTTTCCTCATAGGCGAAGACCACGAAGTTCTCAATATGGCAATGCTGAACCGTGGGCGTCTCATACCATTTATCCACGCAGATCAGCCCCGGCTCCTGAATGGCCGCCTCATAATCGCCGATATTCAGGGAGGTATGTTTGAGGATATTGTTAGGGAACCGCTGATGGATCAGGGGCGCGCCGTCTTTCATGGCCTCCCGGGGATCCTGGACAAAAGGCAGTTCCTCATAGGTTATTTTCACCGCCCGGGCAGCCTGGGCAGCCGCCACCTCGTCCTCGGCCACCACAGCGGCCACATCGTCGCCATAATAACGCACATGGCGGTTGAGCAGCCGGCGATCCGCCACATCCTGATGGCCCGGGTCGGTGGACCAGGGATGGCCCGCCGTGGCGAACTTAATATCCGGCACATCGAAGCAGGTAAAAATCTTGACCACACCGGGGATCTTTTCCGCCGCGGACGCATCCACGGCTGTCACATAACCATGGGCAACGGTAGAGCGGACCACCTGGATGACCAGCGCCTTTTTATCACAGAGATCGTCCGTATACTTGGCGCGGCCGGTCGCCTTATCAAACGCGTCAACCCTTACCACACTTTTTCCAATATTACTCATCTTGCCGCCTCCTAGTCATCCTGTGTCTAACCGGTGTCTTTCCGCCTGAAAAAAATACTACCGTTATCAACTATGCGCTTCACCGAAACAAATCATTGATGAAGGTTTATAGTCGACTATTTCCGGTAGCCGGTAGAAACGCTCAACCAAATTATGAGCATATATAAACCATAACCCAAGAAACCTATTTACTTTATTATTTATATAATTTTAACTTAAAACCTAACAATTTGCAAGGTCAATTACAAAAATTTTGGTTCTGCCGGCCATAGGCTGTTTAGCCGGAAACGGCCAGGAACAGGCCTGTTGGATAGAGCAGGTTGTCCGGTGTCAATTATTGACAAAGCAATTTGCTAATGCTACTATTTTAGCAGGCACAAATATTAATAAAGGGATGATGGATGTGATAAAAAACCCCATTGCCGTTATGGCCGGCTCGCCCACAGACGCCGGTATGGGCGCTGAGTTTTATAAACGGCAGGGTTTGCGGACCCAGGCTTTTCCCCTGGGGAAAAGCGGCAAAGAGCAAAACCGGTTTATGCTCTTGCCGCCGGAGCAGCGCCTGGAAAAGGTTTGCGCCCTGGTGGGGGAAATCAAGGCGGCTGGTTACAGCGGCATCCTGGTTTATTGCAACGCCTTAAGCGCGGCGGTGGATATGGCTGAACCGGCCAAGCAATACGGCCTGCCCATCATCACCCCCTTGCAGGCTTATGGCCAAATCGCCGCCGCTTACCGGAAATTAGCCGTCTTCGCGGCGAACGGGCAAAGCCTGGCAGCCATCGAAAGATCGATTTATGCTGCCAAAGGGGATATTGATTTGGTTTTGGCAGCGGATATGTCCGTGGTCCAGGCGATTGAGCAAAGCCTGCCGCCCCGGGAGATCATCAGCCGGTTTGGCCTGGATAAGCTGGCCGCCTATTTTAACCAGAATCAGGTGGAAGCGATTATTTTAGGCTGCACCCACTTCCCTTATCTGCAAGGGGATTGGCAGGCCCTCAGCGCTGTTCCTTTATTGGATCCGGCTATGGTGATGCTGGAATCGCTGCAAAAAGCATTGGCGGATTAGGCCTGCTTGAGATCCGGATCGCGGCGGCCTGGAGCACTATTTGAAAAACGGCACCGGGACGGCCGGAATAACCGCTGCCCAACCCGGGGAAAAAGCAAAAATAGCTTGCAAATAGCGGCCGCATTTGGTATAATAAATTCCGCTTGATTTATTAAGCCATGCGGTAGTGCTGGAATTGGCAGACAGGTACGTTTGAGGGGCGTATGTCGCAAGGCGTATGGGTTCAAGTCCCATCTACCGCACCAAAAAAAGTAAAAGCCCATCCAAGGATGGGCTTTTACTTTTTTTTTCTCCAGTTCTCAGTTGGGAGCGGGTTTTTCCCTGGGAACGGCAGACTTGGCCGCGGCCTATGGATACTCGGCAACCACGCCCAGTTCCGCCGCCTGGGCCTGATTTTTCGTTTTTCCCGCGGTGGATAACAAATAGGCGCCGCCGGCGGCCAAGCCCGGCAAGGCAAAAGCCAGGCAATTCAGGGTCATGGACAAAGCGGCGGCCATCAGCACGCCGCCCAAAGTCGGCCCCAAAATGCCGCCCAGCCGGCCCACCGTATTACAAACCCCCAAAGCCGTGGACCGGATCTGGCTGGGATAATAACCGGCCACAAAGGCTGTGCCGATATTCTGGCAGCCAAAAACACAGATGCCGCAGAGGCTGATCAGGATATAGGCCGTCAGCGTGGTGCTCTTGACGGCCAGCAGCATCATACTGACAGCGCCCAGCCAATAAAGCGTGACCAGCAGCAACCGGGTATTGACCCGGTCCGCCACGCGCCCCAGGATCACCGAGCCCAACAAGGCCGCCGAGTTCAAGGCGATCAGGAAGGTCAGGCTGGAGCCTAAATCATAACCGGCATTGAACATCAAATCAGGCAGCCAGGTATTTAAGCCGTAGATCATCAGCAAGCCCATAAAAAAGGCCACCCAGAACAAGCCAGTATTCCTGGCCCGCCCCTGCTGAAACAGGGCCCGCACCGGTAGCTTCTGCCGGCCCGGCTCCGCCTCTGTCTCTTTGTCCGGGCTTGCCCCTGCCAGGTGAAAACCGGGGGCGGCCTGGGACACGGCTTTTTCCAGCGCCGCAAGCCGGCCTGTTCTCAGCAGATAATCTAGGGAATCCGGCAGCTGTTTGATGATCACC
>DAIMZM010000085.1:0-10787 GCA_036733985.1 Bacillota bacterium
CAACCGCCAGCGCCTGGAGATCCGGGACGGCGTGGTCATTGACCAGGACAGCGGGGAGGAGATCGCCGGCCTGGCCGAAGTGACCATGCAGATGCATTACAGCATATTCAACGCGGATACCGTCTGCCATGAGGAGAGCTATATCCCCACCTGCGGCCCCCTGACTTTCGGCGTCACTTTCGCCGTGGTGGACGTGGATACCCGCACCGGCAAGGTGGATGTGGTCAAGCTGGCCTCAGCCTCGGATTCGGGGAAAATCATCAATCCCCTGGGCGCTTTAGGCCAGCTGAACGGCGGCAATATCATGTCCATGGGCTACGGCACTTCCGAGCAGATCCTGATCGACCCGAAAACCGGCAGGGTCTATAATGATAATCTGCTGGATTATAAGATCCCCACCTTTGCCGACCTGCCGGAGCTGGCCGCCCATTTTGTGGAAACCGACGAACCTTCCTCCGCCTACGGCAATAAGAGCCTGGGCGAGCCGCCCTGCATTGCGCCGGCCACGGCCATCCGCAATGCCGTGGCCAATGCCACCGGCGTTTTCATCAACCAGATACCCCTAACGCCCGAACGGGTGCTCAGCGCCTTAAAAGCGGCTGAGCAGGGAAAGGAGGGCTGAACATGTATTTTGTGGAGAAACTTTACCGTCCGGTATCCCTCTCCGAAGCCCTGGATATCCTGGCCGAACATCCCCAGGCCTGGCCTTTGGCCGGCGGCACCGACGTGCTGGTCAAGATGCGGCATCAGCGGCTGCGGGGCGTGGAACTGCTGAGCCTGCTGAAAATAGCCGAGCTCCGCGGCATAGAGAAGCTGGATAACGGGGATATCGCCATCGGCGCCATGAGCACGTTTACGAAAATCGCCGAAAGCGCATTGATTGGCGCGGAAGTGCCCATGCTGAAAACAGCCGCCCTGTCTATGGGCGGCCCGCAGATCCAGAATGTGGCCACCATCGGCGGCAATATCTGCAACGGCGCCACCAGCGCGGACAGCGCCCCCAGCCTCTTCGCTTTAGACGCCCTGCTGGAGCTGCACAGTCCCGGCGGGGTGCGCCTGGTCCCCATCACCCAGTTTTACGCGGGCCCGGGCCAGGTGAAAAAAGCCCCTGGCGAGCTGCTGAAGCGGATCATCCTGCCCATCGGCCAAAAACGGGATTGGGCCGGCGTTTATATCAAGATGAGCACCAGGAAGGCCATGGACATCGCCATTTTAGGCAGCGCCGCTGTTTGCCAGCTGGCAGCCGACGGCCGGGTGGCCAAGGCCGCCATTGCCCTGGGCGTGGCCGGGCCTACGCCGGTGCGCTGCCCGGCTGCCGAGGCTTTGCTGAACGGGGCCAGGGTCACCGGGGATTTGCTGGCCCAGGCCGGCAAGGCGGCTCTGGAAAGCGCCAATCCCCGCACCAGCTGGCGGGCAACCAAGGAATACCGGGAAGCCCTGATTGAAGAGCTGAGCCAGCGGGCTTTCCGCCAGGCTTTTACAGCGGCAGGAGGTAAACTGTGATGATCAAAATCAATTGCGTGGTAAACGGCAGGCCGGTGGCGCTGGAAGTGGCGGAGGGCGAGATCCTTACCGATATGATCCGCGACCGCCTGCAGCTCACCGGGACTAAAAAAGGCTGCGAAGTGGGGGAATGCGGCGCTTGCACCGTGCTGGTCGACGGCGTGCCCACCGACAGCTGCCTTTACCTGGCCGCCCTGGCTGACGGCAAGGAGATCGTCACCATCGAGGGGGTCGGGGAGAACGAGGGGCTTTCCCTGCTGCAGCAGGCCTTCATTGACGAAGGTGCTGTGCAATGCGGTTATTGCACCCCGGGCATGATCCTTTCCGCCCATGCCCTGATCAAGAAGTACGGCAAGCCCACGGTCCAGCAAATCAAAACCGGCTTAAGCGGCAATCTCTGCCGCTGCGCCGCCTATAATCAGATCATCAACGCCGTTCAGCGGGCAGCTGATAAACTGGCCCAATAACAATAACGGAGGAATCAGGCATGGGCAAGCTGCTCATCAGAAACGCTGACGCCATTGTCAGCTGCGACGCCAAAGACACTATTTACAGGAACGCCGATCTGCTGATCGAGGACGGCAAAATCACTGAGATCGGCCAAAACCTGGTTGCCGAGGGCGCGGAGATCATCGACGCCCGGGGCCGCTATGTTTATCCGGGCCTGGTGAATACCCATCACCACCTGCTCCAGGCCTTTACCCGCAATATCCCGGCAGTGCAGAATTCAGAGCTTTTTGACTGGCTGATGTACCTGTACAATGTCTGGGTGCAGGTGGATCCGGAGTATATGTATCTTTCCAGCATGGTGGCGATGAGCGAATTCGTCAAATTTGGCGGCACCACCCTCTTTGACCAGCATTTCGCTTTTCCCCGCTCCGCGCCGAAGGGCATTGTGGACCGCCAGTTCGACGCGGCGGCGGAGATCGGCCTGCGCTTTCATGCCGGGCGCTCCTGCTTTACCCGGGGCAAGAGCCAGGGCGGCCTGCCCCCGGACGAGCTGGTGGAAACCACGGATGAAGTCTTACGGGATTGCGAGCGGCTCATCGACAAATTCCATGATCCCAAAGAATTTTCCATGCGCCAGGTGGTTTGCGCGCCCTGCAGCCCCTTCAGCGTGGACAGCGAAATTATGCTGGAATCCGCCCGCCTGGCCAGGGCCAAGGGCGTCCGGCTGCATACCCATCTTTGCGAGACCCTTGACGAAGAAAACTACTGCCTGGAAACCTATGGCGACCGGCCTTTGGCCTGGGCGGAAAAATGCGAGTTCGTGGGGCCGGACGTCTGGTATGCCCACGGCATCCATTTCACCGATGAAGAGGTGGCTTTCCTGGCCCAGACCCAAACCGGCGTTTCCCATAACGCGGTGAGCAATATGAAGCTGGCTTCCGGCATCTGCAAGGTACCGCTCATGTTAAAACTAGGCGTACCGGTGGGCCTGGCGGTGGATGGCTGCGGCTCCAACGACGCCTCCAATCTGCTGGCGGATCTGCGCACCACCTTCCTGCTGCACCGGCTGAACAGCAGCAACCAGGCGCCCACGGCTTATCAGATCCTCAAGCTGGGCACGGTGGGCAGCGCCCAATTGCTGGGCCGCCGGGATATCGGCTGCCTGGAAGCGGGCAAGGCCGGGGATTTGTTCATGATCAACATGGATAAGCTGGACGTGGTGGGCGCGACTTTAGACCCTGCCAGCTACCTCTGCACCGTGGGTTATGGCAATTATGTGGAGCGCACCGTCATCGCCGGTCAGGTGGTTTGCGAAAACGGCCGGATGCTGAAGATCGACGAGGATCAGCTGAAAGCCCAGGCCGGCGCCAAGGTGGCCGCGGTCTATGCCAAGCTGCCTAACGCCGCCCCTGGCCAAGTGCCTGGCGCTGGACAAAAGAGGGCCTATTAAGCTGGAAACAAAGCCAAACCGGTTTGAAAACCCCGCCTTCGGGCGGGGTTTTTTTTGTCCGTTGCCAAAGCATTTTAGATTGCAATGGGTTTTTTTGTCATTTATAATAAAAACAGCGCTGAAACTGTTTTGCGATTAGCCCAGACCCCCGCGGTGGGTTTCCGCCGGTTGCGGCGGAAAAGCCTTGGCCAGGCTGCCAATGGCAGCGGAACATCATTCGGATAGGAGTGAGCATATGTATAGGATTCGCAGCGCCTGCCAGGGGGATATGGCGTTTATCCTGGAGCTGGCAGCCAAAGAGGGCTGGAACCCGGGTTTATCCGATCAGACTTGCTTTTACCAGGCAGACCCGGAGGGCTTTTTCATCGGCGAATTGTCCGGCCGGCCTATCGGCTGTGTTTCCGCGGTTTCCTATGGCGGCTTCGGCTTCCTCGGCCTGTATATCGTGGCCGAGCCATACCGTGGCCAAGGCTATGGCCTGGCCTTATGGCAGCGGGCCATGGACAGGCTGGCGGGTAAGAATATCGGTTTGGACGGGGTCGTGGCCCAACAGGAGAATTATAAAAAGTCCGGCTTCCGCCTGGCCCATCGGAACCTGCGCTATCAGGGCATTATCCCGGCAGGGCCAGGGCTGCCCCCGGATATCGCCGCTGGGGAAAGCCAGGCTTTCCCGGCGCTGTTGGCCTATGATACCCGGCATTTCCCCGAGCCGCGCCAGACATTCCTGGCTGCCTGGCTCAGCGCCCCAGAGCATCGCAGCCTGGTTTGCCGAAGAGACGGGCAGGTGCGGGGCTATGGCGTGATCCGCCGCTGCCTGCAGGGCTATAAGATCGGCCCCCTGTTTGCCGATGACAGCGAGATTGCCCAAGGGCTGTTCCAGGGACTGGCTGCTTTGGCCGACCAGGAACCGGTCTTCCTGGATATTTCCGAAACTAATAAGGAAGCCCTGGCCCTTTGCCAGGCCCAGGGTATGACGGCGCAATTTGAGACGGCCCGTATGTATACCGGCCCGGCGCCGGACCTCCCCTGGGACCAGGTTTATGGCATCACCACCTTTGAATTGGGCTAACCAAAAACCGCCGCCATCCCGGCCCCGTACCTCAATTTCGCTCGTACAGTATACTGAAAATTCCACGGCGGAGGAAATTATGCATTAAAAATATACGCTGGTAAAAAAATTCTGCGTCAAAGGCATAAAAAACCGAAAAAAGGCAGCCGAAAGCAAAAGAAATGTCTAATTATAGTACGATGATTAAGAACAGCGTTTTGTTTGGAGAGTATTCTTTCCAGCTTTCCGCCCCTGTTGTCACAGGCTCTTTCCGGCTTTAGCAAAACAGTGTGCTAGCTGCCAAAAGACAAAATAGTGCTTTTTACGACAAGCAATTATTATTTGACAACAATAAATTTTGGAAGTATAATATATACAATGTGCGAATATTGAATATTTAGTATCCGTACAGAAAAAAAAAGAGGGGAGAATGTGTATGAAAAAGTTTTTAGTTCTGTTGCTTGCTTTGGCTTTAGTCTTTGCTTTTGCCGCCTGCACGCAGAATGAAGCGCCTCCCGCTGAGGAACCGGCTACCGGCGAAGAAGCCCCGGCTGAAGAATCCGCAGCGCCGGCCATGGCCAACGGCAAGGTGGCCATTGTTACCAATACGGTTTCTCAGAACGAGGAGGAATACCGTTCCGCCGAGGCCATGGTAGCCAAATATGGCGACCGGGTCATCCATGAGCTGCTGCCCGACAACTTCATGACCGAGCAGGAGCAGCTGATCTCCGTCATCAGCAAAGTGGCCTCCAATCCCGACGTACATGGGCTCATCATCAACCAGGCCGTACCCGGCGTGAACGCCGCCGTGGATAAGGTTCTGGAAACCCGGGAGAAAGACGATATCCTGATCATTTACTGCACCCCGCAGGAAAACCCGGCGGACGTGGCCACCCGCGCCGACATCATCCTGCAGCCGGATGAACTGAACATGGGCTATACCATGATCGCCCAGGCCGTCAAGATGGGCGCCAAAACCTTCGTACATTACAGCTTCCCGCGGCATATGTCCCAGCCGCTGCTGTCCGGCCGCCGCGACATCATGGCTGCGGAATGCGAGAAAGCCGGTATTGAGTTTGTGGACGCCACCGCTCCCGATCCCACCGGCGATGCCGGCCTCTCCGGCGCTCAGATGTATATCCTGGAAGATGTGCCGAAGATGGTCGCCCAATACGGCAAAGACACGGCTTTCTTCTCCACCAACTGCGCCATGCAGATCCCGCTGATCAAAGCCTGCTTTGACGCGGGCGCCATGTATCCCCAGCCCTGCTGCCCCAGCCCTTATCACGGCTATCCCGGCGCTCTGGGCATCGAGACGCCTGAAGACCTGGTCGGCGGCATGCAGGATGTGATCGACCAGACCACGCAGATCATTGTCGACGCTGGCCTGGCCGGCCGTTTCTCCACCTGGCCTGTGCCTGCTTCCATCATGAACACCGTTGCCGGCACCGAGTATGCCTTCAAATGGATGGCCGGCGAGACCGAAGGCAAATTGGATGTGCCTGTGCTGAATCAGTGCATGAACGATTATGCCGGCATGGCCATCGAGCTCACCAACTATGAAGAAAACGGCAAAGTTTACGACAACTATTTCTTCTACCTGATGGATTACCTGACCTACGGAGAGTAAACCGGCTAAAGCTGAATCCTTTGCTCACCGGTCTGGCAGAAATACGGGGGCGCTCTGCAACGCCGGAGCGCCCCCGCAAGCTATCTATTTACCATTATTTGCTGCCAGCCTTTGAGCCCCCTATCTGAAAGAGAAGGGTGGTTATAGAGTGTCTGAAATTATCCTCAGCATGCAAAATATCAGCAAGGAATTCTCCGGCAACCAGGTGCTGAAAAACGTCTCCCTGGACATCCGCGCCGGCGAAATCCATGCCCTGATCGGCGAAAACGGGGCGGGTAAATCCACGCTGATGAATATTCTCTTCGGCATGCCGGTGATCCATAACACCGGCGGCTTTAGCGGCCGGGTGGAAGTGGCCGGCCAGGAAGTCCATATCCTCACGCCTCATGAGGCCATGAACCATGGCATCGGCATGGTGCATCAGGAATTTATGCTGATCCCTGGCTTTACCATTACGGAAAATATCAAGCTGAACCGGGAAATCACCCAGCCCACCGTGATCAGCCG
Organism: Bacillota bacterium; assembly: GCA_036733985.1. Lineage (GTDB taxonomy): Bacteria > Bacillota > Dehalobacteriia > UBA4068 > UBA4068 > DAIMZM01. The sequence continues at coordinate 6,589 of DAIMZM010000085.1, forward strand.
GATCTTTGGCAAAAGCCTGGAAAAGCTGGATGTTGTCCAAATGAACAAAGACGCCCGCAAAGCCCTGGATACCATGGATATCGGTATCGAGGAATACACCCTGCTGGCGGGCCTGCCCGTGGGCTATATGCAGTTTGTGGAAATCGCCCGGGAAATCGATAAAACCGGCATACGCCTGCTGGTCTTTGACGAGCCCACCGCCGTGCTGACCGAGGCGGAGACCCAGAACTTGCTGGCGGCGATCAAACGCCTGGCTGCCCAGGGCATCGGCATTGTCTTTATTTCCCACCGGCTGGATGAAATCATCCAGGTTTCGGACCGGGTGACTATACTCCGGGACGGCGAGCTGGTGGTGACCAAGGATACCCGGGATACCTCCGCGGTGGAAATCGCCCAGCTGATGGTGGGCCGGGCTTTGACCCTGGAGCGGGGGGCCGGCGCTGAGCGGCAGATCTCGGAGGAGATCCTGCTGAAGATCAAGCATCTACGGGTAAAAATGCCTGGCGAGGAAGTCAAAGGCGTTGATCTGCAGGTGCGGAAAGGCGAGATCGTGGGTATCGGCGGCCTGGCCGGCCAGGGAAAGCTGGGCATCTCCAATGGCATTATGGGGATCTATCCCGCCGCCGGACAAGTCTTATTTGAGGGAAACCCGCTGGAGCTGAACAACCCCAGAGCAGCCATCCAGGCCGGCCTGGCTTTTGTCAGCGAGGACCGTAAAGGGACAGGGCTGCTGCTGGACAGCTCCATTGATCTGAATATTGTTTTTACCGCCATGCAGAATGAGGACGCTTTCCTCTATAAGCTGGGCCCGATCAAGTTCCGCAATCAAAAGCAGATCAAGGCCCATGCCGAGAAAATGATCCACGACCTGGATATCCGCTGCACCTCTTCGGCGCAACTGGCAGGCAGCCTCTCCGGGGGTAATCAGCAAAAGGTCTGCGTGGCCAAAGCCCTGACCCAGCATCCCAAGCTGCTGCTGGTATCCGAGCCCACCCGGGGCATTGATATCGGCGCGAAAAAGCTGATCCTGGACCTGCTGCTGAATTTATCCGTAGAGCAGGGCATCACCATTATTATGACCAGCTCGGAGCTGGCGGAACTGCGCGCCATTTGCGACCGCGTCGTCATCGTCTGCGAGGGCAAGATCGCCGGCGAGCTGCTGCCCACCGCTTCCGACGCGGAGTTCGGCCTGATGATGTCCGGGGCTAAGCTGGAGCAGTTCCAGCCGGCTGATCCGGCTATGGCGGCTGCCGCCGAACAGGCTGCCAGGGAAATGACCGCTGCCTTCCAGGCAGCCAACGCAGCCACGCTCCTGCCCCCGGACGGCTCGATGGGAGGTGTCAACTAAATGGGCGCTTTTATCAAACGCATGGGTGTGCCCACATTCATCGTCGCGGTATTTTTGATCATCATTTTGGTATCAGCATTTGCCCTGGGGCTTTCCGTGCCGGTGCTGATCAGCGACGCCCTGCGCCGGGTGGGCATGAACGGCCTGCTGGTGCTGGCCATGGTGCCGGCCATCAAATCTGGCACCGGCCCTAATTTTGCTTTGCCCATCGGCATTGTGGGCGGCTTGTTCGCCCTGGTCTGCTGTATGGAATTGGATATCATGGGCTTTCAGCTGCTGCTGTTCTCCTCGCTGCTGGCCATCGTCATCTGTGTGCTGATGGGCTGGGTCTATGGCAAGCTGTTAAACGCGGTCAAGGGGGCGGAAATGACCATCGCCACCTATACCGGTTTTTCCATCGTGGCCTTATTCGCTATTCTCTGGCTGACCGTTCCCTTCTCCAATAAGAAGATGGGCTGGATGCTGGGCAAAGGCTTAAGGGAAACCATTCAGATGGACGCGTTCAAGGCGGATGAGATCATCTCCAGGATCGGCATGTTCAATATCGGCGGTACCAAGGAAGTGGTGGACGGCGTGGTTACCTATACCGGCGGCGTCACCATCCCCACGGGGATACTGCTCCTGTTCCTCCTGGGCTGCCTGCTGGTGTCCCTGTTCTTCAAGACTAAAACCGGCATCGCCATTTACGCCGGCGGCGTCAATCCCCGCTTTGCCCAGGCCAGCGGCTTGGACACCAACCGCTACCGGGTCATTGCCAATATCATCTCCACGGTCCTGGCCGGCTTGGGTATCATCGTCTATTCCCAGGGCTGGGGCTATGGCCAGCTGTATTCAGCCCCGCTGAACATGGCCTTTCCCGCGGTGGCCGGGGTGCTGATCGGCGGCGCCACCGCTTCCAAAGCCACTTGCGTCCATGTGGTGATCGGCGTGTGTTTGTTCCAGGGCTTGCTCACCTCCGCCATGCCGGTAAGCAATCTCCTGTTCCCCGGTACGGATTTGCCGGAGATCATGCGTATGATCATCCAAAACGGCGTGATTCTCTACGCCTTGACTCAGGTGAAAGGAGGCGGACGCTAATGGCTGACATCTATTCCGGTATGTCCCAGGATCTGGATAACCTGAACCGCAGCAAAAAGCAAGAACAGCCGGTTCCCGGCATGCATCAGCCCGGGGGCCTGCTGCCCAAAAAAGAGTTCAAGCTGGGCGAGTTTATTCTGAACAATATTGTGACCATCATTTTCGTGGCCTTCGTTTTGCTGGGCTTTATCCTGGCCAAGCAGATGTCCTTCAGCTGGTTTTTGACCGAGCTATCCCACCGCTTTTACCGCAACGCCTTCCTGGTGCTGTCCCTGATCATCCCGGTGGTGGCGGGCTTGGGCCTGAACTTCGGCATCGTGGTGGGGGCCATCTCCGGCCAGCTGGCCATTGCCCTGATCCGCTACTTTTATCTGGGCGGCCTGGGCGGCCTGGCCTTGAGCTTTTTGATCGCTTTGCCCATAGCCGTGCTGTTCGGCTGGCTTACCGGCCTGCTGTATAATAAGACCCGGGGCCAGGAAATGATCGCCTCCCTGATCGTGGGTTTCTTCGCCAATGGCGTTTACCAGTTCATCATGCTGTTTTTGGTGGGCGCGGTGATCCCGGTGGCGGCGGGCCATCCCATGATCATGCCCAATGGCGTGGGCATCCGCATGACTGTGGACATGGATACCCTGAAATACGCTCTAGAGGATATCTCTATCAATACCGGCGCTTATACCATCCACTCCCAGGTGGCCTTTGAGTGGATGCTGCTGATCGCGGGCGTGCTGACCCTGGCCTATGTGCTGTGGAGCCAGTTCCTGCGCAAATATAAGCCGGGCAAAAGCCGTCCCTCCTGGTTCAGGTTCGCCATCAATTTGGCCTTTGGCCTGATCCTGCTGGCCCTGGCCCTCAACACCCTGCTGGGCAGCGGCACCATGGATATGGTGCGGGACGTGCCCCTGGTGACGCTGCTGCTGGTGCTGCTGCTGGTGGCGTTCACCAAATGGATCATGACCACCAAGCTGGGCCAGGACTTCCGTTCCTGCGGCCAGAACCAGTATATCGCCGAATCCAACGGCATCAATGTAAACCGGGTGCGCATCATCGCCACCATTCTTTCCACGGTGCTGGCTGCCTGGGGCCAGATCATCTATTTACAGAATATCGGCACGCTGAACACCTATGGCGCCCATAACCAGATCGGCTTCTTCTCTGTGGCAGCCATTTTGGTGGGCGGCGCTTCCGTTTCCAAGGCCACCGTGTCCCAGGCCTTAATCGGCACCCTGCTCTTCAACGCCATGTTCATCATGAGCCCGGAAATCGGCAAGGCTGTGTTTGGCCAGGCCATCCTGGGCGAATACTTCCGTACCTTCATGGTCTACGGCGTGATCGGCCTGGCTTTGGGCCTCTATGTCTGGAAGGCCAACAAGCAAAGCCGGGTGGTGCTGGAGCCCGACGATTTGCTGGATCAGCCCGTGAAGGACGCCCTGAAAAAATAAGCTGGACAGATCAGCTGTTGTGCATGGTTTAGCAAAGGCTGCCGGGTTTCCCGGCAGCCTTTGCTTTAGGTATGATAGAGCGCTTTGCCGGGCTTCACCAGGCTACCAGCCGGTCTGCCCAGGCCGGCGCCGGGGTATCCAGCTGATAGTAGAGCAAATTCCGGTCAGCATGCAAGGTTTGCCCGCCCCGTTGGCTCTGGGGCGGCAGGGCCAGGCAGCCGGGACAGCGCCGGGCAGCGGGATCGTCCCGGCCCGGACAGGGGGAAACGCTGAGGAGCGCCCGCTGCCCGTAGAAGGTAACCGGCAGCCCCGGCCCTTGCTGTGGCCAAGCC
>DAIMZM010000086.1:0-10625 GCA_036733985.1 Bacillota bacterium
CTTTGATAACCATAGGCAAAGCTGACGAACAGTTTGGCGATCCAGCGGACGGCATAGTAGATAAAGGCGTCGCTCTTAGCAAAAGAATGCTTGCTCATAAACACTCCGAAACAGGGAAATTCCAGCTCAGTCCAGGCTGGCCACCATCTGGCCGAACAGCTTCAAAGCCTGGGCCACCGGCTGGGGGGAACGCATATCCACCCCGGCTGCCGCCAGCAGGTCGATGGGGTCCTTGGTGCTGCCGCCGGAGAGGAAATCCAGGTAACGGGTCCGGGCCGCCCCGGCCTTTTCCCCATCCGTATCCAGCAGCCCTAAGGCCAGGGTGGAGGCGGCGCAGAAGCCGGTGGCGTATTTATACACATAATAGGCCCGGTAGAAATGGGGGATGCGCGCCCATTCCCAGGCGATCTTATCATCCAGCACCACGCTTTCGCCGAAATAGTCCTTATTCAGCTGATAATAGACCTCGCAGAAGCGCTCGGCGGTCAGGGCCCCCCCGGCCTGGGCTTCCTCATGGATCTTCAGCTCAAACTCAGCGAACATGGTCTGGCGGAACACGGTGCCCCGGAACTCCTCCAGATAATGGTTGATCAGATAATGCACTTCATCCTTGCTTTCCGCGCATTGCAGCAGATAATCAATGAGCAGGTTCTCATTGACCGTGCTGGCCACCTCCGCCACGAAAATGCTGTAATCGCTGTAGACATAAGGCTGATGGCGGCGGGAATACAGGGAGTGCATGGAATGGCCGGCTTCATGGGCCAGGGTAAAGAGGCCGTTGATATCGTCCTCATAATTAAGCAGGATATAGGGCTCGCTGTCATAAACGCCGCTGGAATAAGCGCCGGAGCTTTTGCCCTGGTTCTCATACACGTCGCACCAGCCGTTGTTGATGCCCTGGCCCAGCTCCCGCACATAATCCGGACCCAGGGGCGTCAGCCCGGCCAGCACGATCCTTTTGGCCTGCTCCCAGTTGAAGCTCTGCTTCAGCTCCGGGAACAGGGGCACGTAGATATCGTACATATGCAGCTCGGAAAGGCCCAGGAGCTGGCGGCGCTTTTCCATATAGCGGGCCATATCCGGCTGGGCAGCCCGCACCGTAGCGATGAGCTGGCTATAGACCGCTTCCGGGATATTGTCCCCGAACAAAGAAGCGGCCAGGGCATGGTCATGCCGCCGGGAGCGGGCATAGAAATTATCCTTCCGCACGGAAGCGGAAAGCAAGGCCGCCACGGTATTGCCATAGGCGGCGTAAGTGTCGTACATGGCCTCGAAAGCATCCTTGCGCAAACGGCGGTCCGGGCTTTTGATGAAGCGCAGATAGTTGCCATGGGTCAGCTGCTCCTGATTGCCTTGCTCATCGGTGAGCACAGGGAAACGCAGATCCGCGTCAGCCAGCATGGAATAGATATCGTCGAAAGCCCCGGCCATTTCTCCAGCCTCCGCCAGCAGCTTTTCTTCCGCCGGGGGCAGCAGATGGGCCCGGGTGCGGAGGATATCCTGGATCAGCCGTTGGTAAAGGGCCAGCTCCGGCCGGCTGAGATAAGCCGCCACCAAGTCTTCCGGCAGGGCCAGCACTTCCGGGGCAAAGAAAGACAGCCGGGAGGTGGCGGCCACAGCCACGCTTTCCACCTGGCCTTTCAGACTTTGGAACAGGGGATCCCCATTATCCTCATCCCGGCGCATGGCCGCGTAAACGTAGACTTTTTCCAGCAGCCTGCCCAGCTGCTCCTGCCACTTCAGGCAGGCCAGAAAAACATCAGGGCTATCGCCCAGATGGCCCTGATATTGGACGGACTGTTCGATCAGCCCGGGTAAAAGCGCTAAATCCTTTTTCCAAGCGCCCACATCCGCATAGAGCTTCTCCAACGCCCATTTATATTGGGCCGGGATTTCCGAGCGGGCGGGAAGGCGTTTATTCTGCTTCATGATTGCCGATACCACCATCCTCTTCGCGGCTGATCCTTTTTTCCAGCTGCCGCACATTGCGTAAAATTTCTTCCAGGGTATAGACCGGGGGCAATCCCGTTTCGGCATTCTGCTCTCCGGCATCGCCTTCGCTGCCGTCTTCGGCGCTGTCCGGAGCCGCCAGCGCCGGGGCTGCCGCCTCTTGGGGCATGGCCTTGGCGGCGACATAAGCGCTGCGGTCGGCAAAGGGATCCAGGGCCAAAGGCATGGGCTGCTCCGGGGCAGGTTCCGCCGCCGGGACAGGCTCCGCCGTTTCCGGCCCGGCAGCAGGCCCAGGCTCAGGCGGGGCAGGGGGCCGGACTTCTATATCCTGCGCGGGCATGCCGCAAATAATACAGAATTTGCAGCCCCGCTCCAACTCAGCCCCGCAGTAGGTGCAAAGCAGGCTTTCTTCTACCGATTGTCTCAGAGGCTGGCTCTGGGGCCGGCCCTCGTCCCGGGCCGCCGTTTCTTCCTCAGCCGCCGGGGCGGACTCGGTTTCCGAGGCCGGATGATAAAGCATATAGCAGGGTTCGGTAAACTCGGCTTCCACCTCCTGGGGCAAGGGCTCCTCTTCCCGGCCTGGAGCCGGGGCAGCTGCCTCAGCCTCCGCCGGCATTTCTTGCCCGGCTGGATTAGGGGGGCCTTCCAGCTTGCTGATGGCTGCGGCCATGGCGGATTCCAGGTCGTCATACTTTTCACCGGCCTGGTCGGCCAGGCGCACCGTCACCTTAGCCGCTTCGGCAGCGGCTGCGGCGGCCGCGGCCGCCTTGGCTTCCCGCTTGGCCCGATGCCGTTCCAGCAGGCCGGGCTTTTTCTCAGCCACTGCCGCTTCCTCAGGGAAATCGGCAAAATCCCCGGTATCGTCCATGACTTCCGCTTCCGCCGGGGCTGCCGCCGCCTCCGCTTCTTCCGGATAAGGCTGGGCAGCCCTGGCAAAGCCGGCGATCTCCGCCCGCTCTTCATCGCTGCGGGCCTTATAGTAGAGGTTGATCAAAGCCGGATCGCCGGAGCGCTCCACCAGCAGGGCTTCGGCACGGCGGGGATTGGCCGCCGCCTCCTTCTCGCCGGTACGGATAAACACCGCCACCAGCACCGCCACCACGGCGACGCCGATGGCCCCGTAAATGATTACATGCAGCATAACAAGCCTCCTGATCAATACCGCCCCTGCAGGCGGCGGGGGGATTTATTTGGCCAGGGCAAAGATGGCCCGGGCATAAATTTTAGCAATCTTTAATAAATGCGCCTGGGAAATGGCTTCATTAGCCTGATGCACAAAACAGGGTTCGCCCTTGGCCTCCGGGCCGAAGGCCAGAAAATTCTTCATCTTCTTGGCATAAGTGCCGCCGCCGATCACCAGGGCCGGATCCATGTCCCCGGTGAAATCCCGGTATACCTTAAGCAATTCCTCAGCCACCGGATGGCCTTCCCCGGCGAACATGGGATCCTGGCCGCTGAAAGCAGCCAGCTCCAGGCCGTGCTCAGCGCCGATACGGGTCAAGACCTGCCGGTAATAGCCGCAGTCATGATCAAAGAGGAAACGGCTATCCACGGTCAGGCTGCCGGAAGTCCGGTCCAGGGCCAGCACCGTGGGGACGCAGGTCAGCACGCCTCGGCTATCCCGGGCGGCAATGCCCAGGGTCTGCCCATAGCAGCTATCGGCAAAGAGCTGGGCCAGGGTATTCAGGTATTGTTTCGCGCCGGCCGGGGCAAAATCCGCCCCCGCCAGGGCCAGGGCCAGTTTGCTCAAGGCATTGTCCCCTGTTTCCGGCGTGGAGGCATGGGCGGGCGCGCCGCTGGCCAGGACAATGGTTTGGCCCTGTCCATAGCTGACGCTGATCCCCGCCGTCTCCGGCAGGCGCAGTTCCCCGGCGAAAACGGCCCGGGCCTGGGAAGGCACCACATTGGACACGGTGCCGCCGGCCGCTTCCAGCAGGCAGGGCAAGCCCGCCGGCTGTTCCGCCGGCCACTGGGACTTGTATTGGAAATGGAGGATGCCCTTTTCCCCCACGATCAGGGGGAAGCTGCCGTCCGGTGAAAAACCGCAGTCCGGCTGGGGAAACAGGGCGAGGTAATGGTCCATGCAGGCCATGCCGCTTTCCTCATCGCAGCCCAGCAGGAGGCGGACGCTTTTTTGCAAAGGCGCGCAGCAATCCCTTAAAGCGGCCAGGGCATAAAGGGCGGCGATGGCCGGGCCTTTGTCGTCCAGCGTACCCCGGCCGTAAATATAGCCGTCAACGATTTCCGCGCCGTAGGGCGGGTAGGCCCATTCTTCCGCCAGGGCAGGCACCACATCCAGATGGCAGAGTACGCCTACCTGGCCCTCCTCCGGCCCATGCAGATTAATCACGCCCACATGCCCATCCACATCCATGGTATCGAAGCCCAGGCTTTCCGCCGCCGCCAGGGAATAGGCCAAAGCGTCGGCGATAGGCCTGCCGAAAGGCGCGCCTTCCGCCGGGGCTTCCTTCACCGAAGGAATGGTCAGCAGCCCCAGCAAATCCCTTTCCATCTGCGGATAATAGCCTTCCAGAACCTGATCCAGCTTCCCGGTGTCCAGGGTTCCCCTGTTTTGATCCGGCATGGTCGATCTCCTCCCGTCCCTATATCAGGGCATTATGCAACCAACTTTTTTATTATTCTCCTTTAACTGATTTCTTCCTCTTTTTAGGCCTTTCCCCAGGCCCAAAGGGGCAAAACCGGGCTTGACATAGAACACGCGTTCGGTTATACTACAATATATCCCTGGCCCAAGGAGGCGGCGGCATGACTACATTCAATATGCCGGTAGAGATGATCGCCCTGTACGGGGCGGAAGGCCGGATCCGGCCCTTGCGCTTCCGCTTTGAGGACGCGGCCCAACAGCTGCATACGGTGAAAATCAGCCAAGTGCTGCTGGAAAAGGAGATCCATTATCTGGGCCTGCCTTGCTATGTTTATACCTGCAGCGCCGTGCTGGCGGGCAAAGAGACCCTGTTTGAACTGCGCTACCTGGTCAAAGCCCATCGCTGGTTCCTCTTCCAGCTGCAAAATTAAGCCTGACCGGGCAGCCGTTCTATTATAGGTGATTCTATTAAAAGCTATTCTATTTGGAGGCGATCCTCAGCATGGAAAGCGTGATCTGCCATGTCGACGTGAACAGCGCCTTTCTCTCCTGGACGGCCTGCTACCGCCTGAAAATGCTGGGCGAGGCTGTGGATTTGCGGCAGATCCCCGCCGCCATCGGCGGCAGCAGCCAGACCCGCCACGGCATCATCCTGGCCAAAAGCGGGCCGGCGAAAAAATTCGGCGTCAAAACCGGGGAGTCCCTGTACCTGGCCAGGCAAAAATGCCCCCAGCTGGTGGTGGCGCCGCCGGATTACAGCCTCTACGCCACAGCCTCCCGGGCTTTCATCAGCCTGCTCAGGGAGATGGCGCCCCTGGTGGAGCAATACTCCATTGACGAAGCCTGGATCGATATCAGCGGCACCGGACGGCTTTACGGCCCGCCCCTGGCAGCGGCGGAAAAGATCAAAAACCGCATCCGGGATGAACTGGGCTTTACCGTGAATATCGGCGTATCCAGCAATAAGCTCCTGGCCAAGATGGCTTCGGATTTCCAGAAGCCGGATCAAATCCATACCCTGTTCCCGGCGGAGGTCCCGGATAAGCTCTGGCCCCTGCCGGTAGGGGAGCTGTTCATGGTGGGCCCGGCCACGGAGAAAAAGCTCAAGGCCATGGGCATCTTCACCGTCGGCCAGCTGGCCCAGGCGGATCCGGAACGGCTTAAGCAGCGCCTGCATAAATTCGGGGAAATGATCTGGCATTTTGCCAATGGCCGCTGGGCAGAGGGCCTCCGGGAAGAACCGGCCCTGAACAAGGGCTATGGCAATTCCCTCACCACCGAAGCGGATGTGACCGAACAGGGCCAGGCCTATCAGGTGCTGCTGGCCCTCTCTGAAAGCGTGGGCAGGCGCATCCGCCAGGATCGGCAGGCCGGTAGCTGCGTCAGCGTGACCATCCGCACCGCCGGTTTTATCAACTTCAGCCGCCAGCAGCAGCTGGCCGAGCCTACCGACGCCACCCTGGAGATCTACCGGGCCGCCTGCCGGCTCTTTGACCGACTCTGGGACGGCCGCACCCCCTTAAGGCTGCTGGGGGTCTATCTCTCCCATACCGGCCCGGCCCAGGGCCGGCAGGCCTGCCTGTTCGGCAATGACCGTTATGATAAGCTGATCCGGGCCGACCGGGCCGTGGACCGGATCCGGGCCAGCTTCGGCCAGCAGGCCATCACCCGGGCCAGCCTGCTTCAGACCGCTCAGGCTCCCTTGGAGCAGGCGCGCCACCATGGCCTGACCAAGCCCCTAACCGAGGGCTAAGCCAACAGAAAAAGGGAGGGGCGTCCCTCCCTTTGTTGGTTTATTAATCAGGATCAAGCCCTGGGCTAGAGGGTGAGCAGCTCCCGCACCACCGCTCCGGGCCAATAAAGATCCGCTGCCGCGGTCAGCTCCGCTTTGGCCGCGTAGAGCTTCCGGGCCGGGCGATAAGGCCGGGGCAGCAGCATGGCGGCAAAAGCGCCGCAGGCCCCCAGCACCGAGGCGGACAGGGGAATATCGATGGCGGTGAGGCCCTCGGGATAGCCGCTGCCATCCCCCCGCTCATGATGATAAAGCACCGTATCGATGATGCCTTGGGACAGGTTCAGGGAGCGGCACAGTTCCGCGGCAAAGCGGGGATGCCGGCAGATGCGCTTATATTCCCCCAGGGTCAGGTTGCCCGGCTTGTTCAGGGCGCTGCCGGCGGCCTCGGCCATGGCGATATCGGCAAAAGCCGCGGCAATGGACAATTCCGTCAGGGCGTCCGGGGAAAAGCCCAGCCGCCGCCCCACCTCCAAAGCATAGCCGGACGTCATCTGGCCATGGCGTTTCAGATAGGGATCGCCATGGGTCAGATACAGCTCAGCCAATTGTATGTAAGCTTCCGCAGCCAGGCTGTCGCCTTTGTTTTCACCGGACTGCAGCAGCAACCTGGCGAACATGCCCCCTTCCGAGCGGGAAAGCTGCTCCTCCGCGGCCTGGGGCAGCCGGTTGGCGTCCAGGGGCGGCAGGGTGGCTGCGCCGCAGTGGAAATCCAGAGCCAGGCCCAGATAGGAAAGAAGGGACGGCAGGGGGGTTTGGCGGGCGGTTTCCCGAAGCTGGTCGCCGATATCCTCGGCGCACCAGACCGGGCAATTGGGCAGCAGCATGGCGAAACAGGCATTGTTCCAGCGAGCCAGGAAGGCTTCCTCCGGCGCCTCCGCTGCCAGCAGTTCGCCAGCCACCTGTACCAGCCGGTCCGTGGCCAGCGGCGTCAGCTGCCGCTGCCACAGGGCAAAATCTTTTACGGAAAGGAGCAGCAATGCCAGGGGTTTGGCCGCATTGGCCTGCCCGGCCCGGGTCAATAATTCGATATGAAGTTGATGTCGGCTTTTTAAACCTGTCAGAAGATCGCTCATGGCGGGTAATATTGGCAATCCACCTGGTTTTTCCCTGCATTTTCTCCCAGGATTTTTACGACAAATGCCTGCTAGAAATGACAATTTCTTCTAGAAGATAAAAAAGCGGTATCAAAAAAGCGCTGATTATGTTATGATAGTTATCATCACCAGCTTTGTCTTAAGACAAAGCCGGACAACATAAAAAAACCGGGTAAAAAAATAAAAAAAGGCCTGCTTTTCCTGCAAGTTTTTGCCCGTATGCCTTGTATTTATAGTAAGTTCAGGAGGTTGCTGTGCGGCAGCTGAGCGACGAACAACTGGTTGCCCTGGTTCTTGACGGCCAGAAACCGGCATTTGAAATATTGATTGAGCGCTATCAAAAGCAGATCTTCGCCCTGGCCTACCGTCTGGGCGGGGATTATGACGAAGCCAGGGATATGGCCCAGGAAGCTTTCCTGCGGATCTACCAGGAATTGCCCCGCTTCGACATCAGCCGCCGTTTCTTTCCCTGGATGTACCGGGTGGCCCATAATACCTGCATCAATCTGCTGCATAAACGCCCCCGGGAAATCACGCCCCTGGATCAGATCCTGGAGCTGCCCGATGACCGGGATCCCAGCATTGATCCGGACGGCAGCTATGAAAAGCTGGAGCTGAACCAGGCCATCAACAGCGCCCTGCAGGCCCTGCCTGAGCAATACCGGCTGCCTCTGGTGCTGAAATATCTGGAAGGCCTGAGCTATCAGCAAATCAGCGAGCAGCTGGAGTTACCGGTTTCCACCATCGAGACCCGGCTTTTCCGGGCCAGGGGCATGCTGAAAAAGGCTTTAAGCGGCTATCTAAAGGGGTAGTCCTGCTGATCCGGTGTTTTATCCCCTTCCCGTTGCTGCTCCGGCCGTATTTTTTCCCCGGCCCCAGGATAGAATTTTAGTAATGGAATTGTAGTAAATGAACGAAAAGGCGTGAATCTGTTGACAAACTGCGGCCACATCCAAATACTCATCAATAAGGCGCTGGACAGCCGGCTGACCCCTGAGGAGCAGCAGGTTCTGTACCGGCATCTTGACCTATGCCCGGAATGCGCCGCCGACTATCATGAATTCCGCTGCCTGGACGTTTTGCTTCGCCAGCGTATCGGCGCGGTTGAGCCGCCGGCGGGTTTTGCCGCCGGGGTGATGCAGGCCCTGCCTCAGCCTGTAGCCGCGCTGAAGCCCCGGCGCAAGCGGAACCGCTGGCTGACCCTGGTTGCCGTGGCAGCCGGGCTGATGCTGGCCACCATCTGGTCCGGGGTTTTCGACCCAGAGGAGCAGCCCGAATTTACGCCCCCGGCCCAGGTGGCTGAGGATCCGGATCAGGAGAGCCCCCTGGAGCACCCTGCTACTCTGCCTGAGCAGCCGGAGACGGGCGACCCGGTGACTGCCGAGGAAGACCCGCCCCAGGCTCCGGAGACGGAGCAGCCGGATACCGCCCAGCCGCCAACGGAAGCCGATCCGCCCCAGGCGCCCCAAACCTATAATAACGGCACCCCCCTGCCTGCCGTGGCCGGCGGGGAAGCGGACCAGGGCGAATATGCACTGTTCACCCTGGCCCCCTACCAAGATTATGACGCGCTTTTGCCCCGGGTTTCCACCAATATTGTCACCTATTATGTGAATGCCGACGGCGTCTACCTGGAATACCAGGTGCCTTTAGACGGCAGCCAGGCCCCGGTTTTCCAGGGCGAAACAGAAAGCCTGCCCACAGCGGCGGGGATCTGCGGTTTCACCGATGAAAGCGCTGCCCATGACTACAGCTATATCACCGCCCTCTCCCCGGACGGCCTGCATTTGGCTGTCAACCAGGGGGGGGATCAGCCCGGCTTATATTTGCAGGCTGCCCAGACCGGGGAAGCCTTGGTTCAGGTCAGCTCTCAGGGCGGCGGTCAGCTGGTCTGCTGGGCGCCGGACGGCAACAAGGTGCTGTTTACCGATGTCGACGGCAATTTGCATTTGTACTATCTGGCTGAAAAACTCAGCCTGCCCCTTTACAGCAGCGGCAGGGTTTCCGCCGCCTGCTGGTCTGAAAGCGGCAATATGGTGGTCTTTTCCGGCGGGAATCCTGCCACCGGGCATAGCGCCATCTTCCGGGTCTCTGTGCCCTGATCCCTGCGACATATCCCTCTCCCCCTTCCCTTTTTCATATGGCGCCTTCCCGGTTGTGCATTTCCCCTGGCGCGCGAAAAGACCGCTGTCCGCGGTCTTTTTGTCTGATTGCAATAAACCGCCCGCTATGTTAAAATAGATTATCTCTGTTTTTAAAGGAGGCTCTTTCTGAATGCGTGATTATGTCATCTTTACCGACGCCACCGCGGATTTATGGGAGGACATGGCGGAAGACTTGCAGATCCAGATCATCCCCATGGAATTCTCCTTCTCTGAAAACGAAAGCTATTTTCATTATCCGGATTACCGGGAGATCAGCCAGGAAGATTTTTTCGCCCGCCTGGCCAAAGAGCAGCCTACCACCACGCAAATCGGCATCGGCGAATTCATCAAGTATTTTACCCCCGTATTGGAACAGGGGCTGGATATCTTTTACATCGCCTTCAGCTCCGGCGGCTCCGGCCTGATCAACAGCGCCCGCCTGGCTGTGGAAGAGCTGAAAGACCAATTCCCGGAAGCAAAAATACTGGTGCTGGATTCCCTCTGCTTCTCCCTGGGCGAAGCCATGCTGGTTTATTACGCCGCCCAAAACAAGGCCCAGGGTATGGGGATCGACGAAAACTTCCGCTGGTGCGAGGAGAACAAGGGCAGCATTGCCCACTGGTTCACCGTGGCGGATCTTTATCATCTGATGCGGGGGGGCCGCTGCTCCGCCACCAGCGCCTTCCTGGGCTCCATGCTCAGCATTAAGCCGGTGCTCCATGTGGGGGCCGACGGCCATTTGGAGCCTATGGAAAAAGTGCGCTCCATGAAAAAATGCCTGGAGCGCATGGTGGAGATCATGGAAGAAACCGCCATCGGGCCGGAGCAGCAGCTGATCTTCATCGGCCATGGCCATAACAGCGAGGACGCGGCGCGCCTGGCCGCCCTGGTGGAAGAAAAATTCCATCCCCAGGCCATCAAAACCGGGGTGATCGGACCCATCATCAGCGCACATTGCGGCGTCGGCACCATCGCCCTCTTCTATCTGGCCAAGCAGCGCTGAGCACAACCCAAAGCTATCAGCGCACAACCGGCGT
>DAIMZM010000087.1:0-10196 GCA_036733985.1 Bacillota bacterium
CTTCAGCCCGTATCGGCGGAGGAAATCATCCGGATCCAAGCCTTCCGGGAACATCAGCACCCGGGCGTCCACAAAATCATAGGTGTTCAGCTTTTCCAGGGAAGCCAGGGCAGCCTTGGCCCCGGCGCCGTCCCCGTCAAAAGCCAGCAGCACCTGGAGGCGGCCCGGGCTTTCCGGGGCAAAACGGGACAGCAGCCGGGCATGGTCGTTGGTAAAGGCGGTGCCCAGGGAAGCCACGGCGTTTTTCACCCCATATTGATGGGCGGCCAGCACATCCATATACCCCTCCATGATCACCGCCTGGCTTTGGGCCCGGATCTCCGGCCCGGCCAGATCCAGGGCGTACAGGAGCTGGGATTTATTATAGATGGGCGTGGTTTGGGAATTCAGGTATTTGGGCTGCTCGTCGCCGACGGCCCGGCCGCCGAAAGCCACCACCGCGCCCCGGTGGTCCCGGATGGGGAAAATCAAGCGGCCATGGAATTTGTCATAGAGCTGGTTATTCTTGGCGCTCCTGCTGCAAAGGCCGGAGCGGATCAGCAGGGCCTGGCCATAGCCCGCCGCCTGCAAATGCCGGGCCAGGGCCTGCCAGTCAGCCTCCGGGGCCATGCCTAAGCCGAAGCTTTGGGCAGTGGCTGCATCCACGCCCCGCTTGGCCAAATAGGCCAGGGCCTGCCGGCTTTCAGGCAGCAGGCCGGCGTAGAAAGCCGCCGCCTGGTTATGCATGGCCAGCAAAGCCTGGCGTTCCTGCTGGCGCTGCTGGGCCTCCTTGCTCATAGCCTGCTCCGGAATGGCCACGCCGCAGCGCTCAGCCAGCTTTTGGGCCGCCTCCACAAAGGTCAGGTTCTCGATATCCTGAACAAAGCCGATGACATTGCCGCCTTTACCGCAGCCGAAGCATTTATAGATCTGCTTATCCTGGTTAACGGAAAAGGAGGGGGTATCTTCCTCATGAAAGGGGCAAAGGCCGAAATGGTTGCGGCCCCTTCTTTTCAGAGGCACATAATCCCCTACCACGTCCACAATATCGGCGCGGCGCATGATCTCCTCAACGGTTTCCGGCGGGATATAATTTGACATGGGATCAGACTTCCGCTTCCGGGCCGCGCCTGAGCGGGCCAAGGTTTAGCTAAAACGAAAACCCCGGCTGCGTGCTGAGGCCTGCCCTGATTATTATCAGCCGCTGCATGGAAAAATATACCTGAAAGGACAGGCTAGACCAGGGGCGAGCCGGCCTCCTCCGCTGTGAGCAGATGCAGACCCGCCTTGGTCAGGGCCGCCTCGGCAGCGGGGATATCGTCCACCTTGAAAATATTCCGGGCCGCGCTGCCATGGCCGAAGAAGGCATAAATATAATCCACGTTGATGCCTTCCTGCTCCAGCACCTGTAGGGCCTCGTTCAGGCCGCCGGGCTGATCCTTGGTGGCTACGCCCAGGACTTCGGTTTCCAGCACCATGAATTTGGCTTCTTTCAGGGCAGCCAGGGCCAGATCCGGCTGATCCACGATCAGGCGCAGGATACCGTAATCCGCCGTATCCGCCGCGGACAGGGCCAGGATATTCACCTGATTTTGGGCCAGGCAGCTGGTGACCGCAATCAGCCTGCCCTGTTTGTTTTCAATGAATACCGAAATCTGCTTAATCGCCATACCCTTCCTCCCTTAGCCAAACAGGCGGTTGCCAATTACTTTAGCAAACCCTGCCCCCTGCTTTTTATGTGCTTTTCATTTTAATATGAATTTATCAACCGGTTTCTTTTTCGCCGTTTTGTTAGGGCTTTCCTGCATAAAGTGGGCTTTGACGGGCAAAATAGGGCTGTAACATCCAAACAGGATAAAAATCAGGAGGTCGTATATGAAAAACCAAGAGCAACAGAACCGGAACCAGCAGCAGAATCAGCAGAATCAGCAGCGGAACCAACAGAATCAGCAGCAGCAGAATCAGCAACGCAACCAACAGAATCAGCAGCAGCAGAATCAGCAGCGCAACCAACAGAATCAGCAGCAGCAAAATCAGCAGAATCAGCAGCGGAACCAGTAGCGTCAGGATGATGAAGGCAAGAAAGGCGCCGGAGGGCCGGCGCCTTACATATTATTAAAGCAATGTGGCGGATATTACCGGCCCAGCGCAGCCTGCTCCGCCAATTGCAGGCGGTAGACCTTGATTTGGCGGCCAAAGCTGTTATGCGGGTTATGCTGAAAATTGAACATGGGGGCGTTATAGTCGATCAGCCCCAGGTACCAGGGTTCTACCTGATCTTTGGGCAGGGGCAGAAAAGCCACCCGCAAATTTTCCCGCATCCAGCCTGTCAGCGCTGCTTCGCTTTCCTGATCCAGCTTATAGTTGGTAAAACGGTCGTTATCTTCCGGATTTGCGGAATTGGGCACAGGCACCAGGGAAAGCTTGGTCGCCAGCATCGCGGCCAGGGAACGGCGGACCGTGGAAATCCCGGTATTATTATCCCAATGGCGGTGGCTGTCGAAACTATTGTGCGCCACATAGACAATGGTGGGCGTGGGCTCATCCCAGATATTGCCGCCCAGCTCCCGGCCGGTATAGCTGATGATATAAATCCCGGTCTCCCTACCGAATCTGGCATAAGCCAAATCGTCCACAACCGCCGCTTCCTGGATCAGCCGCGCGCTCATGGCCTTTCTTTGCTCCCAGGTGATCTGTTCCTCCGCTTTGGCGTTCATGTTGACCAGCCCCTTTCAAATTCATTATTGATATGCTTCCGGCTTCAGCACAGCCACAAAGGGCAGATGCCGGTAATGTCCGTCAAAATCCAGGCCATAGCCGACCACAAAGCGGTCCGGTATGACAAAGCCTACATAATCCATTTGCATGGGCGTCAAACGGCGGGAAGGTTTATCCAGCAGGGTGCAGATCTTCAGGGATTTGGGCCGGCGGGCTTCCAGCAAATTATACAGGCATTGCATGGTCAGGCCGGTATCGATGATATCCTCGATGATCAGCACATGTTTATCGGTGATGGATTCGGCTATGTCTTTCAGGATGCGCACCGAGCCGGAAGTGCGGGTGCCATGGGTATAACTGCTCATGGCCATAAAATCTATGGATACCGGCAGCTGGATCCGGCGGATCAAGTCTGCCATAAACAAAACAGAGCCGCGCAGGATACCGATAATCACCAACTCGTCAACGTCCAGACGCTGATAGTCGGCTGTGATCTCATCCGCCAGCTCCATAACTCTTTTTTGAATTGTTTCCTCGTCAAACAGCACTTCGTCGACTTGGTCGGCGAGATGCTTCTCCCATGGGTTCAAGAAAAACCACTCCCTTCCGCAGATACAATACCATATTGTAGTATTCGCGCCTTTGGGAAAAATACCTGCCGGTAAAAGGGCGCCCAACCCCTGCCGGACAAGGAAATATTTGGCCAGCTGGGCAGGTGCCGCTTGCACCTCCGCTTATGCCATTAGTATATGCGGTTTTTGCCTATATTTATCCTGTCCCCGTTTAATCTGCCGGAGAAAGCAAATTTCACTTTTCCGCTTATCCTGTCATAGATTAAGATAGGCCCGCCCTTTCAGGCCTGGATTTGCTTTAACCAATCAATTATTTATTGATAACGACTATAAATCGTGGTATATTTGTTGTCGGAGGTTGTTATGGATTTAAAACAATTGGAAGTATTCGCCGCAGTGGTGTCCCAGGGCAGCTTTTCCAAGGCCGCGGAGCAGCTTTTCCTGACCCAGCCCACTGTCAGCGCGCATATTAAGAAGCTTGAAGCTGAGCTGGGGCAAAGCCTGATCCAGCGGAATACCAAAAGCCTGCGGGTCACAGCCGCGGGCCAGCGCTTCTATCCCTATGCCCAGGCCATGCTGAACCTGCGCCGCCAGGCCCTGGCGGAAATGCAGCCGGAGGGGGTTGCCTTATCCCTTGCCATTGGCGCTTCCTCCATCCCCTCCGCCTATGTTTTGCCGGAACTGATGGCCGGATACGCCCAAGAGCATCCCGGCCTCAGTTTTAATATTGTCCGCCAGGACAGCCTGGGGGTGCTGGCCGGCCTGCTCCAGGGGGAAACGGATCTGGGCCTGGTGGGCACGTATATTCCGGATGAACGCTGCCTCTATCAGCCCTTCCTCCGGGACGAGCTGGTGCTGGCCACCCCGAATAACGCCCATTTCCGTAAGCTCCGGCAGCAGGGGGCGGATATTTACCGGCTGCTGCAAGAGCCCTTGATCATGCGGGAATCCTCCTCCGGCACCCGCCGGGAGGCGGAGCATATCCTGGAAGCCCTGGGCCTGGCCTGGTCCTCCCTGCAGGTGGTGGCTACCCTGAACGACCCGGCGGCAGTGAAAAACAGCATTGCCAGCGGCATGGGCGCCGCCATCCTCTCCCGCCGGGCAGCCAGCGGCCTGGCGGCGTCAGGCCAGGCCCTGCTCTTTCCCTTTGGCGGGAATTTGGGCCAGCGCTGGCTCTATATCGTCACCCGGAAGCTGCTGCCCCCCAACCGGACCGCCCAGGACTTCATCGCCTTTATCCGCCGGCAGACCGCTGCCGCCCCGGGTCAGTCCTGGCCATCCCCGGCGGCCCCGGCGCAAAACGACAAGCCCGGGCCTTGACCCAGGCCAAGGCTCATTTACCCAAACATTTGCCTAAACTAAGGAAGGGAGGCAAAGTATGATCCCGCCCCCTCAGGAAACAGCTTCATTGCCGGAAGCCGCCGGCGCCCCTGACAAGCTGGCTTTTCTGGAACATATGTATCAATCCCAGCCCTGCGGCCTCATTCAGTTTTCCGCTGACCCGGAGCCGGTGGTTCTGGGCTGCAATCCGGCCTGCCGGAACATCTACGGCTATGACCAGGATGAGGCCGCGGCCTTTATCGGCCGGCCCTTTACCGATACGGTCTGGGCCTGCCACCGGCGGCTGCTGGCGGAGAAACTGGCGGCCTGCCGGGAGAGCGGCGGGCCGGTGCAGTACACGGTGGCCATCGAGAAAAAAGACGGCCGGCAGGGGTATATCCACTGCGCCATGACCCAAACAAAGACCCCCTGGGGCGAAACCCTGTTCATCTCCGCCTTCATCGAGGTGACGCGGCTGCTGACACAGCAGATGGCCCTGGCCGACGCCGATCTGCTCTGCCAAGCCGCCCAAACCGACAGCATGACCGGCCTGCTCAATCATGACGCTGTCCTCAAACAAATCCAGGACTATCTGGAAAACGAAGGGGCCGGCGGCGTCCACGCCCTGTTCATGATCGATCTGGACAATTTCAAGCAGATCAATGACAATTTCGGCCATCAGCATGGCGACCAGATCTTGATTGATATGGCCGCTGTGATCAAAGGCGCTTTTGACGCCGGGGACCTGGTGGGCCGGATCGGCGGCGATGAATTTTTCGCCCTGATGAAGCATGCGGGAAAGCCGGAGGCGATCCGGCAAAAGGCCTTGGAACTGTTGGCTGCCCTGCAATACACCTGCGCCACCCCCTCCGGCCCCAGGGTCCTGTCCAGCAGCATCGGCATCAGCGTTTACCAGGGGGATCATAAACCCTTAAGCACCCTTTACGCGGAGGCGGACGCCGCCCTTTACCAGGCCAAGGCAGACGGCAAAAACCGCTTTGCCTATGCGGACGGCCTGGGGGAGGCGGGACAACGCCACTATGTCCAGGCTGCCGATGCTTCCGGCATCGTGCATCTGCATACCCTGCTGGGACATATCAACGGCGTGGTGGCCATGGCGGAGGTGGATGACGGCATCCGCATCACTTATGCCAGCCCCAGCCTGTTCAGGCTGGCGGCCCAACACCGGGAAGCCCTGGGCGGCCAGGGGGAGAAGCTGCTGGAACTGATCCATGAGGACGATTTGCCCGGGCTGGCCGCGGCGATCTTTAAAAGCGCCAGGGACGGGGGGCAGCTGGACCAGATCTGCCGGCTGAAAGGCAAAAGCATTCCGGCGGAGCGCTGGCATATCCGCGGGTCCAGGCTGCCCGGGCGCTTCGAAGGCGCGACCCGGCTGGGCCTGATCATCACGGATCCGGGCGGCGACCGGTCCCTGACCTGTGCGGATGAGGACGAGATCGACCCCATGACCGGGCTTTTTCACCGCCAAGCCTTTTACCGCCAGGTGCGCCGGCGCATCGAAAGCCGGCCGGAGGAAAAGTATTTGCTGGTCCGCTTTGACCTGGACCGTTTTAAGGCTTTCAATGATATGCAGGGCACCGAGGCCGGGGACCGGCTGTTAACCGCCATCGGCCAGGCCATGCTGAAAACCAATTGGGAATCCGGGATTTACGGGCATATCGAAGCGGATCATTTTGCCTGCTTTGTACCGGAAAACGCCGTGGATCTGGAGAAAAAGATCGCCGGTATTAACCGGCTGTTGCAGGACTATCCGGCCAATTTACGGCTCACCGCCAGCATCGGCGTTTACACTGTGGACGATCCCACCCTGGATGTGCCGCTGATGTGCGACCGGGCCTTGCTGGCCCTGCGCACGGTGAAAAAAAACTATGCCAACAAAGTGGCTTATTACAGCGAGGCCATGCGCCAGGATTTGCTGGAAGAGCAGAAATTGCTGGGCGATATGGACGGCGCCCTCCAGGCGGAACAGTTCCTGATCTATTTCCAGCCCCAGGTCAACCATGAAAACGGCGCCCTGATCGGTGCGGAGGCCCTGGTGCGCTGGGATCATCCCCGGCGGGGCCTGCTGCTGCCGGATAAGTTTATCCCCATCTTTGAGAAGAACGGCTTTATTTCCGCCCTGGATGATTATGTGCTGGAAAAATGCTGCGCCTACCTGAGGAAATGGCGGGACGACCAAAGCTTGGCAGTTGTCTCCCTGGCGGTGAATATTTCCCGGCTGGATATTTACCATCCGGATTTCATCACTAAACTGCGGCGGCTTTTGGAGAAATATCAGCTGCCCAGCCAATGTTTAAGGCTGGAAATCACGGAAAGCGCTTATATCGAGAACCCGGCCCAGCTGATCCGGGTGGTGAAAAACCTGCAGCAGCTGGGGTTTGTGGTGGAGATGGATGATTTCGGTACCGGCTATTCTTCCCTGAACACCCTGAAAGACGTGCCGGTGGATGTGCTGAAGCTGGATATGCGCTTCCTGAGAGAGAGCGAAAACAATGCCCGGGGCGGCAATATCCTCAATTCCGTGATCCGCATGGCCCGCTGGCTGAAGCTGCCCATCATTGCCGAAGGCGTGGAAACCAGGCAGCAGGCGGATTTCCTGAAAAACCTGGGCTGCCTGTATATGCAGGGCTATTATTTTGCCGCGCCCATGCCGGCCCAGGAATTCGAGGCCCTGCTCTCCCAAGGACGGCGGGAGGAGATCAACCTGTTCCAGAACAAGGACGCCGGGGAGATGGCGGATTTCTGGGACGCCACCACCAAAACCGCCCTGCTGTTCAACACCATGGCCGGCGGCGCTTCCATCATGGAATACCGGGAAGGCCATCTGGAGATCATCTGCTCCAACGACCACCTGTACAAGATCCTGGGTACCACCCGCACCGCTTATCAGGAGCTGCAGACCCATGTGCTGGACCGTTTTGACGAAGCCAACCGGGCCGTTTTCCTGGGCATGCTGGAAACCGCGATCCAGACCAGGCAGGAAAGCGAATGCGAAGTCCGCTCCCTGCCCCAGCCCGGCAACCATCATGCCTATTGGACCCATAACCGGGCCAAACTGCTGGCGGAAAGCGGCGGCAGCTATATCCTTTATGTGGCGGTGGCGGATATCACCCAGAAAAAGCACATGGAATTCCGCCTGAATAAGCTGCTGGAACTGGCCGTGGCCTCCCGCTTTGAATACATTTGCCTGCTGCATACCGTCAGCGGCCAATATGAGCTCTTCGCCAATGACGGTCTGAACAGCCACGGGCTGCCCCGGCAGGGGGATTTTGACACCGAGATAGCCGGGATCTGCCAGCGCCTGGCCAATGCCGCCGCCCCAAGCAACGATAGGGGCCCGTTCTCCCTGGCCGCGGTGCTCAGGGACGTCCGGGAAAACGACGGGCATTTCAGCTACCAATACGCCCTGGCCGACGGCCCCCGGGAAGCCGCCTTTTACGCCTACGAATCCACTTACCGGGAACTGCTGGTGACGGTGCGGCGGCTGGGCCGCCAGGACAGCCCGGCTTCCGGCCTGGAAGACGGCTGCTAAACCCGCATCAAGCCCCAAACCAAAACCCCCGCCTTTCAGCGGGGGTTTTGGTCTGATCCAGCCATGATGCAGGCGCCTAGGACTTGATATAGAGCTTCTGCCCGTCATAATCGATGGCCAGCGCCGTATCGGGTTCCGGGTCATGGGCAATGATATACCGGGCCACAATGGTCTCCACCTGGGATTGAAGCAGCCGCTTCAAAGGCCGGGCCCCATAGGCCGGGTCATAGCCGGCTGCCAGCAAATAGTCCTTGGCCCCTTCGGTGAAGGAGAGCTTCAGCTGCCGGTCCGCCAGACGCCGGGCAAAGTCGGCAATCAGCAGATCCATGATGCCGAAAATATTCTCCCTGGTCAGGGGTTTATAGAAAACGATCTCATCCAGGCGGTTCAAAAATTCCGGCCGGAAGCTGGTTTTTAAGAGGCCGCTCACCGCCTTTCGGGCCCGCTCTGAAATATTCCCTTCCCCGTCAATGCCTTCCAGGATGATATCCGAGCCCAGGTTGGAGGTGAGGATGATGATGGAGTTCTTGAAATCCACGGTGCGGCCATGGCTGTCGGTGATCCGGCCGTCGTCCAATACTTGTAAGAGCACATTGAACACCTCCGGATGGGCTTTCTCGATCTCGTCGAACAGCACCACCGCGTAGGGTTTCCGCCGCACCGCCTCGGTGAGCTGGCCGCCCTCGTCATAGCCCACATAGCCCGGGGGTGCGCCGATCAGCCGGGACACCGCGTATTTCTCCATATATTCGCTCATATCAATGCGGATGATATTATGCTCGTCGTCGAACAGGGCCTGGGCCACTGCCTTGGCCAGCTCGGTTTTGCCTACGCCGGTGGGGCCTAAAAAGAGGAAGGAGCCGATGGGCCGCCGGGGATCCTTGATGCCGGCCCGGGAACGGAGGATGGCGTCCGCCACCTTTTCCACCGCTTCCTCCTGGCCGATGACCCGCTGATGCAGGATCTCTTCCAGATGCAGCAGCTTTTCCCGCTCCCCTTCCATCAGCCGGGCCACAGGGATGCCGGTCCAGCGGGCCACGATGCGGGCGATCTCCTCCTCCGTGACCCGGTCATGGAGCAGGGTGTTTTTCCCCAGCTCCTCATTGGCTTTTTCCTGCTCAGCCAAGGCCTTCTGCAGCTGGGGCAGTTTGCCGTAACTCAGCTCGGCCGCCTTGCCCAGGTCATATTCCCGCTGGGCCTTATCCAGCTCAGCGTTGGTCTGCTCGATCTCCTCCCGGAGCTTCCGCACCTTCTCGATGCCGGTCCTTTCATTCTCCCATTTGGCCTTCATGCTGTTGAAGGTATCCCTGAGATCCGCCAGCTCGGTCTGGATGCGCTGCAAATGCTCGGCGGAAAGCTTATCCTCCTCCTTCTTCAAGGCGGTTTCCTCAATTTCCAGCTGCATGATCTTGCGGGAGATATCGTCCATTTCCGCGGGCAGGGAATTGATTTCCGTGCGGATTAAAGCGCAGGCCTCATCCACCAGGTCAATAGCCTTATCCGGCATGAAGCGGTCGGAAATATAGCGCTGGGAGAGGGTGGCCGCGGCGATCAGGGCCCGGTCCTGGATCTTCACCCCATGATAGACCTCGTAGCGCTCTTTCAAGCCCCGGAGGATGGAGATGGTATCCTCCAGGGTCGGCTCCTCCACCAGCACCGGCTGGAAGCGGCGCTCCAAGGCCGCGTCCTTTTCGATATACTGGCGGTACTCGTTCAGGGTGGTGGCGCCGATGCAATGGAGTTCGCCCCGGGCCAGCAGGGGTTTTAAGAGATTGCCCGCGTCCATAGCCCCTTCGCTTTAGCCCGCGCCCACGATATTATGGAGCTCGTCGATGAAGAGAATGATCCGGCCCTGGCTTTGCTTGATCTCGTTCAGCACCGCTTTCAAGCGTTCCTCGAATTCCCCCCGGAACTTGGCCCCGGCGATCAAAGCTCCCATATCCAGGGAAAAAATGCTGCGGTCTTTCAGGTTATCCGGCACGTCCCCCCGGACAATGCGCAGGGCCAGGCCTTCGGCGATGGCGGTTTTGCCCACGCCGGGCTCGCCGATCAGG
>DAIMZM010000088.1:0-10183 GCA_036733985.1 Bacillota bacterium
GGAAAGGGAGGCCCAAGGGCGGTAGAGCAGTTCTTCCGCCTTGTACAAGAGCCCCAGTTCCCGCTGGACGCGCCAGAGGGGGCAATCCTTGGCCAGGCCTTGGATAACGGCCAGGGTGTCCAGGCTTTCATCCGCCACGGGGAAGGGGAAATATTGGAAATCCACTGCGGCGCGGATCGCGCCCCCGGCGTCCAGTTCCCCTGCGAGCAGGCGGAGCAGGGTGGTTTTGCCTCGGCCGTTCCGGCCGATCAGGCCCAGCTTCCAGCTGCTGTCCAGGGTCAGGCTGACCTGCTCGAAGATCAGATCATAGCTGCCCGGATAAGCAAAAGTCAAGTTGTTGACGGCGATTTTGCTGATAAGAACACCCCGTTTTCTATTGGCTTGTTTCGTTTCCGTTGTTATAGATACAAAAAATCCTGGAAAAAAATTGCGCCTTTGTCTTGACAAAGGGACTGGACAATGGTACACTGACAAACAATTGAATACGCAAACCGATGATTGAGAGGAGTACCCCGTCAAGCGCTGAGCTAAAGAGAGTCGCGGCTGGTGAGATCGCGGCGCAAGGCCGATGGGCGAATGGACTCATGAGGGCGACTAATAGTCGACGGCACTCTGTCCGTTATCAAGCAGAGCATATGTGATGGCATATGATAAAGCGGCCGGTTCATAGCCGGCAATTTGGGTGGCACCGCAGAATATCTCTGTCCCAAACCGGGACAGGGATTTTTTTATTTTCCGGCTCTTCCCCCGCGATATCATTGGCATAATAAATCCTGAAAGGAGCACGACCATGAGCAGTATCCCTTACAAGCTTTATCTTGACGAACAGGAGATGCCGCGCCAGTGGCTGAATTTGCGGGCCTATATGCCGGAACAACCGGACCCCATGCTGAACCCGGGCACCTTGAAACCTTTGGTAATCGATGAGCTCTCCCAGGTTTTCTGCGGCGAGCTGGCCGGCCAGGAACTGAACGGCAAAGATCCTTACATCCCCATCCCTGACGCGGTGCAGGAGCTCTATCTGACTTACCGGCCCGCCCCCCTGTCCCGGGCTTATCAGCTGGAAAAAGCCCTGGATACCCCGGCCCAGATCTATTACAAATTTGAGGGCAATAATACCTCCGGCAGCCATAAGCTGAATTCCGCCCTGCCCCAGGCTTATTATGCCAAGCAGCAGGGCCTGTCCAGCCTGACCACGGAAACCGGAGCCGGGCAATGGGGCACCGCCCTGTCCATGGCCTGCGGCCTGTTGGGCCTGGATCTGACCGTTTATATGGTGAAGGTCAGCGCGGAGCAAAAGCCCCAGCGCCGTACCGTGATGGAAACTTATGGCGCCCAGGTGCTGCCTTCCCCTTCGGACACCACGGCGGTGGGCCGGAAAATCCTGGCCCAGCATCCGGATACCGGCGGTTCCCTGGGCTGCGCCATTTCCGAAGCCCTGGAAAAAGCCATGACCACGGAAAATTGCCGCTATGTGCTGGGCAGCGTGCTCAATTATGTGCTGCTGCATCAAAGCATCATCGGCCTGGAAACCAAAGCCGCCCTGGATAAATACGGGGTGGCGCCGGATCTGATCATCGGCTGCGCCGGCGGCGGTTCCAATCTGGGCGGCCTGATCGCCCCTTATATGGCGGAGCGGCTTCAAGGCCGGAACAACATTCAATTCATCGCTGTGGAACCGGCCTCCTGCCCCTCCCTGACCCGGGGCCGCTATGCTTATGATTTCGGCGATACCGGCTGCATGACCCCGCTGATGCGCATGTATACCCTGGGCAGCGGCTTTATGCCGTCCCCCAACCATGCGGGGGGCCTGCGCTATCATGGTATGAGCCCCATCCTCTCCAAGCTGTATCATGACGGTTACATAGAGGCCAGGGCTGTGGATCAGAGCAGCGTTTTCCAGGCAGCCAAGCTGTTTTGTACCCAGGAGGGTATTTTGCCCGCGCCAGAGTCTTCCCATGCCATCAAAGTCGCTATTGACGAGGCTTTGCGCTGCAAGGAAACAGGGGAGGCCAAGACCATTGTCTTCGGCCTCACCGGCACCGGTTATTTTGATCTTTATGCTTACGAGGCCTATAATAAAGGCCTAATGAACGACTATATTCCCAGCGACGAGGATTTGGCGAAGGGCTTCGCCAGCCTGCCTGAAGTGGAATAGCGGAATAACCTGAAAACGGCCCGGAAAGGGCCGTTTTTCAGCGGAACTTTAGCTCAAATTTTCAGATCAATTAAACAAACTCAGCTGCTTTTCTTTGGGGCGGCGGCGCGGCAGCGCGCCGCCCCTTTCCAGACAGGCTTCCGGCAGGTCCTTGAGGAACACCGATTCCGGTTCCCCGGCCAGGAGCAGCAACTGTTCGGAAGCCCGGGTGATCCCTACATAAAACAAACGTTTTTCCTCAGCCAGGGCGCCTTCGCTGTTGGCCGCGGCAAAGGGCAGCAAGCCCTGGCGCAGGCCGGCTAAAAAGACCACCGGGAATTCCAGGCCCTTGGCCGCGTGGAGGGTCATCACCGCCACCGCCTCCGGCTGATAGACCTTGCCCCCAACCCGGCTGATATCCCCCTCCGCCTGGCTGCCTAAGGCTTCCAGCAGGCCGGAAAGCTTCTGATGGAGCAGGGCGGTTTGCCGCAGCTGTTCCAGGCCCGGCTGCTCTCCCCGGCAGAGCCGGTCGATCCAGGCTTGCACCAGCTCTGCCGGGCTTGTTTTCCGGGCCAGGGGTTTCAGCGCTTCATAGAGGGCTGCCAGCTGTTCTTCCCCCAGCTCCCGGGTAAGGACGCGGCGGGAGAGCCGGTCTTTTTCCCCGGCCAGGAGCCGGAGGAAGGCTAGGCAGGCCTGAACCGCCTGATCGTCCAGGAAATCGTCCCGGCCGCTGACCACGCAAGGTATGCCCTCCTGGGCCAGGCATTGCTCAATCAGCTCCGTTTGCCGGTGGGTGCGGCAGAGGACGGCCATATCGCCAAAGCCCAGCTGGCCTTCAGCCTGTTTTTTGCCGCTATGGGCGGCCAGCATGTCCACCCCGCCCACCAGGGCCCCGATTTCTTTGGCGATGAAGATCGCTTCGGAGAGAGCGCTTTCCGGCCTGATCAGCCGCACCTTGTCCCCGGGCTCCCGCTGGGTTTCCGGCGGCTCCCGCCGGAGCAGGGCCGCGGCAGTGGCGGCGATCTCCGGCGTGGAGCGGTAATTGCGGGTCAGGCTATATTCCTTCAGCAGGGGATAATCCTGACGCAAACGCTGGAAGCAGGCGCTGTCCGAGCCCCGGAAACCGTAGATGGCCTGATCCGGGTCGCCGATAACGAACAGCCGGCCCTCTTCCCCGGCCCAGGCCCGCAGCAGCCGGTATTGCACCCCGTTGATGTCCTGGAATTCATCCACCAGCAGCTGGCGGAAACGCTCCCTGCCCGGAGGCTGCTCGCTGCTGAAAGCGGCCAGGGTCTGCAGGAGCAGATCGTCGAAATCCAGGGCCTGGTATTCCTGGAGCAGGGCTTGGTAGCGTTCCAGGGCCGGGGCCAGTTCTCCGGCTTCTCTGAGGCCGGTTTTGATTTTGGAAAGGGCGTTCAGCAGCTCTGCGGGGCTTTGCTTTAGGCCCAGGCTGGCGATGGCTTCCGCTGCCAGGCCCCGGGCCTGATAGGGGCTGAGCAGGCTGAAGCGCCCCCGCTGGGTGGAGAGGTAAGCCCGGCAGAGGCTGTGGAAGGTGCCTACCTGCAGCCGGTTGGCCAGTTTTTTATCCCGGAATTGCCGGCCCAGCCGCTCTTTCAGCTGGTTGGCAGCCTTATGGGTGAAGGTGACCGCTGTGATCTGCTCCGGAGGGACTTGCTCCTGTTCCAGCAGCCAGGCGATGCGGCTGATCAGGGTGCGGGTTTTGCCGCTGCCCGGCCCGGCCAGCACCGCCACGGCCTCTTCCTTAGCGGAGGCGGCCTGCCATTGGGCCTGGCTCAGGCCATAGGGATAAGCCTCCGCCGCGCTTTCTTTAGCCGGGGGCAGGGGTTCCGCTTTGGCTGCGGTGGAGCCGGGCAGGGGTGTATAAGCTGTCTCAGATACAGCCCGCTCAGCCGGGGCGTCCTGGAACAGGCTGGCCTGGCCGCTGAAATCCGCGATCTCCGCACTGTTCAGGATATTCACCTTGCCATATTCCCCGTCAAAGCCGGGGGAGACGCAAACCTGTTTTTCCCGGAGCCGCCGCAGGCCTTCGGCCAGGCAGACGCCGCCCCAGCGTTCCACCTCAGCCAAGGGCGCTTCTCTCAGGATAGACAGCTCATTGCCCAGGCCGGCCAAAAGCCGGCTGTAAAGGGCGGCCACCTTTTTCCCGGCCACGGGCCAGCCATAGCTGCCGCTGATCACCTCCGCCAGGGGGGCCAGACTTTCATAGGGCAGGGCGCTGGTTGGGCGGTAATCCTCGGGCCGGTCAGCCAGTTCCTCGGTGCGGTGCAGGACGCCCACGGTCAGCTTCCGGCCGCAAACCGGGCAAAGACCGCCTAAAGCCCGGGTTTCCTTAGGGTTTAGGCAAACCTGGCAATTCCGGTGGCCGTCCAAATGGTATTTGCCCTCCTCCGGAAAAAATTCAATGGTGCCGCCAAAGCCTGGATTGCCCTTGACCAGGGCCTGGGCAATAGCGGGATAGCTGAGGGCGCAGTGGAAAATGTTGGCTTCCCGGGCCAGCTTGGCCGGGGAATGGGCGTCGGAGTTGGAAACCAGGGTGAAGCGGTCCAGCACGGAGAGGCGCCAATTCATCGGCGGGTCGGAGCTGAGGCCGGTCTCCACCGCGTGGATATGGGGGGTCAGGTCGCCGTAACAGTCGTCAATGCTGCTGAAGCCGGACGCCGCCCCCAGCACGGAAAAATGGGGCGTCCAGATATGGGCGGGGATGAAGATGGCTTCCGCGCAGCTATCCAGGGTCAGCTCCAGCAAGTCCCGGCTGTTCAGGCCGATAATCGGCCGGCCGTCGGAACGAAGATTGCAGCCCAGGCTTTCCAATTTCAGGGAAAGCTTTTCCGCGGCTTCCAGGGAAGGCAGCAGGATCACATGATGCACCTTCCGCACCCGCTCCCCCTGTTTATAGATGGTGCTGATCTCCCCGCTGATGATGAAGCGGGGCGGCTCAGCCTCCTCCCGCAGCCCGCCGTCCTCCAGGCGCAGGCTCCGGTTCAGCTGATACAGACCTTCTTCAGCAGGGATCAGGGTTGTTTTCAGCTCCTCCCGCCAGGCCGGGTGGGTAAAATCCCCGGCAGCCAGCAGGCCCAGGCCTTTCTGCCGGGCAGCCAGATCCAGGCAGGCCGGGTTGCAGCTGGCACTGGTGGCCCGGGAATAGCGGGAATGGATATGCAGATCAGCAATAAACATAGCGGCTCCTTTTTGTTAACGCTGCTTTATCATAGCATGTGCTGCCGGTTTTTACCAGAAGTAAAACGTTCACTTGCCCTATAGCGGCGGTTATGCTAAAATATGTGCCAGAGGCAAAATACGACAAAGGATACATAATGATGATGAAAAAACCACTTGGCATTCTGCTGCTGTCCCTGACCTTGCTGCTGCTCACCAGCGTACCGGCTTTTGCCGCCACCTATAACGATACTTTTGACCACTGGGCGGAAGACGCGATTGAAAAATGGAGCCAGCTGGAAGTGATACAGGGCAACGCGGGCCTGTTCCGGCCGGACGACGGCATCACCCGGGGGGAAATGGCCCTGATCATTGACAGGATCATGAAATATCAGGATCAGGCTGCCAATACCTTCCTGGACCTGGAGGATACCTGGTATACGGAAGCGGTGCTGAAGCTGAACGCCGCCGGCATCATGCTGGGCGCCCATGGCCTGGCCCGGCCCACCGACGGGATTGTCCGGGAGGAAGCGGCAGTGATGATCGCCAGGGCCACCGGGCTGGATACTTTATACGCGGAAATTGACGCCCTGCCCTTTGAGGACGGGGACCAGGTTTCCGACTGGGCTTACGGTCCCATTGCCTATCTCAGCGCCAACGGCTATATCACGGATAGCCCGGTGAATTTCCGGCCCCAGGCCGATATCACCCGGGCCGAGGTGGTGACCCTGCTGGACAATCTCATCGGCAAGCTTTGGCGGAGCGACGGCCTGTATAATGCCGCTATCCAGGGCAACGCCGCCGTAGCCGCCAAAAAGGTGATGCTGCTGAACAGCACCATCCAGGGGGATTTGATCATTGCCGGGGGCGGCACGGAGCAGGTGATCCTACAAAACACCGTCATCAGCGGCAAGATCATCAATAAGAGCAATGCGGTGCTGATCATCATCCCCGAAGGCCAGCAGAATCTGGACAGCATCCTCTTCCGGGACGAGCTGCTGCCGGTGCAGCAGGGCGCGCCGGTCTTGAGCTACCAGGCCCGGGATTTCAGCATAGACAGCGACGGCCGGGTGATGTACCAGGGCGGGGGAGACAGCCTGACCGGCGTGGATGTGTCCGAACATCAGGCGGATATCGATTGGTACCGGGTAGCGGAGGACGGCGTTGATTTCGCCTTCATCCGCCTGGGCTACCGGGGCTATACCGAGGGCGGCATCAGCCTGGATCAGAAATTCGCCCGGAATATGGAAGGCGCTGCCGCTGCCGGGCTGGATGTGGGGGTCTATTTCTTCTCCCAGGCCATCAGCGAGGCGGAAGCCCGGGAGGAAGCCCAGTTCGTCATCAACCAGCTCCAGGATTATGATCTGGATTATCCCGTGGTCTTTGACTGGGAAACCATCGGCAGCTCGGACGCGCGCACCAGGAATATCAGCTCCGCTGTCCTGACCGATTGCGCCATCGCTTTCTGCCAGGAGATCGAGGCGGCCGGCTATACGCCGATGATTTACCTTTACGGCGATCTGGCCTATAAATGCTATAATTTGCCCAGGCTTACGGATTATGATTGGTGGTTTGCCGGTTATAGCGCCACGCCGGAGTTCTATTACGATTTCCGCATTTGGCAATACACCAGCAGCGGCAGCGTGGACGGCATCATTGGGCGGGCAGATTTGAATATCTGCTTCCGGGGCTATTGAGCCAGGCTGAACAACCTGAAGCGGATTACCGGCCGCAGCCCTGCCGCCAGCCGGCGGCAGGGCTGCTTTTTTAGCCGATGCGGGCGCCGGTGGAGATGACCACCGCCACCTGAACCCCCTTTTCATCCGTAACATCGATGATAAAGGTGCAGTTGCGTTTGCCGGATTTGACGGCCCGGGCCTCGGCATACATGACTTTGCCTTGGCCGGGATTCAGATAGGTGATCTGGCTGGTCAGGGAGACGGTGAGAGGCTGCTGTTCATTGGCCGCGGCGGCAAAAGCCAGATCCGCCAGGGTGAACAGGGCCCCGCCCATCACCACGCCATTGGCGTTCATATGCCGGGCCTCCACCCGCATGCTGCAGCGGGCATAATCCTTGTCCACCGCCTCCAAAACCACGCCGGTCTGTTCCGTGGCGAAAAGATCCTGTTTGAACCGCTCTCGGGCGGCGCTTAAACGATCCATTTTGTCCTCCTGTGTTTAGGTTTGGCATACGCCTATTATAATCCCCCCGGCCGCCGGATACAAGCGCCCTGATCCGGGCTGTTTTGTTACTGCCGGGCATTTGAAATATTCTGTATATATTTTTATTAGGTGACAAATTCTGCGGGTTATGATATAATAACGTCTAATCGACCGACCGGTCAATAAGATTGAGCCGGTTCTGATAGGGCGGAAAATGCTTCAAGGAGGCGGCGGCAAAGATGTCAAACCGGAACTATTATGTGATGCTGGGCAATTTCGGCTCCGGCAAGACCGAGCTGGCCTTGAATTTTGCCTTCCGTTCCGCGGAAAAAGGCCTGCCCACCACCTTGGTGGATTTGGATATGATCAATACCTATTTCCGGGCTTCCGACCGGGAGCGGCTGCTCAAGGAACAGGGCGTACAGCTGATCACGCCCCGCTTCGCCCTGAGCAATGTGGAGCTGATCACCATTGACCCCCGGATCTATTCCGCTTTCGCCGGGGAGAACGGAACCGCCATCTTCGACGTGGGCGGCGACAATGTGGGCGCCCGGGCCCTGGGCCAATACCACGGCTATTTCCAGCGCATCCCTAAGGAGCGCCTACATGTCTGGCTGGTGGTAAATGTTTTCCGCCCCCTTGCCGACAGCCCCGGACGCATCCTTTCCCTGCTCGGAAAGATCGAGGATGAAGCGCGACTAACCGTGGCTGGCCTGATCAACAACAGCAATCTGGCGGCGGAAACCACCGGCCAGGAACTGCTCCAGGGTTATCAGATCCTGCGGGAAGCGTCGGTCCAAAGCGGCTTGCCTGTGCTCTATACCAGCGGCGAACAGGCGGCGCTGGACGCGTTTTTGGCCTTGGCGGAAAAACAGGGCTTGGAGCAGCGCTATATCGGCCAGCCTTTAACGATTAAAACTCAAATGCACCGGGATTGGGCCCGTTTTACCCGCCTGGGGGTTTAGCCGTTTATTATTGTAACCTTAATTTTAACCTTTACTATAAATTTTATGGAGGAAATGCAGGATGATTTTGTTGAAAATCGACAGTGAGAAATGCAAGGGGTGCCAGCTTTGCGTGCGGGCTTGCCCCAGGGATCTGCTGCGTTTATCCAAGAGCAGCCTGAACGCCAAGGGCTATCAGCCGGCGGAAATCAGCGATATGGCGTCCTGCACCGGTTGCGCCGCTTGCGCCCGCACCTGTCCGGACCTTTGCATAGAGATCGTGAAACAGGAGGAAGCGTCGTTATGAGCAAGCAACTGATGAAGGGCTGCGAAGCCATTGCCGAGGCAGCCATCCGGGGCGGCTGCCGCTACTTTTTCGGCTATCCCATCACGCCCCAGAACGATATCCCGGAATACATGTCCGTACGCCTGCCGGAAATCGGCGGCGTATTTCTCCAGGCCGAATCCGAAGTGGCTGCCAGCAATATGGTTTACGGCGCGGCCGGGGCCGGGGCCCGGGTGATGACCAGCTCCAGCTCGCCGGGGATCAGCCTGAAGCAGGAGGGTATTTCCACCATTGCCGGGGCTGAGCTGCCCTGCGTGATCGTGAACGTGATGCGGGGCGGCCCGGGCATCGGCGGCATCCAGGCCAGCCAGGGGGATTATTTCCAGGCGGTGAAGGGCGGCGGCCACGGGGATTACCGCCTGATCGTCTTTGGCCCGGCTTCCATTCAGGAAACCGTGGATATCATGTACCAGGCTTTCGATATCGCCGACCGCTACCGGAACGGGGTGATGATCCTGGCGGACGGCCTGATCGGCCAGATGATGGAGCCGGTGGAACTGCCGGAATTCAAAAGCGAAGAAGAGATGGGGGTGGATAAGCCCTGGGCCGCGTTAGGCTGGCAGGAGGGCCGCGGCAAGCCCAGGGCGGTGGTCAATTCCCTGTATATCGAGGACTGGGAATTGGAAGCCCTGCATGAGCGTTTGCAGTCCCGCTACCGGGAAATCGAGAAAAACGAAGTCCGCTATGAGTTATACCGGACCGAGGACGCGGAGATCATCATCGCCGCCTACGGCACCATTTCCCGGGTCTGCCGGGCCGCCATCGACGAGATGCGGCAGCGGGGCTGGAAAGTGGGCCTGGCGCGCCCCATCAGCTTATGGCCTTTCCCCAGCCGGGCGCTGGGGGAGGCGGTTGCCCAGCCCAGTGTGAAAAAGGTGCTGACCGTGGAGATCAGCGCCGGCCAGATGGTGGAGGATGTGCGGTTGGCCGTCAACGGCTTGAAGCCGGTGGAATTCCTGGGCTGGCCGGGCAGCCGTATTGCCACCACGGATGAGATCATGGCCAAAGTCCAGGAAATGAGGGAGGCATAACCATGGCTGATAAAGTGATATTCCAGCGGACCAAGGGCCTGCTGGATGTGGAAATGCATTATTGCCCCGGCTGCGGCCACGGCATCGTTCACCGCCTCATCGCCGAGGTGCTGGAAGAAATGGATCTGCTGAAAGTGGCGGCGGGGATCTCGCCGGTGGGCTGCGCCGTCTTCGCCTACAAATACTTTGCCTGCGATATGTTCGAGGCCGCCCATGGCCGGGCCCCGGCTGTGGCCACCGGCATCAAGCGGGTGCATCCGGCGCATTGCGTCTTCACCTATCAGGGGGACGGCGACTTGGCCAGCATCGGCACGGCGGAGATCGTCCATGCCGCCCACCGGGGGGAGAAGATCACCACCATTTTTATTAACAACGCCATTTACGG
>DAIMZM010000089.1:0-9826 GCA_036733985.1 Bacillota bacterium
AGGGCACCAGATAGTCCCGGGCCCCTTCCGGTGAGCTTTTGCAGAGCATGGGGGTTTCGATTTCATAGAAGCCGGCGTTGTCCAGGAACTGCCGCATGGCAATGGTGGTCTTATGCCGCAGCCGGATGGCTTCCAGCATTTCCGGCCGCCGCAGATCCAGGTAGCGGTAGCGCAGGCGCAGCAATTCGTCGGTATCGATGCCGTTTTCGATATAGAAGGGCGGGGTCTTGGATTTATTGAGGGTGACCATTTCCCGGCACAGCACCTCGATCTCGCCGGTGGCCAGGTTGGGGTTGTCGTTCCCTTCCAGGCGGCGGCGGACCTTACCCCGGATGTTCAGCACAAATTCGCTGCGGGCGGCTTCGGCCTGGGCAAAGGCCTCCGGGTTGACCGTGGGGTCAAAGACCACCTGCACCACGCCTTCCCGGTCCCGCAAATCAATAAAGATCAGGCCGCCATGATCCCGCCGGGTATTGACCCAGCCGGAGAGCACCACTTCCCGGCCCTCGTCCCGGCCCCGGAGCATGCCGCAATAATCTGTTCTTTTCATCAACGCTTCAGTCATGACAGAAACTCCTTTACCTTTCCAGTATATACTTTTTGACCTGATCCAGGGGGAGGCTTATTTGCCCGCCCTGGCGCATATCCTTCACCGCCGCCTCGTTCCGGGCGATCTCGTCGTCGCCGATGATTACCGCCCAGGCCGCGTTCAGGCGGTTGGCTGCCTTGATCTGGGCCTTAAAGCTCTTTTCCCCATAATCCAGCTCCACCGAGAGCTCCGCGGCCCGGAGCCGCGTGGCCAGGGCGAAAGCCGCGGCCTTGGCGGCCTGGCCGCCGGCGGTGATGATATAGACGTCCAGCTCGTCATCGGTTTCAATCGTATCGTCCTGGGCAGCCAGGGCGCTGAAGATGCGCTCCATCCCCAAGGCAAAGCCCACGCCGGGGCAGGGTTCGCCGCCGATCTCCTGGATCAGCCCGTCATAACGGCCGCCGCCGCAAACCGCGCTTTGGGCGCCGATCCGGTCCACGGCGATCTCAAAAGCGGTCTTGGTATAATAGTCCAGGCCCCGCACCATATGGGGATCCAGCACATAGGGGATATCCGCCGCCTGCAGCAGGCCCTTCACGGTTTCGAAATGGCCGGCGCAATCCGGGCACAGGTAATCGTAGATCTGGGGCGCGCCTTCGCCGATTTTATGGCAGACCGGGCTTTTGCAGTCCAGGATGCGCAGGGGATTCCGCTCAAAGCGGTCCTGGCAGCTGGGGCAGAGCTCGCCCAAATGGGGGCGGAAGAAATCCCGGAGGGCTTCCCGGTAAGCCGGGCGGCAGTCCGGGCAGCCCACGCTGTTCAGGGCCAGCCGCAAATCCCGGATGCCCAGGCGGTTGTAGAAATCCCAGGCAAAGCCGATCGCCTCCGCGTCCGCTGTTGGGGCGGAGCTACCGATGATCTCAATGCCGAACTGGTGGAATTGGCGGTAGCGCCCGGCCTGGGGCCGCTCATAGCGGAACATGGGCCCCATATAGTAAAGCTTTACCGGCTGGGGCAGCCCGTAGAGCTTGTTTTCCACATAGGCCCGGCAAGCGCCGGCGGTATTTTCCGGGCGCAGGGTCACTGAGCGGCCGCCGGAATCGGTAAACGTGTACATTTCCTTTTGCACGATATCCGTGGTATTGCCCACGCCCCGGCTAAAAAGTTCTGTTTCTTCAAAGATTGGCGTACGGATCTCGCCGAAACCGTAATTGCGGCATAAAAAGCGCAGCAACGCTTCCACGGCCTGCCACTTGGCGCTAGCCTCCGGCAGGAAATCATTGGTGCCGCGGGGACGGCTGATAACCATAAACAAACTCCTTTAATTGCCATTGCATATTCTGCTCAACTGATTTATTATAATCTCCGGCCAGCGCTTTTGTCAATCAGTATCCACAATAAATATCCTTTTATCCCCTCGACAAAAACAACTCGCATTTACCTTTGCCATTTGTTATAATTCAAATATAAACTTTGCGGGGAGCGTCATGGTTCAGGCAGCCGGCGTAACGGACATTAATGAATACCGCTTAAGGCGGCGCAGGGCAGGCAATATCCGCTGGGTGCTGGTATTGGTTTTTCTCCTGTCCTGTTCGGTGGCCGGCTATTTCTTTGCCGTCTCGGATTTTTTCAGCGTGGGCAAAATCCTGGTTTACGGCAATACCCAGGTGGACGCCCAGCGCCTGGTGGAGCTTTCCGGTATTGAGCAAGGGCAGAATATTTTTGCCGTGGATGTGGAAAAAACCGCCCAGTGGCTGTCTATCGAGCCCCGGGTCAAAAGCGCGGTGATCAAGCGCCGGCTGCCCGCCACCATCCTGATTACGGTAACGGAGCGGCAGCCCGTGGCCATGCTGAACGCGGGCCGGGCCCTGCTGACCGTGGATGGGGACGGCCGGGTGCTGGACCGCTACCTGGTGGTGACCGAGCTCTCCCTGCCCCTGGTCTCCGGTGTGGAAACCCCGGCGGAAGGCATGATGCCCGGCGGCTATATCGACGGCCAGGGTATGGAGGTGGCCCTGGAGATCCTGGCCACCCTGCCTAAGGGCGCGGAAGGCATCGGCGAGATCAATGTTGCCAATAGCCAGAACATTTGCCTGTACACGGTGAACGGGATTGAGATCCGTCTGGGGGACGCTGCCGATTTCCCCCAGAAGTATCTGGTTTACAGCAATATCATCCGGGATAAGGAAACCATGGGCGGCAGCCCGCTACAATATATTGATGTGCGGATACCGGATTCTCCGGCTGTCAAATACCGCTAGATAATTATTGTCCGGCGGCAGGGAAAAAACGTTTTTTGCAGAAGAAATATTAAATGCCTATATGTAGGTATAAGGAGGCCAAGGGATGCTGCTATTCGAAGACAATTTATCCAGCCAATTTGCCAAGATCAAGGTTATTGGTATCGGCGGCGGCGGCAGCAATGCTGTGAACAGAATGATTAAGAATAATCTTACCGGCGTCGATTTTGTGGCGGTAAATACCGATTTGCAGGCTCTGGGCTATAGCGGTGCGGAAACCGTCTTGCAGATCGGCCCCAAGATCACCAAGGGCTTGGGCGCCGGCGGGAATCCGGAAGTGGGTAAGAAAGCAGCGGAGGAAAGCCGGGCGGAGATCGAAGCGATCCTGGACGGCGTGGACATGGTCTTTGTCACCGCCGGTATGGGCGGCGGCACCGGTACCGGCGCGGCGCCGGTAATCGCTTCCCTGGCTAAAGCCCAGGGCGCGCTGACCGTGGGCGTAGTCACCAAGCCCTTCGGCTTTGAGGGACGCCGCCGGGCCCAGCAGGCTGAACTGGGTATTTCCGAACTGAAAAACAGCGTGGACACGCTGATCACCATCCCCAACGACAAATTGCTGCAAATCGTGGATAAGAAAACCACCATGCAGGACGCTTTTATTATTGCCGACGATGTACTGCGCCAGGGCGTACAGGGCATTTCGGACCTGATCAGCAAGCCGGCCCTGATCAACCTGGACTTTGCCGACGTCAAGTCCATCATGAGCAACGCGGGCAGCGCCTGGATGGGCATCGGCCAATCCAATGGCGAAAACAAGGCGGTGGAAGCCGCCACTAAGGCCATCAGCAGCTCTATGCTGGAAACCAGCATCAAAGGGGCCAAGGGCATCCTGCTCAGCATCACCGGCTCGGAGAATATGAGCCTGCTGGAGGCCAACGACTCCGCCAAGTATATTTACGAGGTAGCTGATCCGGACGCCCAGATCATCTTCGGCGTGGGCATTGATCCCGAGCTGGAGGACGCCATCCGGGTTACGGTGATCGCCACCGGCTTTGAAGCCCGCAATCCGGTGACCATTAATTCGGCCCGGCCGGGAAAAGGCCGGTTCAATCCGGATGTGGAGGACGCGGTGCTGAAGCCCATCACTTTCGACGATCTGGAATTACCCACTTTTCTCCGGCGGGAGGGCAAATAAGACAAATAGTTTTTGCGCCAGCAACGAACAATAATAGCAACAAAAGTTGCAACAAATTTATTTTTAAGAAAGCGAAGGAATGGATTCATGGAAAAGACACTCTTGGAGCGGACGCGGGAGATCAATAAGATCATTCAGAAAGCGGCCGGGCACCCCATCAGCTTCATGGAAATGGCGGATACCCTCTGCAAAAATATCGACGCCAACGTTTATATCCTGGGACGCAAGGGCAAGGTCCTGGGCTATACCTTTATGGAGAACTTCTATTGCCCCACTATGGAGGATATCGTCAAGCTGGACGCCCATTATCCGGATCAATACAACGACGATTTGCTCAGGATGACGGAAACCCAGGTGAACATCTACCGGGAAGGGGCCTGCGTTTTCGGCCTGCACAATGCCTGCTTCCTGCCGGATAAATACACCACCGTGGTGCCGATCTTAGGCGGCGGCCAGCGCTTGGGCACCCTGATGCTGTCCAAGACCGGCGTTTTCGACAGCGACGATTTGATCCTGGCGGAGCTGGGCGCGACCGTGATCGGCATGGAGATCCTCCGGGCCCGGGTGGAAAAAGTGGAAGATACCGCCAGGCAGAAAGCGGTGGTCAGCATCGCCTTTGATACCCTCTCCTATTCGGAGCTGGAGGCGGTGGAGCATATCTTTAACGAACTGGGCGGTTCCAACGGTTTGCTGGTGGCTTCCAAAATCGCCGACAAAGTGGGCATCACCCGCTCCGTCATTGTCAACGCCCTCAGGAAGCTGGAAAGCGCCGGCGTGGTGGAAGTGCGCTCCCTGGGCATGAAAGGCACCTATATCCGGGTGCTGAACGAATACCTGATGGAAGAGCTGGAGCGGGTGCAAGCCTCTCATCAGCGATTCTAGCCTGGGAACAGCTTTATGCAAGCAGACAAAACCGGCTTTAGGCCGGTTTTGATTTGATTCACTCGCCTTAACCGGAGACTATTATGGATATTGACTGTAAGCATCTCAGCATAGAAAGCATCGTCGAAAAGGTGAAGGCTTATAATCCGGCCTCAGACAGCCAGCGCATCCAGGCCGCCTATGCCTTTGCCGCCGCTTGCCACGGCGACCAGCGGCGGGACAGCGGCGAACCCTATATCTGCCACCCTCTGGCAGTGGCGGATATCCTGGCCGGCCTGCAAATCGACGATACCACCATTGTGGCCGGCCTGCTCCATGACGTGGTGGAGGATACGGCCATCACGCCGGAGCAGATGGAGGAGCGGTTCGGCCCCGACGCCCGCAAACTGGTGGAAGGGGTGACCAAGCTCTCCAAGCTGGAATTCCGCAACCGCCACGAGGCCCAGGCGGAGAATCTCCGCCGCATGTTTATGGCCATGTCCGCGGATATCCGCATCATCCTGATCAAGCTGGCGGACCGGCTGCATAATATACGCACCATCAACAGCCATCATTCGGAGCTCAGGAAAAAGGAGATCGCCGAGGAGACCCTGAGCATTTACGCGCCCCTGGCCCACCGCCTGGGTATCTTCAGGCTCAAAAGCGAGCTGGAGGATTTGTCCATCGAGGTGCTGGAGCCGGAGGCCATCGCCGCCATCAAGGCCACCCTGGATGAGGAAAAGGATGAGCGGGACCGCTTCATCAACGACCATATCGCCCGCATTCAGGAAGCCTTGAAAGCCGTAGGCATCAAGGCGGAGGTCAATGGCCGGATCAAAAACTACTACAGCATTTTCAACAAAATGCGGCGGCAGCATAAGGAGCTGTCGGAAATTTTTGACCTGAACGCCATCCGCATTATTGTGGACACGGCCCGGGACTGCTACGAGACCCTGGGCATCATCCACACCCACTGGAAGCCGATCCCGGGCAGGTTCAAGGATTATATCGCCATGCCCAAGCAGAATATGTACCAATCCATCCACACCACCCTGATCGCCGACAGCGGCGTGCCCTTTGAGGTGCAGATCCGCACCTGGGACATGCACCGCATCTCCGAATTCGGCATCGCCGCCCATTGGCGCTATAAAGAAGGCCGCAGCGCCGACGCGGATTTTGATAAAAAGATCGAATGGCTGCGGCAGATGATGGAATGGCAGCAGGAAGTGGGGGGCGACGCCCGGGAATTCATGGAGACGGTCAAGGGCGACCTCTTCAACGACAATATCTATGTGTTCAGCCCGGTGGGGGACGTCTACGAGCTGCCCGCCGGTTCCGTGCCCCTAGATTTCGCCTACCGGGTACATACCCAGGTGGGGCATCAATGCGTGGGGGCTAAGGTGAACCATCGCCTGGTGCCCTTGGAAACGCCCCTGAACAATGGGGATATCGTGGAGATCATGACCGCCAAGGGCCGGGGGCCCAGCCGGGACTGGCTGAACATCTGCCGCACCCAGCAGGCGAAAAACAAGATCCGCCAATGGTACCGCCGGGAGAAGCGGGAGGACAATATCGCTTCCGGCTTCGAAGCCCTGGAGCGGGAGCTGAAAAAGCTGAATCTGGAAATGTCCCAGGCCCTGAAGGACGACAAGCTGATGGAGGTGGCCCGCCGCTTCAATTGCGCCAGCCTGGAAGAGCTGCAGGCCGGTATTGGCGACG
This sequence comes from Bacillota bacterium, assembly GCA_036733985.1. Taxonomy (GTDB): domain Bacteria; phylum Bacillota; class Dehalobacteriia; order UBA4068; family UBA4068; genus DAIMZM01. The sequence goes on from DAIMZM010000089.1 coordinate 6,545, forward strand.
GCACGGTGCGGGCGGATACCATTGCCGGCAAATACCGGGACGAGATCAAGAAGCTGGAGCCGCCCCAGATGGAGATCAAGCCGGCGCGGCAGGATATCAGCCCCGAGGGCGTGGTGGTGGAGGGCCTGGCCAATCCCATGGTGCGCCTGGCCGCCTGCTGCAAGCCCTTGCCCGGGGAGGAGATCATCGGCTATGTGACCCGGGGCCGGGGCGTCTCGGTACACCGGGCGGATTGCCCCAATGCCCAGCGCTATATGAACACCGAGCCGGAACGCCTGATCCCGGTGGGCTGGGGCGAGCAGACCGGCGGCTTTTACCAGGTGGAAATGGAAGCCATTTGCCTGGACCGGGACCGCCTGCTCATCGATATTATGGCGGTGATGGCGGAAACCAAAACCACGGTGAACGGGGTGCATGTCAGCGTGGATAAAAAAACCCGGGTCTGCTCGGTCTTTATTAAGATGGAAGTGAAATCTCTGGAACAGTTTGAGTATCTGATGCAAAGGGTGGGGCGCATCAAGGATGTGCAGGAAGTCCGGCGGGTGCTGTTCCGCCGCAACCCCAAAGAGGATCGGGAGGATTAGCCATGCGGGCTTTGATACAGCGGGTAGCCCAGGCCGCTGTCAGCGTGGACGGCCGGCAGGTGGCCGCCATTGGCCGGGGTTTCCTGGTGCTGCTGGGGGTGGCCAGGGCAGACGGGGAGGCGGAGGCGGCTTATCTGGCCAAGAAAACCGCCCAGCTCCGGGTCTTTCCCGATCAGGCCGGCAAGCTGAACCTGTCCCTGCTGGATATCGCCGGCGCGGCCCTGGTGGTCTCCCAATTCACCCTTTGCGCCGATACCAAGCGGGGCAACCGCCCCAGCTTTGACCAGGCGGCCCCGGCAGACCAGGCCAACGCGCTCTATCAACTGTATGCGCGGCTCCTGGCCGAGCAGGGCGTAACCGTAGCCACCGGGATTTTCCAGGCGGATATGCTGGTGGATTTGGCCAATGACGGGCCTGTCACCATCCTGCTGGAAAGCAAATAGCCTGCCGGGGAAGAACGCTCTAAAATTTTTCCTGGAATACTAAAATAAAAGAAGGTTTTTATGGGCATATGTCTAAAATATAAAAGGACGGGCCCAAGGGGGAACTTATGACGCGGAACTATCGGATGCTGGTGCTGCCTGTGGGCAGGCTGGGCGCCAATTGCTATATCCTGATCGATCAGGCCACCAATCAAACCGCGGTGATCGATCCCGGGGGCGAAGGGAAAAAGATCGCCGCCGCCCTCAGCCAAGAACAGGCGGAGCTGGTTTATATCATCAATACCCATGGCCACTGGGATCATATCGGCGGCAATAAGGAATTGCAGGCCCTGGTCAAGGCGCCGCTGCTCATCCATAGCCTGGATGCGCCCATGCTGGGCCAGGCCGGCCTGAACCTGGGCCGGGAATTTGGCGGGGACGCTGACGGCGGCCGGGCGGATCAGCTGCTGGCGGACGGGGATACCCTTGTTTTGGGCGGGCTGACCCTGGAGGTGATCCACACCCCCGGCCATACCCCCGGCGGTATCTGCCTGCTCTGTGAGGATTTGCTGTTCACCGGCGATACCCTGTTCCGTTTTTCCGTGGGCCGTTCGGATCTGCCCGGCGGCGATGAGCAGGCCCTGCTCCAATCCCTGGCAACCAAGCTGCGTCCCTTGAACCCGGCTTTGCGGGTCTTGCCCGGCCATGGGCCGGAAAGCCTGCTCAGCCAGGAGCTGGAATATAACCCTTTTTTCCCCCGGGCGGGCGCTAATAAAGAAATATAGGTGAAATGTATGGATAAGGCACTTTATCAGCAGTATGTGCAGCTGCTCCGGGACGAGCTGCAGCCGGCCCTGGGCTGTACCGAGCCCATCGCGGTGGCTTATGCCGCGGCCCTGGCCAGGCAGACCCTGGGGGTTTTGCCGGAGCGGATCATTGCCAAATGCAATGGTAATATCATTAAGAACGCCAAAAGCGTGACCGTACCCAATTCCGGCGGCCAGAAAGGCATCGAGGCTGCCGCCACCCTGGGCGCTTTAGGGGGCAATGCGGATAAAAAGCTGGAAGTGCTGACGGATCTGACTGAGGCGCAGATCGCTTTATCCCGACAGCTGGCGGCGGAAGGCTATTGCCAGGTGGCGCTGGAAGAAGGGGACGCCGAGCTGTATGTGGAGATCATTGCCATGGCCGGCCAGGAGACGGCCACGGTGATCCTCCGGGATAAGCATACCAATGTTTACCGTATTGAGAAAAACGGCCAGGTGCTCCAGGCCCAGCTTGATTTGGCAGTGTCAAAGGATGGGGACGATACGCCCCTGACCGTGGACGCCATCCTGGATTTCGCCCGCAGCCTGGATACCGCTGATGTGCAGGATCTCTTTGAGCGGCAAATCTCTTTCAACAGCAAAATCGCTCAGGAAGGCATTGATAAAAATTACGGCGTAGGCATTGGCAAAAAGCTGCTGAACCTCTACGGCAATACGGTGCAGGTGCGGGCCAGCGCCCTGGCGGCGGCGGCCTCGGACGCCAGGATGAGCGGCTGCGACCTGGCGGTGGTGATCAATTCCGGCAGCGGCAATCAGGGCATCACCGTGTCCCTGCCGGTGGTGGAATACGCCAAGGAGCTGAATGTGAGCCGGGAGATGCTCTACCGGGCTTTGGCCATCAGCAATCTGGTAAGCATCCATATCAAAAGGGGCATCGGCAGCCTGTCCGCCTTTTGCGGCGCGGTGAGCGCTTCTGCCGGCAGCGCCGCGGCTATCACCTTCCTCCAGGGCGGTAGCGGGGAGCAGATCGTCAATGCCATCAGCAATACCCTGGCGATCCTCTCCGGCGTGGTCTGCGACGGGGCCAAGCCCTCCTGCGCCGGCAAGGTCTCCCAGGCCATCGAGTGCGCCGTCCTAGCTTCCAGCATGGCCCTGCGGAACGATAATTTCCAAACCGGCGACGGCATCATCGGCGACACCATTGAGGCTACGGTGTCCAATGTGAGCCGCCTGGCCAAAGAGGGCATGAAGGAGACGGATATCGAGATCCTGAACATCATGATCGGCAAATAAAGCAAACAGATAAAAGCTTGGCGCTATGATCAGCGCCAAGCTTTTTAATTGCCGGGATTGGTAAAACTTAACTCCAGATCAGCCAGATCAGCAAATAGCCGCAGATCACGGCGGTGAGGGTGAAGGGTACGCTGATACGCATGAATTGCCCCACGCTTACGTTATGCCCTTCCTTCCGCAAGATGCCCAGGCCGGCGATATTGGCGGAAGCGCCGA
>DAIMZM010000090.1:0-9576 GCA_036733985.1 Bacillota bacterium
AAGAAAGTCAACCGCAAAGCGGTCCGTGCTCAAAAGCATTACCGCATTCGCAAAAATATCAACGGTAGCGTCGAGACGCCCCGTTTGGCCGTATACCGCAGCAATAAGCATATTTATGCTCAGCTGATCGACGATGTGACCGGTACGACCCTGGCCTGCGCCTCCAGCATGGACGCGGCGCTGAAGGGCGAGTCCAGCGGAAACAAGGAAGCGGCGAAGAAAGTTGGCTTGCTGTTGGCTGAACGCGCTAAGGAAGCCCATATTGAGGCCGCGGTTTTTGACAGAGGCGGATTGCTGTATCATGGCAGAGTAGCGGCTCTCGCTGAAGGCGCCAGAGAAGGCGGCCTGAACTTTTAGGCTAAGGAGGTTAAACAATGGCAAGACCCGAAGGTAGAGACAATAGGGATAGACGGGACCGGCGTGATCAGCCTGCCGAGCCGCCTGAATTTCAAGAACGTGTAGTATTTATTAACCGCGTGGCCAAGGTCGTCAAAGGCGGCCGCCGCTTCAGTTTTGCCGCCCTGGTTGTGGTAGGCGATGGGAAAGGCCGGGTAGGTGCTGGCATGGGTAAAGCCAGCGAGGTTCCGGAAGCCATCCGCAAAGGTGTGGAAGATGCTAAGAAGAACCTGATTACGGTGCCGCTGCTTCATCATACGATTCCCCACGAGGTGGTGGGACGTTTTGGTGCCGGCGCGGTGCTGTTGAAGCCTGCTGCCGACGGTACCGGCGTTATCGCTGGCGGGCCGGTGCGTGCGGTGTGCGAGTTGGCAGGTATGCATAATATCCTTACCAAGTCTCTGGGTTCCAATACCGCCGTCAATATGGTGAACGCTACCATGGCCGGCCTGAAGTCCCTAAAAACTGTGGACGAAGTGGCCCGGCTCCGTGGCAAAACGCCCCAAGAAATTTTAGGTTAAGGAGGGGCACATCATGGCTAAAATTAAAATCACGCTTACTAAGAGCCCCATCGGTTATAACAAGAAACAAAGAGCCATAGCGGAATCGCTGGGCTTAGGCAAACTGCAGTCCTCCGCCATCCAGGAAGATACTCCCGATATTTTGGGCAAGATCCATGCTATTCAGCATCTTGTCTCTGTGGAGCCGGTTTCCGAAGGCGCGGACCACTAGTCTTGGAGGTGCAAAATGAAGCTTAATGAACTTTCTCCAGCTCCCGGCTCCACCCATAAATCCACCCGGGTGGGCAGAGGCACCGGCTCCGGCAAGGGTAAAACCTCCGGCCGCGGCATGAACGGCCAGAAATCCCGGAGCGGCGGCGGCGTGCGCCCCGGCTTTGAGGGCGGCCAGATGCCTTTGGCCCGCCGTCTGCCTAAGCGCGGTTTCACCAATATTTGGAAGAAGCAGATTGTGGAAGTGCCTCTCGAGGCCCTGAACGTTTTCAGCGACGATACCGTTGTTACCGAAGAGCTGCTTTGGGAAAACGGGATCATCAATCATATCAAGGATGGTGTGAAGATTCTCAACAACGGCCAACTGGAGAGGAAGCTGACTGTTTGCGTCCCCGCCTCCCAGGGCGCCGCTGAACAGATCGTCGCTCGCGGCGGAAAAATTGAGGTGAGGTAAATGTTTTCTGCATTGGTAAGCGCGTGGCGGATCCCGGAACTCAGGAAAAAGCTGATCTATACCCTGATGATGCTGGCCGTATTCCGCCTGGGCTCCCATATCCCGGTTCCGGGCATTGATAAAGCGGTGCTGTCTACCATGTTTCAGTCCGATCTGTTCGGCTGGGTGGACATTTTGTCCGGCGGCGCTTTCAAAAACCTGACCATCTTTGCCATGGGCATTATCCCCTACATCAACGCCTCGATTATCACGCAGCTTTTGACCATGGTGGTGCCTTATTTCCAGCGTTTGCAGAAGGAGGGCCAGGAAGGGCGGAAAAAGATGACCCAGATCATCCGCTACGGTTCCGTGGGCCTGGCCTTGGCCCAGGCGCTGGTCATGTCCGTCTATATGCAGTCCGCTTTTGTCAACCCCGGCGCCTGGAGCATCGTTGTCTGCACCGTTACCCTGACCGCCGGCGCCACCTTCCTGATGTGGCTGGGCGAGCAGATCACGGATAAAGGCATCGGCAACGGCATATCCCTGATCATCTTCGCCGGTATCGTCTCCCGGCTGCCGGCCGGCATCCACACCATCTGGCAATATGTGGCCACCGGCGAGAGCAGCGTCTTCGCGGTGCTCCTCTACGCCATCCTGGCCCTGCTGATGATTGCCGGCGTGGTGGCGGTGCAGGAAGGGCAGCGCCGCATCACGGTGCAGTATTCCAAGCGGGTGATCGGGCGCAAGGTTTACGGCGGCCAGAGCACCCATATTCCCATGAAAATCAATCAGGCCGGCGTGATCCCCATCATCTTTGCCATGGCCTTGCTTACCTTCCCCTCGGTATTGGCCAACCTCTTCGCCGCCAACAGCAAATTTGCCGTCTGGATCGCCAGTGTGCTCAATTATCAGCATCCGGTCTATGTGATCTGCTACGCGCTGCTGATTTTCGTTTTCACCTATATTTACACAGCCGCCACCTTTAATACAGCGGATGTGGCCGACAATATGCGCAAGAACGGCGGTTTCATCCCGGGCCTGCGTCCGGGGCGTCCCACTGCCGAATATCTGGATAAGGTGCTGTCCCGCCTGACTTTCTGCGGCGCGGCTTTCCTGACCCTGATCGCGCTGATGCCCTCCATTTTCATGGCCGCTTCCGGCATGAACCTGTATTTCGGCGGCACCTCGCTCCTGATCGCCGTGGGCGTGGCCCTGGATACGATGAAGCAGATCGAATCCCATTTATTGATGCGCCATTATCAGGGCTTTATGAAATAAAGGAGAATGAAAATGCAAATAGTTCTGCTGGGACCTCCCGGAGCCGGTAAAGGCACCCAGGCGGAGGCATTGGTTAAAAAGCTGCTCATTCCCCATATTTCCACCGGGGATATGTTCCGGGCCGCCATTAACAACCATACCGAGCTGGGCCTGGAGGCTAAAAGCTATATGGACCGGGGCCAACTGGTGCCTGATGATGTAACTATTGGTATTATCAAAGACCGTATCGCCCAGCCGGATTGCCGGGAAGGCTTTCTTTTGGACGGCTTTCCCCGCACCATCGCCCAGGCCGAAGCCTTGGATGAACTCCTGGCCGGCCGGGGCGGCCTGACCGCGGCGCTGAATATCAGCGTGGACCTGAACAAACTGATCACCCGGCTGACCGGCCGGCGGATGTGCCGCAGTTGCGGCATGATCTATCACCTCCTGTACAATGCCCCGGAAAAGGAGAATACCTGCGACGCCTGTGGCGGGATGCTCTATCAGCGGGATGACGACAAGGAGGAAACCGTTAAAAACCGTCTCGATGTTTACGAAGCCCAGACCGCGCCTCTGATCGCCTACTATTCGAAAAAGGGCCTGCTGCACACGGTGGATGGCGATGCGCCCATCAATGCCGTGACGGTGGCCCTGGGCAAGGCTTTGGGCCAGCAGTGGAGCTGATCATGATGATCCGGTTTCCCAAAGCGCTGTTTTGGGGGCAAACGCTCTGTTCCCGGAGGTTTCTATGAAGCACCGGGACGCGCCGGCCGCCTTTCCCGTGGCCTGGGGCGTTGTCTCTTCCTCTGGAGACAACGGGTCCGGCACTGGGAACCGGTGGCAGCCAGGGCAGCTTGTCCGTTCCACAGCCGGCAGGGACAAGGGCCGGTACTATCTGGTTCTTGCCATTCATGACCGGGAGGCGCTGCTTGCCGACGGACGCCATCGTCCCGGGGCCTTGCCGAAGGTCAAGAATCTCCGCCATTTGCAAACGACGCACCGGGTAGCGGCTGACTTCGATGCGTTTTTAGCCAAGGGCGGGCCGACTGACGAACAGATCAGGGCAGCCATTACGAAAATGCTGGGAGAAAAGGAATAGGAGGGCTGATATGTCCAAACAAGACGCCATAGAAATTGACGGCGTGGTTATTGAACCGCTGCCTAATGCGATGTTTACCGTGGAGTTGGCCAACGGCCACCGCATTTTGGCCCATATTTCGGGTAAAATACGCACCAACTATATCCGCATCCTGCCCGGCGATAAGGTCACGGTGGAATTGAGCCCCTATGATCTGAAAAGGGGCCGGATCACTTACAGATACAAATAAAGGAGGTAGCGACATGAAAGTCAGAGCTTCTGTCAAACCTATTTGTGAGAAATGCAAAATCATCAAGCGGCGGGGCAAGGTGATGGTCATCTGCCCCAACACCAAGCATAAACAGGTACAAGGATAATAAAACGGAGGTGTTACATTAATGGCTCGTATTGCTGGCGTGGACCTGCCAAGAGATAAAAGGATCGAGATCGGCCTCACCTATATCTTTGGCGTGGGCCTCAAAACTTCCCAGAAAATCCTGGACAAAGCCGGCGTTAATCCCAATACCCGGGTCAAGGATCTGACTGAAGAAGAAACGATCCGCATCCGCGAGGTGCTGGCCGCCACTACCCAGGTGGAAGGCGATCTGAGAAGAGAAGTCGCCTTGAATATCAAGCGCCTTTCTGAGATCGGCTGTTACCGTGGCATTCGCCATCGCCGGGGCCTGCCTGTCCGGGGTCAGAAAACCAAGACAAACGCCCGTACCCGCAAGGGTCCCAAGCATACCGTAAGCGGTAAGAAGAAGAAATAAAGGAAGGGAGGTCATCAGATTGGCTCGCAGACAAACTCGTAGAAAGAAAGAAAAGAAGAACGTGGAAGTGGGCGTGGCCCATATCCAGTCCACCTTTAACAATACCGTGATCACCATCACCGATAAATCCGGCAACGCGATCTCCTGGTCTTCCGCCGGCGCCCAGGGCTTTAAAGGCTCCCGCAAGAGCACGCCCTTCGCCGCTCAGATTGCCGCCGACCAGGCGGCTAAGGAAGCCATGGATCAAGGCATGCGTCAGGTGGAATGCCTGGTCAAAGGCCCCGGCTCCGGCCGTGAGGCCGCTATCCGTTCCTTGCAGGCCGCTGGTCTGGAAGTCAGCATGATCAAAGACGTGACGCCCATTCCGCATAACGGCTGCCGTCCGCCCAAAAGAAGAAGAGTTTAGGAGGTATCTATCAATGGCAAGATATACAGGCGCTGTGTGCCGCCTCTGCCGCCGCGAGGGCATGAAGCTCTATTTGAAGGGCGACCGCTGCTATTCTGATAAATGCGCTTTTGCCACCAAGCAATACGCCCCGGGCCAGCATGGCACTTCCCGGAAAAAGGTTTCCGAATACGGCCTGCAGCTGCGGGAAAAGCAAAAGGTCAAACGGATTTACGGCATGCAGGAAACTCAGTTCCGCACCTATTATGATAAGGCTTCCCGCCAGAAGGGCGTCACCGGCCACAATCTGCTGGCCCTGTTGGAGCGCCGCCTGGACAATGTGGTCTATCGCCTGGGCATGGCCACCTCCCGGGTGGACGCCCGGCAGCTGGTACGCCACGGGCATTATACCGTGAACGGTAAAAAGGTCAATATCCCCAGCTTCCTGGTGAAGGAAGGCCAGGTGATCGCCATTAAAGAAGGCAGCCGCCGTTCGCCCAAGTTCGAAAGCATTGCCGCAGGCATCGCCCACCGCAACCCCCCCCAGTGGCTGGAGCTTGATAAAGAAAACCTCGTCGGCAAGGTGATCGGCCAGCCGAGCCGGGAAGATATCGATCTGCCCATCAACGAGCAGTTGATCGTTGAGCTGTACTCCAGATAAGCGCCCCATACCGAACCGTTACCAATGTTTTGTAAGGAGGGGTTAAATGTTTGGTATTGAAAAGCCGAAAATCCAGTGTGTGGAAAGCATGCCGGACGGCTCTTACGGCAAATTTGTTGTGGAACCCTTGGAACGGGGTTATGGTATGACCTTGGGCAATGCTTTGCGCCGGGTGCTGCTGTCTTCGCTGCCGGGAGCCGCGGTGACCGCGGTAAAGATCGACGGCATTCTGCATGAATTTTCTACCGCCCCCGGGGTGGTGGAAGATATTACGGATCTGATCCTGAACCTGAAAGGCTTATCCGTTAAAATGAACTGCGACGAGCCCCGCTCCATCTACCTGGACGCCAGGGGGGAAAAGGTGCTCTATGCCAGGGATATCATCACCGATCCTGATGTGGAGATCCTCAATCCTGACCATTATCTGGCCACCCTGGATGATAACGGCAGCCTGCGCATGGAGATTTCCGTGGCCAAGGGCCGGGGCTATGTGGGCGCGGATAAGAACAAAAAAGAGGATCAGCCCATTGGCATCATCCCCATCGACAGCCTGTTTTCACCGGTGACCAAGGTCAATTTCCGGGTGGAGGACACCCGGGTGGGCCAGCAAACCGACTATGATAAGCTGACTATTGAAGTGTGGACGGATAAGACCATTGTGCCGGATGAGGCTGTTTCCGCTTCCGCCCGCATCTTAAGCGATTATCTGAACCTCTTTATCGGCTTGACCGAAAGCGTGCCCCAGGAAGTGGCGCTGGTGGACAAGACCGATGAGAAGAAGGATAAGCTGCTGGAAATGACCATTGAAGAATTGGATCTCTCGGTGCGTTCCTACAACTGCCTGAAGCGCGCCGGGATTCATACCGCTCAAGAGCTGGCCAGCCGCACTGAGGACGAAATGATGAAAGTCCGCAACCTGGGGCGCAAATCCCTGGAAGAAGTGGTGGCCAAGCTGGAAGAGCTGGGGCTGTCTTTGAGAAAGAGCGACGAATAGGAGGAAAAGAACATGGCATACCGCAAACTGGGGATCAAAAGCGCCCATCGCCGCGCCTTGCTGCGTAACGCGGCCACTTCCCTGTTTAAGAACGGTAAAATAGATACTACCGAGCCCAGGGCCAAGGAAATCGCTTCCGTGGCGGAGAAAATGATCACCCTGGGCAAACAGGGCGATCTGGCCGCCCGCCGGGCCGCCCTGGCTTTCATCACTGAGGAAGATGTGGTGACCAAGCTGTTCGGCGAGATCGCGTCCAATTACGCGAACCGTCAGGGCGGATACACCCGTATCGTCAAGCTGGGACAGCGCCGGGGCGACGCCGCCGCCATGGCCCGGGTTGAGCTGGTCTGAACAACAGGGCAATAAATACCAGAGGGTGAGCCGCCATTTGCTCACCCTTTTTTACTAGCAGGTTGTCCCGCTTCTGGGAAGGGGCCTTGGCTAGTTTTTCCGGAGGCCGGAAGATTGCGCCTTTCGGACCCTGCGCCGGGATGGGGCGCCGGTGCTTCCCTCTGAGGCCAGACCGTTCGCTGCGCCCACTAGATGGCCTCTGTCGGAAAGCCCCCGCATCCTTCTATAACTATTATACTTTAAAGCTTTCTTGGTACTTCTTTCCTGAAAGAAGAACGGTCTTAGCGTTTCAATAAGGTTTTAAGCTTTCAATGAGGTTTTGCCTATGATCGAGGTCAAGGATTTACATTTTGCCTATCAGCCTGGCCAGCCGGTGCTGGAGGATTTGAACCTGACCATCCGGGAAGGGGAGTGGCTGGCCCTGATCGGCCAAAACGGCAGCGGCAAGAGCACCCTGGCCCGGCATTTGAACGGCCTGCTCCTGCCAATTTCCGGCCAGGTGCTGGTGGACGGGCTGGATACCGCTGTGGAAGAAGAACTGTGGCAGCTCCGGGAAAAGGTGGCTTTTGTCTTTCAGAATCCGGATAATCAGCTGGTGGCCACCTCGGTGGAGGATGATATCGCCTTTGGCCCGGAGAATTTAGGGCTGCCAACCGAGGAGATCAGCCGCCGGGTGGACCGGGCCCTGGAGATTACCCATCTGACCGGGCTCAGGCAGAAGCCCCCCCATTTGCTGTCCGGCGGCGAAAAGCAGCGGGTGGCTATTGCCGGGGCTTTGGCTATGGCCAGCCGTTACTTGGTGCTGGACGAGCCCACCTCCATGCTGGATCCCTTGCGCCGGGCTATGGTCATCGACTGCCTCAAGACCCTGTACCAAGATTTGGGCATGGGCATCGTCTATGTGACCAATATCATGGAAGAGGCCCTGCTGGCCGACCGGGTGGTGGTGCTGGGCCAAGGCCGTATCCTCCGGGATACCACGCCCCGGGCCCTGTTCGCCGACGCGGAATGGCTGCGGGCGCAGCATCTGGACCTGCCCCAGATCTGCCGCCTGGCCGCGCTGCTGGCGGAAAGCGGCTTTGACCGCTTTCAGGGCTGCCTTACCGGAGATGAAGTGATGGAAATCGTGGAAGCCTATGCAAATCAAGTTTGAGCAAGTCAATTATATTTATCAGCCCGGCACGGTCAATGCCTGCCAGGCCCTGCAGGAGATCAGCCTGGAGATCCCCGACGGCGAGCTGACGGCGGTTATCGGCCATGGCGGCAGCGGCAAAAGCACCCTGTCCCTGCTGATGGCCGGCTTGTATCAGCCCACCTCCGGCCAGGTCAAGGTGGGTGGCAGGGTGAAAAGCAACGCCAATGCCTTCCGTCAGGTGGCGCTGGTCTTTCAATACCCTGAGCAGCAATTGTTCGGGGAAAGCGTCTTTGAGGAGGTGGCTTTCGGCGCCCGAAATTACGGCACGCCGGAAGACTACCTGAATATCAAGGTGCGCCAGGCCCTGGTCCAGGTGGGTTTGGAGCCGGATCTGTTCTGGCACCGTTCCCCCTTCTCCCTGTCCGGCGGCCAGAAGCGCCGGGTCTGCATTGCCAGCATGCTGGTGTTCGAGCCCCGGGTGATCATTTTGGACGAGCCCACCGCCGGCCTGGACGAAGGGGGCCGGGTTTGGATGATGGAGCTGATCAAAGCCCTGCACAATCAGGGCCGCAATGTGATCTGGATCACCCATAATATGGCGGAAGCGGCGGAAATGGCCCAGCGCATCATTGTGCTGAATCAGGGCCGGATCATGCTGGACGGCAGTCCGGAGCAGGTGTTCGGTCAGGAAGAAGCCCTGCGTCAGGCAGGCCTGGATATTCCGGAAGCCGCCGGCTTGGTGCGGCGGATGCAGCGGGCCGGTATCCCGGTGCCGGGCCGGGCCGTTACCGTGCCCCAGGCCTTCCGGGAGATCAGGGACTTTTTAGCCGGGGCGCCGGAGCCGTTGGCGGAACCGGCCGGGGAGGCAGCCTTAAAGCCGGAGTCCACCGCCTCTGAGCTCCGGGTGCGGGAATGGCGGAAGGAGGCCCCGGATGTTTAAGGAAAAGCTGCTGCTGGGCCAGTATTATCCGGGGGATTCCCCTGTCCACCGCCTGGACGCCCGGGCCAAGATCAGCATTTCCCTGATTTATATGATCAGCCTGTTCGTGGCCGATGATTGGACCGGCTGGGGCTTCATGGCCCTGATCTGCGGGGCAGCCATTGCCCTGAGCCGGATCCCCCTGGCCGCCCTCTGGCGGGGCCTGAAGCTGATCCTGTTTTTCGCCGGGCTGACCCTGGTGCTGAATATGTTTATTTATCCCGGGGAAGCCCTCTGGTCCTGGCGCAGCTTCAGCATTACCCGGGAAGGGCTGATCTATGGCTTTGCTATGGGCCTGCGCCTGATCCTGCTGGTGCTGTTCGCCTCTTTGCTGACTCTGACCACCACCCCCATCCAGCTCACCGACGGCCTGCAGAAGCTGGCCGAGAACAAGGGCCTGCTCGCG
>DAIMZM010000091.1:0-9564 GCA_036733985.1 Bacillota bacterium
TTTGGAAGCCCGCTTTCATCAAGGCGGTGACGCCGCCGCAGAGCACGCACTGTTCGCTGAAGAGGTCGGTTTCCGTCTCTTCCTTGAAGGTGGTTTCCAGCACCCCGGCCCTGGCGCCGCCGATACCCCAGGCATAAGCCAGGGCCAAAGCCTGGGCCTGGCCGTTCGCATCCTGTTCCACGGCGATCAGGCAAGGCACGCCTTTGCCCTCCTGATACTGGCTGCGCACCGTATGGCCCGGGCCTTTAGGGGCGATCATGATCACATTCACATCCGCCGGGGGCACGATTTGCCGATAATGGATATTGAAGCCATGGGCGAAGCCCAATGTCATGCCGCTTTTTAAGTAAGGGGCCACCTTATCCCGGTAGAGCGCTGCCATCTTCTCGTCGTTGACCAGCAGCATCACGATATCGGCCCGTTGCACCGCGTCCTCGGTGTTCAACACCTGAAAGCCGTCCTCCCGGGCCAGTTCCGCGCTTTGAGACCCCTGGTACAGCCCCACCGCCACCTGGACGCCGCTGTCCCGGAGATTCTGGGCATGGGCATGGCCCTGGCTGCCGTAGCCGATCACGGCAACGGTTTTGTCCCGCAATAAGGTGCTGTCGCAATGCTCTTCATAATACATTTTAGCCATTTTTGTTCCTCCCAGGTTTTATTTAAATGTTTCGATGCTCAAAACTTTTTCCGTGCCCTTGGACAGGGACAGGCTGCCGGAGCGGCACAGTTCCAGGATGCCGAAGGGCAGGCATCTGTTGATGAATTCCTGTATCCTTTCGGTGCTGCCGGTCAGATCGGCGGTGAGGAAATGCTCGCCCAAATCCACGATCTTGCCGCCATAGTCGTTGATCAGGGCGGCCAGCTCCGTATTGCCGCCGCCATTGGTTCGCATCTTGATCATCAGATGCTCCACCGACAGGGCTTCCGCTTCCGGCAGCAGCATGGCCAGCTTGACGTCCTGCAGCTTGTTCAGCTGCTTTACCGTCTGGCTCCGGATATAGTCGTCGCCGGTGGAGACGATGGTCATCCGGGAGAAGCGGGGATCCTCGGTTTCGCCCACGGTCAGGCTGTCGATATTATAGCAGCGTTTGCCGTAGAGCCCGGCGATGCGGTTCAGCACGCCGTGATGGTTCTCCACGATCAGCCCCACTGTAAACCGTTCACTCATTTTTCTCGCCTCCTATTTCAACCTGATATCCTTCATGGAGCCGCCGGGGGGGATCATGGGGAAGACCTTTTCATCCTGGCTGATGCGGCAGTCCAGGACCAGGGGCCCGTCTGCCGGGAACCCCTCCTGGAAAGCCGCCCGGAGCTCAGCCAGGCAGCGGATCCGGCGGCCTCTGGCGCCGAAGGCTTCCGCCACCTTGACGAAATCGGTCTTTCTTTCCAGGGTGGTGGCGGAATAATGCCCGTCGTAGAACATGCCCTGCCATTGCCGCACCATGCCCAGGGCGCCGTTGTTCAGCAGCACGATCAGCAGGGGCAGCTTTTGGCTGACCGCGGTGGCCAGCTCCGTCAGGTTCATACCGAAGCTGCCGTCGCCGGTAAACAATACCGTCCGCCTGCGGCCGGCGGCGATGCAGCCGCCGATGGCCGCCCCCAGGCCAAAGCCCATGGCGCCCAGGCCGCCGGAAGTCAGCAGGGTACGGGGCTGCTCAAAGCCGTAATGCTGCATCACCCACATTTGATGCTGGCCCACGTCGGTGGCGACCGGCGTCTCCGGCGGCAGCTGCCCGGCAATGGCCCGGATGATATTCCCGGGGGAGAAGGCTTCCCCGTCTTCCCGCTGCCGGTCCTCTTGCTGATAGCCCAGGGCCAGCTTTTGCCATTCCCCGTTCATCCCGTTCATCCCCGGCGGCAGTTCCGCCAGCAGCTGGCGGAGGATGGTCTTGGCGTCGCCGCAGAGTTCGATCAGGGAATGCACGTTTTTGCCCAGCTCCGCTTCGTCCACATCGATATGTATGACCTGCCGGTTTCTGGTGTATTCTTGGATATCGCCGGTGGCCCGGTCGCTGAAGCGGCTGCCCACGGCGATGATCAGATCCGCCTGGGCCTGGGCCTGATTGGCCCCGTAATGGCCGTGCATGCCGCACATGCCCAGATTCAGTTCATAGGAGGCGGGGACGGCGGTCAGGCCCATCATGCTCAGGCCGATTGGCGCGCCTAAGCGCTCTGACAGAGCCAGCACTTCCGTTTCCGCCCGGGAAGCCAGGACGCCGCCGCCGCAATAGATGAAAGGCCGCTTGCTGCCGGCGATCACCTGCCGGGCTTCCCTCAGATCCGGCACGGTAAAGCAGGGCTTAGGCAAGACGGGCTCCCGGCCCAGGTATTCGCAGCAATCCCGCTGCACGGATTTGGGGATATCGATCAGCACCGGGCCTTTCCGGCCGGCGGCGGCGATCTCAAAAGCCGAACGCAGCACGGTTTCCAGCTCCCGCACATCCCGGAGGATGTAGCTATGCTTGACCACCGGCTGGGTGATGCCGACGATATCCACTTCCTGGAAGCTGTCCCGTCCCAGCAGGGCCAGGGTCACATTGCCGGTGATGGCCACCAGGGGCACGGAATCCAGATAGGCGTTGGCAATACCGGTCACCAGATTGGTGGCGCCGGGGCCGCTGGTGGCGATCACCACGCCGGTTTTGCCGGAGATCCGGGCATAACCGTCGGCGGCATGGGCCGCGCCCTGCTCATGGGCGGAAAGCACATGAGTGATCCGGTCACGGTATTGATACAGCTGCTCATAAATATCCAATACGGCGCCGCCCGGATAGCCGAATACTGTTTCTACCTGGTGACGGATCAATTCCTCGATCACTATTTGCGCGCCGTTTAACAGCATTTGCTTTCGCTCCTTTCCCTTCTGTCCTGGTTCTGGAAAAAAATAAGGCCTTACAGCGTTTTGCTGTAAGGCCTTAAAGAGTGTGTTTATACCGACCCTTTAGCTACCCCCGCCAGCGCAACGCCGATAAGCATTATCGCTAATAATGACGATAATGCTAATGACGACCACGATTACGCTGGCAAATAGGGATGTGAGCATATTGCCTCCGGGCTTAATCCGCGCTGCGGATATGTTGGCATAAATATTACAGCAAACAAAGCCTGTCTGTCAAGAGTCAAAAAAAGTTTTTTTCAGGTCAAGGGCGGAGGCGTTTCAAGACCTGGGCCGTCATTTCCCCGGTGGAGATTGCCTTAACCCCTGGCTCCGCCAGATCCGCCGTACGGAAACCGCTGGCCAAAGCCGCTTCCACCGCTTGCTCCAGGCAGGCCGCTTCTTCTCCCAGGCCCAGGGAATGGCGGAGCAGCAAGGCGGCGGAGAGGATGGCCGCCAGGGGATTGGCCAGATTCCGGCCGGCCAGATCCGGGGCGGAGCCGTGGATGGGTTCATAAAGCCCCCGGGAATCTCCGCCCAGGGAAGCCGAGGGCAGCAAACCGATGGAGCCGGTGAGGGCGGAAGCCTCGTCGGAGAGGATATCGCCGAACAGATTGCCGGTGACGATCACATCAAACTGGGCCGGATCCCGGATCAGCTGCATGGCGGCGTTATCCACATACAGATCCTGGCAAGCCACTTCCGGATAGCTCTCCGCCAGGCTGTGCATGATCTCCCGCCACAGCCTGGAGCTTTCCAGCACATTGGCCTTATCCACGCTGACCAGGCTTTTCCCCCGCGTCATCGCCAGCTCAAAAGCCCGGCGGCCGATGCGCTCAATTTCCGGCGCGGAATAGCGCTCCGTGTCGTAGGCCTCTGCCCCCTCCGCCGTGCTTCTTCTGCCGCTGTCCCCATAGTAGATACCGCCGGTCAGTTCCCGGACGATCACCAGATCCACGCCGCGGGCGGCCAAATCCGGCCTAAGAGGCGACCTGGGGGCCAGGCTGGGATATAAGCGGGCCGGGCGCAGATTGGCGTACAGGCCCAAGGTTTGCCTGAGCCCAAGAATGGCCTGCTCCGGGCGATGGGGGCCGGGGAGATGATCCCACTTCGGCCCGCCCACCGCGCCCAGGAGCACCGCCTCGCTGTCCCGGCAGATGTTCAAAGTCTCCTGGGGCAGGGGCTGGCCTACCGCGTCAATGGCAGCGCCGCCGGCCAGGGCTTCCCGAAAAATAAAGCTGTGGCCAAAGGCTTGGCCGATGGCTTCCAGGCTTGAGGCGGCGGCAGCCGCCACCTCCGGTCCGATGCCGTCCCCTTTGATCAAAGCGATCTTGGCTTTCATGGCTGCGCCTCCCCCAGGCCCTGCCGGGCCGCCGGCAGCAGGCCGCCCCAGCGGATGATCTCCTGTAAAAACGGGGGAAAGGGGAAGGCGCGGTAGCGCCGGCCCTGGGTGATATTGACCACATCCCCGGCGGCGAAATCGATTTCCAGCACATCCCCGTTTTCGCAACTCTCCGCCGCCTCCGGGCATTCCAGGATGGGCAGGCCGATATTGATGGCGTTCCGGTAAAAAATGCGGGCAAAATCTTTGGCCACCACACAGGCTACGCCCTGGGCTTTGATGGCCAGGGGCGCATGCTCCCGGGAGGAGCCGCAGCCGAAATTCAGCCCCCCTACCAGGATGCTGCCGGGACAGGCCTGCCGGGCAAAAGCCGGATCCAGATCTTCCAGGCAATGGGCGGCCAGTTCCGCCGGGTCAGAGGTGTTCAGGTAGCGGGCGGGGATGATCACGTCCGTATCGATATTATCCCCGTATTTCCAGGCTGTTCCTTGGATCCTCATTTTAAAAACCTCCTAAGCTGTCCGGGCCGACGATTTTGCCTGCCACGGCGCTGGCCGCTGCCACAGCAGGGCCGGCCAAATAGATCTCGCTTTCCGGATGGCCCATACGGCCCACAAAATTCCGGTTGGTAGTGGCCAGGGCCCGTTCGCCCTTGGCCAGCACCCCCATATGCCCGCCCAGGCAGGGGCCGCAGGTGGGGGTGGAAACCGCGCAGCCGGCCTGGATAAAAGCGGCGATATAGCCTTTCTCCAGTGCTTGCAGATAAATTTTCTGGGTAGCCGGGATAATGATCACCCGGCAGTCCCTGCTGACTTTACGCCCCTGCAAAACCTCTGCCGCGATGCGGAGATCTTCCAGCCGGCCATTGGTGCAGGAGCCGATCACCACCTGGTCGATGGGAATATCCCCGGCTTCGTCCACCGGCCGGACATTATCCGGCCGGTGGGGGAAAGCCACGGTAGGGCGGATGTCCGCCAGGTCGATCTCATAAGTGGCTTCATAGACAGCGTCCCCGTCGGCGCTGTAAGGGGCGCTCCGGCCCCGGGTCTGCTCTTCATAAGCCAGGGTTTGCTGATCAACGGCAAAAATGCCGTTTTTCGCCCCAGCCTCGATAGCCATATTGGCGATGGTGAAGCGGTCTTCCAGGGAGAGATGGGCCAATCCCTGGCCGCTGAATTCCATGGACTTATATTGGGCGCCGCTGACGCCGATGCTGCCGATGATCTGGAGGATGATATCCTTGCCCCCCACCCATGGCCTGGGTTTATTGCGCAGGAGGAAGCGGAGGGCGGCGGGAACCCGCAGCCACACTTTGCCAAAGGCCATGGCAAAGGCCAGATCCGTGGAGCCCACGCCGGTGGAAAAAGCCCCCAGGGCCCCATAGGTGCAGGTATGGGAATCCGCGCCGATCACCAAATCGCCGCTGCCCACCAGCCCCTGCTCGGGCAGGAGGGCATGCTCCACGCCCATTTCCCCCACATCGTAAAAATGGCTGATCCCCTGAGCCCGGGCAAACCGGCGCACTTCCTGGCAATTCCCGGCTGCCTTGATATCCTTGTTCGGGGTAAAGTGATCCATGACCAGGGCCACCTTTTCCTTGTCAAAGACCCGGTTCAAGCCGTATTTTTCCATCTGCCGGATGGCCAGGGGCGCGGTAATATCATTGCCCAGCGCCAGGTCCACGGCAGCCATCACGATTTCGCCAGGCTGAACCTGATCCCGGCCGCAATGGGCGGCCAGGATCTTTTGCGTCATGGTCATGCCCATGGTTCGTGCTCCTTCCCCTGATAGTAAGCCATCAGCTTGTTTTGCGCATGGATATACGAGAGGATGCTGGCCTTGATGATATCTGTGGACAGGCCCCGGCCGGTAAAGATCTTGTCGTCGTAGCGGAGGGTGGTCATGACCTCGCCCATACTGTCCTTGCCCTCGGAAACCGATTGGATCACATAGTTTTCAAAGCCGTATTCCGGCGGCCCCATGATTTTATCCACCGCTTTATAGGCCGCGTCCACCGGGCCGTTGCCAATAGCCACCTCTTCTTGCACAGCGCCATCCCTCTCCAGGGACACCACGGCCGTGGATGCTTCGGTATTCCCCGCATGTACGGAAAAACCCTGCAAAGTATAGACGCCGCTGGGTTCCGGGGCCTGGTTCCGCACCATGGCCGCGATGTCCCGGTCCGTAACCTCTTTCTTTTTATCGCAGAGCTCCTTAAACCAGGTAAAACAGCTTTCCAGCTCCGGGCCGGCGAGGATGAAGCCCAGCTCCCGGAGGCGCTCCTCAAAAGCATGCCTGCCGGAATGTTTGCCCAGCACCAGCTGCTTGGCGGGGATGCCGATGCTGTCCGGCGTCATGATCTCATAGGTGCTTTTATGGGCCATCACGCCATGCTGGTGGATGCCCGCCTCATGGGCAAAGGCATTGCCCCCCACAATGGGCTTGGTAGGCGGCGCGGATCTGCCGGTGATGCCGTATACGATCTTGCTGGCCATATAGATCTGGGCGGTATCCACCTGGCAATAAGCGCCGCCGTAGAGATCCGGCCGGGTATGCAGGGCCATCACCACTTCTTCCAAAGGCGCGTTGCCCGCCCGCTCGCCAATGCCGTTGATGGTGCATTCCACCTGGGCAGCGCCGCCCAGGATACCGGCCAGGGTATTGGCGGTGGCCATGCCCAAATCATTGTGGCAGTGTACCGAGAGTTCCACCCCTTCGCATTCCGGCACGGCCTGCCGCAGATCTTCCAGAGCCGAGCGCATCTCAAAGGGCATCACATAGCCTACGGTATCCGGAATATTGATCACATTGGCCCCGGCGGCAATGGCGGCCCGCACCATTTGGGCCAGGAAATCCGGGTCGCTGCGCATGGCGTCCTCGGCGGAGAACTCCACGTCCGGGCAGAGCTTCTTCGCATATCTGACCGCTGCCGCGGCGCTCTCCAGCACCTGCTCCGGCGTGAGCTTCAGCTTATACTGCATATGAACGGGAGAGGTGGCGATAAACACATGGATACGGGGGCTGACGGCTTGGCGCAGGGCCTGGTAAGCCGCGTCGATATCCTTTTCCCCGCAGCGGGCCAGGGAAGCCACGGTGCAGTCCTGCACGGCAGCGGCGATGGCTGAGACGGATTGGAAATCCCCGGGAGAAGAGATGGCAAAGCCGGCCTCGATCACATCCACCCGCAACCGCTCCAGCCGGTGGGCGATCTCGATCTTTTCCGGCAGATTCATGCTGCAGCCCGGGGATTGCTCCCCGTCTCTCAAGGTGGTATCAAAAATCTTTATGCGTCTGTTCATGTTTTCCTCCTTTTGGCTGAAACAGCCCGGTTGTTTATTTAATTTTAAATACAAAAAAGCCCGGGCGCTCTGCCCGGGCCGGGACCTGTTCTCCGCTAAAGCGGTAGTCGGAAACCAGGAGCCGTTTCAGGCAAAGCCAAAAAAGCGCTGCCGCAAAGTAGCGCGTTCAGGCTGAACAGCCGGGTCAGCTGATGGGCAAAGACGGTATGTTTCATGTTCGGCCTCCTGATTTCCAGAGAAATAAAAAATAAAAAAACCTTACAGCCGTTACGCTGCAAGGCGGTCGTCAACCTAAGAGGGATCAGGATGATCAACCTGTACGCAGGCAAAGGCAACCGCCGCTATGGCCGGGGATCAGTAGGGCAATAACGGTTAGCAGCGTATTTTCTGACGCAAACAGGATCTTCATCAGCCGGGGATCCTTTCCTAAGATTGTTTGTTAAAATACCATATCCAAATGCTTTTGTCAAGGGCCGGGGCAAAAATCTTTCAGCCGCTTCAGGCTGCCCGCCAGTTCATCGAAAACCACCGGGCTCCAGATCTCGGCAAAGCCCCCATCGGTATCCTCGGGAAAAACCTCAACCCGGGTTTGATTGACGCCTACGCCGAAGCCCAGGGCGATACGCATTTTCCCCATATGCTCCCCGTCAGAAACGGACAGCATGCCGCCTAAGCTGTCGGCGCTGTCGAGAGAAAGCCCCAAGGCCTCGATGGTATCGTACAGGGCGTTGATGATGATGCTTTTCTCATAAGGGAAGCATCGGCTCTGTGACGCCATACCGCTTACCTCCGCTATCGGCATAAATGGCAATCGCCTGCATGGACAGTCGGGAAAAAATGCGGGCAGGTAAAAAAAGGATGGGGTTTTGATACAGGCGCCCCTAGTCCGCATTGGCAGGAGCGGTCATTCATTGACGGTTATGCTGTCCAGCTGATCCAGCCACAGGTTTTGTTCCTGACCAACGGCAATGACCTGAATATAGCTAAGCCCCTGGTCTTCCAGTTCCCTGCCGTCGCGCTTGACAGCCAGGATGACGGCGGGGGCGTTGATCAGGGCGGGGGAATAGGCGCAGGTTGTGCCGTCGGCGGCGGTCAGGGTGACGGAGGCATACGCTGTTGCGCCCAGATAGTTGAGCACGTCCCGCAAATAAACGCCCTGCCAGGTTTCCTCGGCCACGCCGCCGTCAGGCAGCGTGGTTTCTGTTGTGACGCGCACCTCTTGCAGCTCCCCATAATCCAGGCTGCTAAACACCGCTGCTGACCCGCCCTTAACGCCGATCACCCATTTGGGCTCGACAATCACGTCGCCGCAGGCGCAAAGCACGGTTGATAAAAGGCTTAAAGCGCAGATTAGACAAAGTATGCGGCTGGTCAGGCCATTTGTTTTTACCGGCATAGGCTTACCTCCGTTGCCCTGAGGGCCGTGTCATTTGTAGATGTAGCCGTCGATTTTCCGGTCATAGAGGTCGTAGCCGTTGTCCGGTATCAGCTGCAAATTGGGATTGGCGTATTCGTCCCGGCGCAAATCGTAGCTATCATAGAAACCCAGCTCAGCCCGGTAAATTTCGCCGGTTTCCGTATCATAGAGGCGGTCGTAGCCCAGCCGGGCGTCGCTTCTTTTTTGCGAGAGGGCGTCAATGGGCCGCTGGCGGTCATGCCAGGCCTGATTATTGGCGGCGGCGGTCTCTGAGAGCATTTGCCCAATTTCCAGCGCCAGCCGGGTGCCCTCGTCAATGCGCTCCACCCCCTGCCGGATATAGCTTTCCGTATATTGAAAGCTGGCCAGGGCTTGGGCCAGGGTGTTTTGCAGCAGGTAGAATTCGTCGGCCGGCGCGGAAATGCCGGTGATGAAGTAGACCACATAATAACCGGCGTCCACATCATACATGTAGGCGGTCATGGCGTCGGCCACCCCGGCCGCGAACTGGCCCTCGCAAGGAACGCCGTTATAGGAGAACAGGGCGCGCAGGACGGCGTCGTCCAGGCAGGCGGCGGCGATGGGTGAATTGCGCGGCGTGCTCTCCACGATCTCCAGGTCTTCAAAGACG
>DAIMZM010000092.1:0-9324 GCA_036733985.1 Bacillota bacterium
TGAGAAAACCCTGCGCGCTTGTCCAAATGCTCCGAAGCTCATTGTCCGGGAGTGGCACATCGCACTTTTGGGCTTCCTCCAAAAACCGTTGACGCGCTTCTTCGGTGTCATCTAATTTCACAATGATTCGACCTGCGAACCTCGATAGCGTGGAATTGCGGTGCCCCTCTGTGATAACCTCAGTCATATTGGCGAAGGCATCTGCGGCTTCATATTCCTTCATGAATGCCGTCAGCGTCAGCGACCCATCGTGGTATTCTATATCCGGGTTCTCGGTGCCATATAGAAAACGTGCCACATCCTGCGCTTGGTCATCAAAGAACGGAAAAATGCTGAACACCTGCTTTTTCAAATTTGCGAAGGTCTCATAGTCATCCTCTTCGTCTATAATGAAGTCTACATGGAAGCGTGGCCTCGGAGATTTGCTGTCTTTTTGCTTCATGTGATGACGGCTGTAGTGAATGAAATACCGGACATTGGTGAAGAATGCGGCGATGTCTGCCGGGTAAATCCAATCCTCTGGCTTATCCGAGTGGTCGTTGTCGATATCTTCGGGCAAGCCCCATGCTCGGATAAAGTTTTTATTGCTGCGGTAATTATCCTTGAATTCCGTAAACACATGGTCATATGAGACCAGCCTTCGAAATGCTTCAATGCCATCAATAACGATTTTATTCGGATATCGGCAGTTGCTTTCATCGCCTCTGCAATTGGCGCAGAAGGCTGTAGGTGCGGTGTTCATTGCGTCGAATCACTTCCGTTCCCGTCACGAGCAGACAGCGTGCTTTCCTGAAGCCATTTATGAAAGGCTTCTATCGGAATGAGAATCCTCGTCCCGATACGAAATGCCGGGAAGCCGGGCGTCTTTGTAAGCTCATACGCTTTCGGCAGGCTGATTCCCATCTGCATGGAAAGCTCCTGAACGCTCATTGTCGATTTCTCCATAAAGTTTCTCTCCTTCCGTTCTGTATTTTGCAAACAGCCACCGCACTACTTGAGTGCGATGGCCGCTTTGTCTTTCGTTCTCATCTGAAGGACTGCGTTGAACGGGGTCAAATCCTTGTTGCCGAAGCTGTTGTGCTTATCAATCATTTCCTCTTTTTGCTTCAGCTTCCGGTTTTCCCTCTGCTTTTTACGGTCTTTCATGCCATTTCCTCCTTTTAGTCCTCTCTGGGCAGACTGCCCCATCGTTGCGGGGAACAATCTCTCCGATTGACTTCCGCTGGTTTGAAAACAATTTTGTTCTTTGCTCTTGTTTTCTACTGTATTGTACGATACAATGTCACATATAACAAACATTTAAATGTGACGCTAAATGTGATGGAGGAAATGAAAATGCCATACGACGAATGGGGTTTATTTACAGTGTCAAAAGCTGACAATACATCTGATATAATTGGATTTGGTGATGTCGGTGGAATCGGGCAGCTTATTTACCACACCTTTCGCTTCAAAGATTATGAGTATGATGAAGCACCGGGCAATGTAGTATGTCTGAAGCCGCTTGTATATAAAGGTATGGAGCCGGACATTGACAAGCAGAATGGCCTGTCCGGTAAAGAACTGTTTCTGGAGCTTTATAACCTCGGCAGCAGAATAAACAGCTTCTCCGAAAAGAAGCCGTTCAATGAATTGATTATTCAGTTTTGCAAAACCATTGCACACCCATATGATATAGACTCGCTGTACACGACCCTCACCGAAGTCGATATCACCGCCGGAAAAAACGGCTATTGGGTTGAGCGTGATGCGATGTTCAGCGTTTCCGACTTTATGCATGATTTGGGCAGATTCTATGTTGCAGCACAGTTTTTCTTTGCGCTTAAAGCAGAATGTGCCGGTGCCAGTGACCCGGCTTTCAATTTAGCGACGGAAGGCAAATTCTTCGAGGGCTTGCCGTTTTTTGAGCAATATAAGCGAGAGGAACCTGAAAAGCTGGAGCCTATCCCGGAAATAGATGCGTTGGATGATATCGTTGAAATAATGAAGGCGTATGCCAAATTAAAGAAGAAGGCCCAAGCAGTAGAACCGCCGCCGTCGTTTGCTCGTCAGCCGTTTGACTATTTTAACGACCTGCGCGATATTCTTATAGATATCATCCCGGATTTTCATATGCGGCTAAAAATGAACCCAAAAAATAACAGCGTTGTTTTTGCTGCGGATGTTCATTCCGTTTTCGATATCGCTTGGTATACGCTTGCCCGGATGATTGTGGACTTTGGCCCCCCGGAAGAAGCTGGACAACGCAACGAAAAATATGATGGTACACTCACTACCTGCCCGATATGCGGCACAGCGTTTATCCGGCGAAACAATAGACATACTTATTGCGGAGACCCTCAATGCAAGAAAGCATACGACGCACAAAGGGCTAAAAAATCCCGCAGAAATAAGAAGCTGGAAGCAACCCAAGAAAAGAGCAAAAAATAAGACCGCCGTCGGCAGTCAGTCAAAATCTATCTGTACGAGATACAGCCCCATGCAGGGCTGAACCTCGGTTGTCATAAGCGTCGGTTAGTGGTTTTCACTGTACAGGAGAAACTCAAGGGCAAGCTACGTGTCTGGGTCGGAGAGATCAACATCCCAGCCTCTGTCATAGTTTCACACGAGAGTACCATCCCGTTTGAGCATCAGCTTGCTGATTCTGCCGCCGTCGCCGACTTTTGCCTGGCTTTGTATAATCCCGTGAGCCGGCAGCGGCAGGGCTATTTGGCCCAGGCCGCCGCCATCCTGCTGGCACATAAAGCCCCGGCCACTGTTTGCGGCCTGGCCCGGCAGATCGGCCGGCCGGGCCAGCAGGCGTCCATCCTCACCCTGGCGGAATTGGTGACGGCGGCGGTGGATATGTCCACCACGGTCTTTGTGGGCAATAGCCAGACCCAGGCCCTGGACGGGAAAATGGTGACGCCCCGGGGGTATCGCCTTGGCTGAGATCATCGTCTTCGGCGGCACCGGGGAAGGTCGGCTGATCAGCCAGGCCCTGGCGGACAAGGACTTGGACACCCTGGTTTGCGTGACCACAGGCTATGGGGAAAGCCTGCTCGCTCCTGGCCCGGCCCTGCGCGTGCAAAGAGGGCTGCTGGACGGCGCCGCCATGGCCGCTTTGCTGGCTCGGGAGCAGCCCCGCCTGGTGATCGACGCCACCCATCCCTATGCGGAACTGGCCAGCGAGAATATCCGCGCCGCCTGCGAAAAGCTGGGCGTCCGCCGTCTTTGCCTGGAGCGGGAGGCGCTGGATAGCGCCGGTTGCCTGCTTTTTTCCGATCTCCCGGCGCTGGTCAGTTGGCTGGACAGCCAGGCGGGGATCATCTTCTCCACCCTGGGGGCCAAGGAAGCGGCGGCGCTGGCCTGGGTCAGCGACTATCAGCAGCGCGTCTGGCTGCGCATCCTGCCCGATCCCGCCGGCCTGACCGCTTGCCTGGCAGCAGGCTTCCCGGCAGCCCATATCATCTGCATGCAGGGCCCCTTTTCCGCGGCTTGCAATGCCGCCCTCTTCCGGGAGAGCGGGGCGGATATCCTGCTCAGCAAGGAATCCGGCGCTGCCGGCGGCTATGAGGAAAAGCGGGCGGCCGCCATGGCCGCGGGCATGACCATGGCCCTGCTGGCCCGGCCCGCGACAGAGGCCGGCCTCAGCCTGGCCGCAATTTTGCAGCTCATCCAGGAGGATGCTTTATGAAAACCGTGACCATCGTGGGCCTGGGCCTGAACGCCGCCAGCCTGACAACAGCGGGAAGGACAGCGATCGAGCAGGCCGACCTGCTCATCGGCGCGCCCCGGCTGCTGGCCCAAGTGACTGAGCTGGGAAAACCAACTATTGCCGCCTATGCGCCGGAAAAGGTGGCGTCCATCATCCGGGCTGAGGCTGGGCCGAATTTCTGCCTGCTGGTCTCCGGCGACGTGGGCTTTTATAGCGCCGCCGGGGGGTTTAGCGTTGCCCTGCGGGACTATCAGCCCAGGCTGATCCCCGGCGTCTCCAGCCTCAGCTATTTTTGCGCTTGCCTGGGCCGGCCCTGGCAGGATATGGCGCTGATCAGCTGCCATGGCCGGGAGGAAAACCTGGCGGATACGGTGCGCCGCAACCGCCTCACCTTCGCCCTCACCGGCGGCAATATGGCCGGCCTGGGCCAGGTCCTGTCCCAGGCCGGCTTTGGCAGCCTCCCGGTCATGGTGGGGGAAGACCTGGGGCTGGCTACAGAGCGCATCCTGACGCTTACAGCGGCTGAGCTGGCCGCCGCCGATATTGGCGATCTGGCCGTGCTGCTGGTGGAGAACCCCCGGCCTGACCAGCGCTTGCGCCTGGGCATCCCGGACGGGGAATTCATCCGGGGCGGCGCGCCCATGACCAAAGCGGAAATACGGGCCGTCGCCCTGAGCCGCCTGGCCCCCTGGCCCGGCGCGATCTGCGCCGACATCGGGGCCGGCACCGGCTCGGTCACGGTGGAGCTGGCCCTGGCCGCTTACGCGGGCCGGGTCTACGCTATTGAGCAAGACCCGGCAGCCCTGGCGCTGGTGGCAGCCAACTGCCGCCGCTTCCACCTGGGCAATGTGACCCTTATCCAAGGCAGGGCCCCGGCTGCCCTGGCCCAGCTGCCGGCATTGGATATCGCCTTCATCGGCGGCAGTTCCGGCTCGCTCCCAGCGATCTGCGCCGCGCTTTTCAGCCAAAATCCCCGCCTGCGGCTGGCCATGAACGCCATCACTTTGGAAACCCTTGAGGAAGCGCTGGCAGCCTTTGCCAGCCAGGGCATGGAGCCGGCCGTTAGCCAAATCAGCCTGGCGCGGCTGGAAAAGGTTGGGGCCCGGCATATGCTGCGGGCCAATTCCCCTGTCTTCGTCATCAGCGGTGGCGGCGATGGCTAGGCTGATGATCAGCGGCGCCCATTCCGGCTGCGGCAAGACCACGGTAGCCTGCGCCCTACTTCAGGCCTGGCAGAGCAGGGGATTGCAGCCGGCTGCCTGGAAATGCGGGCCGGATTATATCGACCCCATGTTCCATAGCCGGGCCATCGGCGTGCCCAGCCATAACCTGGACCCCTTCTTCTCCACGCCGACCCAGCTCCGGCAGCAGCTGGCCAAGAGTGGCAGCCGCCTTTCCCTGTTGGAAGGGGCTATGGGCTATTATGATGGCGTCGGGCCAAGGGGGAAATACAGCGCCTGGGACGTGGCCAGGGCCACCGATACCCCCGCGGTGCTGGTGCTGGATATGCGGGGTATGTATGCCTCTGCCGGGGCTGTGCTGAAAGGCTTCCTGACCTACCGCCAGGACAGCCGTATCCGCGGCGTGATCTTCAACAATGCCCCGGCCAAGCTTTATCCTGGGCTGGCGGAGATCGCGGCCGGCCTGGGCCTGCAGCCCCTGGGCCATTTGCCCAAGACGCCGGAGGCGGCCATCGGCAGCCGGCATTTAGGCCTGCTCACCGCCGGGGAGATCAGCGATTTGGGGGAAAAGCTGGCGCGTTTGGCCAGCCTGGCTGAGGAATATTTGGCCATGGACAGCCTGCTGGCCCTGGCCGCTGTCGCGCCGCCCCTGGCTGAGACGCCGCCGGCGACGCAACCCCTGGGGCCGGTACGACTGGCTGTGGCCTGGGACGAAGCCTTCTGTTTCCTCTATCAGGAGAATTTGGAACTGTTGCGGAGTTTAGGGGCGGAGCTGGTCTTTTTCAGCCCGTTGCGGGACATGGCCTTGCCCCCTGATATCGGCGGGCTCTACCTTTGCGGCGGCTATCCGGAGCTGCACCTGCCGGCCCTCGCCGGCAATACCGCCATGCTGCGGACTGTGAAGGAGGCAATAGCAGGCGGCCTGCCTGCCATCGCCGAATGCGGCGGCTTCCTTTATCTCCATGAGCGGCTGGACGGCCATTCCCTGGCGGGGGTCATCCCGGCCAAGGCCGGGCGGGGGGCGGGGCTGAGCCGTTTCGGCTATGTGACGCTGCAGGCGCGGCAGGATAATCTGCTTTGCGCGGCAGGAACCCGCTTCCCCGCCCATGAATTCCATTATTATGAGAGCGAGGCGGCAGGCCGGGATTTTATGGCTGAAAAGCCCCTTTCCGATCAGCGCTGGCCCTGCGTCCATGCCACGGATACGCTCTATGCCGGCTTCCCCCATCTTTATTTTCCCGCCGCCCCCGCCATCGCCGAAAATTTCGTCCAAAAAGCCCTGGCCTTCGGGGCTGGGCAGGGGAGGGCGGCGAGAGGAGGTCTCTCATGCTGATCCTCTATAGCAGCGCTGCGCTGGCAGCCGGTTTCCTCCTGGACCTGCTCCTGGGCGACCCCCGCCGCTGGCCCCATCTTATCCGGGCCATGGGCGGCTTGATCCAGCGGCTGGAGCAGCGCCTTTATCCGCTGCCTCACCGCTCTTTCCACGGCGCGCTGCTGGCCCTGATCACGCTGCTGACCTTTACCGCCTGCCCCGCGCTTCTCCTATACCTGGCCTGGCAACTTTCCCCCTGGCTGTATTGGGCGCTGGAAACGCTGCTCTGCTGGCAGTTGCTGGCCGTGAAAAGCCTCAGGCTGGAAAGCGGCAAGGTCTGGGCGGCGCTGCAGGCGGATGATCCGGCCCAGGCCCGCCAGGCGTTGGGCAGCATCGTGGGCCGGGATACGGCAGGGCTGGATCAGGCCGGGATAATCCGGGCCGCTGTGGAGACGGTAGCGGAGAACAGCAGCGACGGGGTGATCGCCCCCCTGTTCTATTTGCTGCTGGGCGGCGCAGCGGCCGGCTGCCTCTATAAGGCGGCCAATACCATGGATTCCATGATCGGCTATGAGGATGCCCGCTACCGGGATTTTGGCCGCTTCGCCGCTCAGCTGGACGACGCCTTGAACTTCATCCCCGCCCGGCTTTGCGCTCTGCTGCTGCTGGCCGCTGCCTGGCTTTGCCGCCTGGACGCCAAAAACGCCCGGCGCGTTTGGCAGCGGGACCGCCGTTTGCCAGCCAGCCCCAATGCCGGCCAGAGCGAGGCCCTGGTCGCCGGGGCGCTCCATATCCGCCTGGGGGGCGACGCTTACTATGGCGGCCAGCTGAAGCAAAAGCCCTGGCTGGGGGATGACGACCGGCCCGTGGAGGCGGCGGATATCTGCCGCGCCCAAAAGCTGCTTATGGTCAGCGCCGTGCTGATGCTGCTGCTCAGCCTGGCGCTGAGGGGGGTGCTCTATGCAGCGCTATGAACATGGCGGCGACATTTATGGGGAGAGCGGGATCAGGCTGGATTTTTCCGTCAGCACCAATCCCTTGGGCCTGCCAACGGCGGTGAAGGAAGCTCTGGCCAGCCATATCCCGGACTACGCCCATTATCCCGACCCCTCCTGCCGGGCGCTACGGTGGGCCCTGGCTGCCAGGCAAGGGCTGAGCCCGGACATGGTGCTCTGCGGCAATGGCGCCTCCGAGCTGATCCTCGCCCTCTGCGCCAGCCTCCGGCCCAGGGCCATGCTGACCCTGGCCCCCACCTTCAGCGAATACGAGCGGGCCGCCCTGCTCTTCGGCAACGCGATGCGGCAGCATATCCTTAGGCCGGAGACAGGCTTTGCCCTGACAGAGCAGATCCTGGCAACGCTCACACCCGGGACCGGCCTGCTCTTCCTCTGCAATCCCAATAATCCCACCGGCCGCCTGGCAGAGCCGCCCCTGCTGGGGAAGATCATTGCGGCCTGCGGAGAAAACAGGACGCTGCTGGTGCTGGACGAATGCTTTATCGATCTCAGTCAGGGGAGCAGCCTGCTGCCGCAGCTGAAAAACCATCCCCATTTGCTGATCCTGCAGGCCTTCACCAAGACCTATGCCATGGCAGGCCTGCGCCTGGGTCAGCTCTATTGCGGGGATACGGTTTTGCTGGCCCGCGTCGCCGCCTTTTGCCCCACCTGGAGCGTCTCGGCCCCGGCCCAGGCAGCGGGCCTGGCGGCCCTCGGGGAAACAGATTGGCTGGAGCAGAGCCGGCAACTGGTGGTCAGGGAGCGGGCTTTTATGTCCGCGGGCCTGGCAGCCCTGGGCTTGACCGTTTATCCCAGCGACGCCAATTTCCTGCTGGTGAAAAGCCCCCGGCCTCTGGCAACGCCTCTCCGGGCCCACGGTATCCTGATACGGGACTGCGCCAATTTCACCGGCCTGGACGGCTGTTACAGCCGCATCGGCTTAAAAACACGGGTGGAAAACCAGGCGCTGCTTAGCGCTATGGAGGAGGTCGTTCATGGCTAAAGCCATCATGGTACAGGGCACTATGTCCAATGCGGGTAAAAGCCTGGTCGCTGCCGGGCTTTGCCGCATCTTTTGGCAGGACGGTTACCGGGTAGCCCCCTTTAAGGCCCAGAACATGGCCCTGAATTCCTATATCACTGACGAGGGGCTGGAAATGGGCCGGGCCCAGGCCGTGCAGGCGGAAGCGGGCAATCTCTCTCCCAGCGTGCGCATGAACCCGATTTTGCTGAAGCCGGTGAGCGCTGTCGGCTCCCAGCTCATCGTCAACGGCGAGGTACGGGGGAATGTGAGCGCCCAAGATTATCTGGCCATGAAGCGGACGCTGCTGCCAACAGTGCGGCAGGCTTATGAATCCCTGGCGGCGGAAAGCGACATCATGGTGCTGGAAGGGGCGGGCAGCCCGGCGGAGATCAATTTGCGGTCGGACGACCTGGTGAATATGGGCATGGCCCGGCTGGCCCGCTCCCCGGTGCTGCTGGTGGGGGATATTGACCGGGGCGGGGTCTTCGCCCAGCTCTACGGCACCATTGCCCTGTTGGAAGCGGAAGAGCAAAGCCTGGTCAAGGCCTTGGTCATCAACAAATTCCGGGGGGATCCGGCTATCCTCCAGCCAGGCCTGGCCCTGTTGGAACAGCGCACCGGCAAACCGGTGGCCGGGGTGATCCCCTTGTTGCCGGTGGATATCGCCGACGAGGACAGCCTGGCCCAGCGCCTGGAACGCCGCTCTGTCAATGGGTTGCTGGATATCGTTGTCATCCGCCTGCCCCATATCGCCAATTTCACGGATTTCGCCGCCCTGGAAGCCAGCCCCGGCGTGGGCTTGCGCTATATCCGCAAAGCAGCCGAGCTGGGCCGGCCGGATATGCTTGTCCTCCCCGGCAGCAAAAGCACCATCAGCGACCTGAAATGGCTGAGGGAAAGCGGGCTGGAAGCGGCCATCAAGCAGCTGGCTGCCACGGGCACGGTGATAGCCGGCCTTTGCGGCGGCTATCAGATGCTGGGCCAACGTATCATTGACGCGGCGGGCGTGGAAGGGGGCGGCGCCATTGCCGGCCTGGGCCTGCTGCCCGCGGAGACCGAATTCAGCGGGGAAAAGCAGCGCAGCCGCGTCACAGCCCAGGCGTTGTCAATAGAGG
>DAIMZM010000093.1:0-9186 GCA_036733985.1 Bacillota bacterium
TGCATCTTTTTTTGATAGAAGGTCGATATTTGGAACAAGTTTTTTGGACTTGTCCCCGATACGACCTTCTTTCTTTATAAAAGGCGAGCATGGGCTAGCCTTTTCATTTTCTGTTTGATATGGAATAATTGGACAACGAAAGTGCAAAAACGTGGATTTTGCGATGTAGAAACCCGTAAAAGTCCTACTGCTACAACTGCTATATGAATGGATAGATGAGCAATATGAAGCACTATAGATATCCCGATAACAGGCGTAAACGGTATATGTTTAAGAAATCTCGATGGGTTTTTCTTCCGCCCTTTTTCCCCGCTGAAATTCAAGAAACGCGTTTACCGGTTTCAGCAGCAGGATGATAAAAAATGCGCTATATGAAATGAAAAATACGGCCATGAGCATATGTGTGGAAAACATGGTGATAAGAGAACCTATGGCGCCGATCCCGTACAAGACCATCGTGGTGATTTTCGCCCATTTGTGGCCCTTAAACAGAAAGAAGAATAATGCGCATTCAAGAATAAAGCGGATAAACCCCTGAACCAGTTCATGAATGGCGTTTAGCGTCTCACCTGAAGTATGTTCGAGAGACGCGCTTAACGCAAATGAGATAAAGCTGATAGTTAAGCATACGGAAATCATCACGATTACCAGGACTTTTCCGCGTTTAATAGAATCCATATATTTAACCTCCGCAAAAAGTATAGGCAATATATCATATTATACCACAAAAGCCGCCTGATGACATATATTTCCATTCTTTTCAACGCCTGCTTTATCGGAGTAACTAACCTGCCGCCGGGGTGCAGGCATTTGCCATGCTGGGTTGTAATCTTCCTAAAATCTCTATTAACCCCACCACGTCCGGCGAGCCAACGATTTGCGTTTTCTTGACTAAGACATAAATTCATGAGAAGAACTATCCAAACTTTCTGCTAAAGTACGCTGCATCTTTTTTGTTGGACAAATACACAGGTTGCCCGAAAACGCCAGCTAGAATACTAGCTGGCGTTTTCATGTATTATGGGGCTAAATTTACAGCAAAGGTGCGGGGTTTTAGGCGACTGCCCGCGCTCAGCCTTTAACTATATCGCGCAAGACTTTAGCAAGTCATCGGGCCTGCTTTTTGTTGTTGAAAATTCATGATAGGAGATGCAAAAATAATGCTTCAGCAGTGAAACAGATGAGTAGCATCAGAGTTTTGAATCACAAATTAAATATTACAGAGATTACATTACCGGCAACCCGGGATGGCATTTTGCCCGCTTTTATGCCGAGAAAGTAACCGGAACAGATTTCAGCAAGCGTGATGAATTCAACTGTATGATAACAGAAGCAAAAGCTGGCAAGGGGATATCCTTGTAAATAAACGCTGATTTATTCGGAGTAATTCAAAGTGCCTACCGTACCGTTCAATCGGCCGGCAGTTACCCAGTCTTAGCAAAGAGCCTGCTGCCGGTTTACTTACTTAGGCGTTCGATGACGAACTGATAGAATTCCTTGGCCACGCCCAGCAGACGGCTTTTTTTGCGGCGCAGGATATAGAGGTTACGCACGGCTTCCTCGCCCAGAGGAAAGGCCAGGATATAGCCGAGCCGCACATAATCCTCCACCGCCCGCTCAGACATGACGGCTACGCCCATGCCGGCGGCCACGCTGTTTTTGATGGCCAGATAATCCTCCATCACGGCCACGATATTCGGCGTTGCGCCAGGCATGGTTTTTTGCAGGTAATTGGTGAACTCCCGCCGGGTGCCGGAGCCGCTTTCCCGCATCAGCATGGGTTCGGTGAGCAGCTGCGTCAGGGGGAAGGGATTGGCTTTCGGCAGTTCCGCGTATTTGGCCGCATTAGGCGTGATGACTACCAGGCGGTCTTCGGCAATGGGCTGGTATTCGCATTCCGCGTTGAAAGAGCAAAAACCGCTGAAACCGATATCCGCCTGCTGTTCGCTGAGCTTCCGCCCGACCTCAATGCTATCGCAAAAAATCAGGTTGATCCGCATGTCCTCATGCTGCTTTTGAAAACTGGACAGCAAATCCGGCAGTAAATATTGGGCCGGCACCGAGGAAGCGGCGATACGGAGCTGGCCGGCAGCCGGACGGTCTTTGGCCAGCCTGATTATGGTTTCTTCCCGCTGGTTTAGGGCGGAAAGCGCGTATTCATACAAAACTTTGCCGCTTTCGGTCAGGCGCACACCTTTATTGCCGCGGATCAGCAGCTGCTGCGCCAGCTCCTCTTCCAAGGCGCTGATCTGGGCCGTGACCGCGGGCTGGGAGAGATACTGCCGTTCCCCGGCCCGGGAAAAGCTGCCGGTTTCCACGATGGCCACCAGGATCTCCAGTTGTCGAAATTCCATATTTGCACCGCCTGTAGCCACGAAACAGATAGAGGACGCTTATACTATATCATAGCATATCTGCGCCAAAACGCCTAGAATTGCTTACAAATAATTTGGCCCCCCACTATGGCGCATGCATAGAGCTGTCCCTTGGCCCTGCCTTTATAAGCTGATCACTTTGGCCGCGGCCTGCATCCGGGAAAGGATGTCGTACATATTGCTGACCACGCCCGCCTTCAGCTGCTCCGTCAACCCATAGAAATTCAGGCAGGTGCCGCAGACCAGCACCTCGCTGCCTTTGGCAATGAGTTCGTTCAGGCTGTCGATCACCTGCTGCTCCTCACCGGCAGGCAGCTTCACGCCGCTGTTCATAAACAGGATACTGGCCGGAACCGCTTCCCCCTGGGCCAGGGTGTAGAGGGCCATTTTCAGCAGATTATAGCCCAGCTCGCCCTCGCCCCCGCCGACAGAGTCCTTGCCGATAAACACCGCATAGCCGCAGCCGGCAGCGGTACAGGCCGGTTCGGCCTGGGCAGCCGGGGCAATAGGATCAACGGCGGCCTTCCCGGAAAAATGCACCGCAAAATTGCCGTCTTTCCTTTCGGCGTTCACCGTCAGTCCCAGGGTGTTGCCCAGCCGGGTCAGGTTCCCCACAGCGGCTTCATTATCCACTGCCACCGTCAGATCTTCAGCGCCGCTATCGATGGCTTTTTTGGTCAGGATCACCGGGGTGGGGCAGGCTTTGCCAATCGCGTCGATGAACATGATCATCCCTCCGATATAATTTTGATCGCCGCAACGGCGGCGTCGATTTCTTTTTCTGTGGTGGCATAGCCCGGGGATAAGCGCAGGGTGCCCTGGGGAAAGGTGCCCAGGGTCTTATGGGCGTTGGGCGCGCAATGCAGGCCGCAGCGGCTGGCGATGCCGAACTCCTGTTCCAGGCGGAAGGCTGCCATAGCGTTATCCAGCCTGGCGAAGTCCAGGGATACCACGCCCACGCGCTGCGCTGCCTGCAGCGGCCCGGCCACCCGCAGCGGCAGCCCGGCCACGCCGTCCAGCAGCCGTTGAGTCAGAGCCAGTTCATGGGCGCGTAGTTTCTCTATGCCTTGCTCCAGCACAAAGCCTAGGGCGGCGTGGAGGCCGAAAATGCCCGGCAGGTTCAAGGTGCCGGATTCGAAGCGGTCAGGCAGGAGCACCGGCTGTATCTCCAGGTCGGAGCTGCTGCCGGTGCCGCCGCTGATCAGCGGGCGTAAATCCTTGGCAAAGTCCTCGGCCAGGAGCAGCGCGCCGATCCCTTGCGGGCCCAACAACCCTTTATGGCCGGGGACGCAGAGGGCCGCCAGGCCCAGCGCCCTAAAATCAAGGGGATAGTGCCCGGCGGTTTGGGCCCCGTCCACTGCCAGGGGGATACCCTGTTCTTTGGCGATGGCAGCCGCCTCCGCCAGGGGAAACAGCGTCCCGCTGACATTGGAAGCGTGACTGACCAGGATCAGGCGGGTGCCGGCCCGGAGCAGGGGAGGGATCGCTGCCGCATCCGTCCTGCCGTCCTGGTCGGCGGGGATGCGGCTGAAGGAAATGCCCTGGGCCGCCAATTCCTGCAAAGGCCGCATCACCGCGTTGTGTTCCAGGCTGCTCACCAGCACATGGTCGCCTGGGCGGAGGTAGCCCCGGAGCAGCAGGTTCAGCCCAAAGGTCGCCCCCGGGGTGAAGATTACCTGATTGGTCTGGCCGGGAAAATGAAACAGCCGGGCCAGCCGTTCCCGGGCCTCCAGCACCACCAGGGCCGCATCCATGGCCTTGGCGTAGCAGCCCCGGCTGATATTGGCGCCGACCTCATCAATATAGCGGTGCATGGCTCCGCCCACGCCCGGGGCTTTGGGGTAAGCGGTGACGGCGTTGTCCAAATAGATTCCTGTCATTTTTTTCCCTCCTTTTCTGCAATATTCCGGGCCAGGCGCGCCGCGCCGTAAGCGCCGGCATAGCGGCCCTCCGGCAGGGCGCTCACTGGGTGGCGCAGCTTCATGCCGATGCGTTCCGCGAACAGGGGCAGATGGCTGAGGCCGCCGGTGAGCAGTACGGTTTCCGCCAAGGGCAGGCGCAGGGCCAAGCCGGCCACTTTTTCCGCCACGCTGTCCACCACGCCGGCGGCAATATCCTGCCGCCGCTTGCCCGCGCCGATATGGTTGATCACCTCGGATTCGGCGAACACCGTGCATAAGGAGCTGATGGGCAGGGCCTGTCCCGCCGCGGCCAAGGCGAACAAATCATCGATGGCACAGCCCAGGCGGTTGGCCATGACTTCGATAAATTTGCCGGTGCCGGCGGAGCATTTGTCATTCATCAGAAAGTCGTTGACGCTGCCCTTGGCGATGCGGATGACCTTGGTATCCTGGCCGCCCACGTCGATCACCGTACAGTCCGGGTAGCCGGCGGCGCAGCCGGCGGCATGGCAGGTGATCTCCGTGATCTGCTTCACGGCGAAATCCACCGCGCCCCGGCCATAGCCGGTGGCCACCACCACAGCCGCTTCCAAGTCCACGCCGCCCTGTTTCAGCTGTTCCTTAATAGCCTTGGCTGTCTCGATGCTGCTCCAGCCGGTAGGCAGGGTAAAGCGGAGGTCATGGGCCCCGGTCACCGCCGCCTTGGCGGCGGTGGAGCCGATATCAATACCGATATAGTCCATAAAACACCCGCGGGGGAACTGGAATGATCATCCGGCTCCCCGCTTTCTTTAACTATGCGTCAACAATAAACGTCCCGCTTCGGGTTGATCTGCCGGGGCAGGGGCACGATGCGGTCATAGGCGATGCCGGAGGCTTCCGCCTCCCGCCGCACCGCCTTGATCTCCGCGTCTCCCGCCAGCAGGGACATGCCGCAGCACACGGAAACGGCCCGGGGCGCGGGGGAGATGCGCACGGCCAGCCCTTGGCCTTTCAGATAGCGGTACATCCGCATGCCGTCCGTGTGATCGAAGAAGAGGATGTACCAGTCGGTGATCTCCGAACTCATGCGCCGAGCATTTCCAGGAAAGCGCCGATCCGGGTGCGGAGCTGTTCCGCGTCGGTATCCACATAATCGGTTTCCAGGCCCAGCACCGGGATACCGGCTTCCTTCAGGGCCCGTTCCACATCCCGGCCTTCCGTATCATAGAGGGTGCAGAATTTCAGGTTTACGTCCAGCACACCGTCCACCCGGTATTCCCGGCAGAGGCGGATGATGTCCCCAATACGCCCCTTGTTCGGGGTGAAGCAGGCGCAGTTGTTTTTCATATAGCGTTCGGCCAAAGCGTGGATCTGGCCTTCCAGAGTGGTCTGGATCTCGTCCACCAGGTTTTCGAAATAGCGGGTGCCGGTGCAGGCTTCCTCGCAGACCACGGCTGCGCCGCAAGTCTCCACGATATGGTGCATCTTCCAGTTGGGAATGGCCATGGGCGTGCCGGAGATCATGATGCGCTTGGTCCCCTGGGGGAACACGCCGATATTATCCTGGACGCGCTGCTCCAGCTCATCCGCCAGCTGATTGGCCATCTGGGCGCAGCGGGCCGGGTCGTCGTAGAAAGCGATCTGCATCATCAGCAGCGCGTCCTTGCCGCTGATGGGCGCGGGGTCCGCTTTGCGGCAGGCATAGACCCGGGCCAGGGCTTTGCGCTTATTGTTGATCAGCTTAATGGCTTCCGCCAGTTTCTCAGGGGTCACTTTGTTGCCGGTCTGTTCTTCCACCACCGCCAGGAAAGCGCGGATCTCATCTTCCCACTTGGCAATGTCCTGGGGCCGCTTCATCTGGGGCATATCCATCACATGCACCGGCACGTCCTCGGCCAGGATTTCCCAGGCTTTCTTTTTGCCGTCGCAGGTGGTTTCCCCCACATACATATCGGCGATGCGGAAGAAGGGGCAGGTGCGGCCCACCCGCGCGCCCACCGAGGCCTTGATCAGCGGGCAGGTGCTTTTGGGCAGCACCTTTTCCCCGTCCGGCACCCAAAACTGGGAGCCGCCGCAAAGGCCGGTGGCAATGCCGCCGGCAGCGAAAACGATCTCATCCGGCACAAAGATGCAGAAGGTGCCGAAGACTTTGCCGCCCTGCTTTTGGTGCTCGATCAGCTCCGCCGGGCGGACGCCGTGGATTTCCGGCACCACGAAGTCGTAGAAAGCCATGCCTTCCGGCCGGTTTTCCTGGCTGAGATAAGTATCGCCAAAAGCAACAGGCAGGACAGTGCAGAGATTGTCGTGGTTGTCCAGGTCCATGCCCAGGTCAGCCCACATTTGCCGGTAATCAGTCATCATGTACCTCCAGATTGTTATTTTTAAAAGCGCGGCGAACCGGGCTTTGCTTAAACGAGCTTTGCCGCCAATTCCCCATTGGCGATCAGGGAACGGAATTGGATCAGGGAGGAATAGCCCTTGGTCAGCCGGTCCAGCTCCCCGTTGACCGCCGGGTGAAAATAGCCGCCCCGCTGCTTAGCCGCCTTTCCGGCAGCGACCCCCTGCGCCAGTAAAGACAGGTCCTGCAGGCGGTTTGTTTCCGGGATAGGGTTGAGTAGCAGTTGGCCCGGGGTCAAGGGGCGTTCCGCTCCGGCTGGCAGGCAGCCGTCCAGTTCCACCCGGGCGCTAAGGAAAAGATAGCCGGTGCAGCAGGGTTCATCCCGGCCCAGCACAGTCACGCCATGGTCCCGCAGCCATTGTACCGTGGCGTTGATATCCAGCATATCCTTGGGTGAGGTGGCCACCAGGGCAACCGGCAGTTCAGCCAGGGCGGGCAGATCGGGGCAGAGTTCCTCGCCGGGAACATCGCCCACGCCGCCCATGCCGCAGGTGACGGCCAGGGGCAGGCCCAGGCCCTGGCAAACCGCCATGGTGCCGGAGGCGGTCAAAGCGCCGGAAAGGCCCTGGGTCTGAGCCTGGCCCAGCTGTTGGCAGTCAACGCGGCGAAGCGTTCGCCACTGGCTGCGGAAGGGGAGAAACTCCGCCATGCCGCCGATGGCGATCCGGCCCTGGTCCAGCCAGGCGATATTGTTTAATGACGCCGGCCACATTTGGCCCATGGTCTGGCCGCCGATGGAGGCCAGACCATGGGTAAGCAGCGCGGATTCAATGAGAAAGTTGTTTATTTCCAACCCTCCAGATCATGGATATTGTC
Source organism: Bacillota bacterium (assembly GCA_036733985.1). GTDB lineage: Bacteria > Bacillota > Dehalobacteriia > UBA4068 > UBA4068 > DAIMZM01. Next base: position 7,473 of record DAIMZM010000093.1, read on the forward strand.
CGTATTGGCCAAGGTCAGGGGCAGATAAACATCGTTGTCGAAGACCTTGCCCTCATTGAGCATCACCGCCATTTGCAGGGCGGCTTCCGTATATTTGGCGCTGGAGTAGGACATGGAGCCGGTCATTTTCCCCGCGGCAATGGCGTCCCGGGCGTCGTTGGTGAAATCAACGCCGTAGATCAGCACGTTGCTGATATTTTCCGCTTCCAGGGCTTCCGCCGCGGCCAGGGCCATCACGTCGTTGCAGGCGAAGATCCCCTTCAGCTCCGGATACTCGGTAAGCAGATCCTTGGTAGCGTCGTAAGCCAGGGAAGCATCCCAATCGCAGTTGACAACAGCTGCCAACTCAATGCCCGCGGTGTCTTCCAGCACTTCCTTAGCGCCATTGGTGCGGCCTTCGCTTTGCCCCGCGCCTGCTAAACCAGCCAGGATCGCCACCTGGCCGCCTTCCGGCAGGCGGGCGATCAGATCATGGGCTACGGTAGCGCCCTGATCCTGGAAATCCACGGTGATCTTGGCGTCCAAATGGCCGCCGGCAGCGGTCAGGGCTTCCACATCCACGCCCGGGCCCAGGTTGATGACCTTGACGCCGTTTTCATTGCATTTGACAATCCCGGGGATCAGATTGGTACCGTCGATGGGGGAGACGATGATCACGTCATAATCCATATCCGCCATGGTCATAAGAACGTCCAGCTGGGAAGCGGTATCCCCTTCGGTGGTGCCGGTCTGCACCTCGATGGGTACGCCCAAGGCTTCCCCGGCGGCAGCGTAGCATTCGCTCATATTGACCCAGAAGGGATTGGTGAGGGAAATAATCACAGCGCCCACCTTGATGTCGCCGAAACTCTCCGGCATAGGGCCGATCTGTTCAATCATCGCCTGGTCAAAAGCGGCGTAAAGCTGCACCACCGTGGGGGAAACGCCGCTTGCTTCTTCTTCTGCCTCCAGGGCCGGGCTGTTTCCTTCCGCCGGATTGCTTTCAGCCGGATTGCTTTCAGCCGGGGGTTCCGTATTGCCGCAAGCCGCGAAAGCAAAAATCACCGCCAGGGCCAGCAGTACAACCAGTATCTTCTTCATGTTCTTTCCTCCTCAATTGGGTAATTTATAAAATGGCGGTCGCCGTTTATAACTTTATGATAGCCGCTGCCTGCGTTCCCGGAGTTCCGCAACGACCACCGCGGCCAAGAGGATCGCCCCGGTGATAAACTGCTGGTAATGGGGGGATACCGCAAGCAGGGTCAGGCCGTTGCGGATCATGCCCAGCAAAAACACGGCCATGATAGCGCCGGGCAGATTCCCTTTGCCGCCATGGAGCGGGGTGCCGCCCATGATTACCGCGCAGATGGCGTCCATCTCCATGCTGAGGCCGGCATTGGTCTCCGCCGAGTTCAACCGGGCGGTGACAATGATCCCTGCCAAGCTGGCCAGAAAGCCCATGGCGGCAAAAGCGGAAACGCGGTACCGCCCCGTGGCAACGCCGCTGCGCTTCAAGGCTTCCGGGTTACTCCCCAAGCCGGTCAGGTAATTGCCCCATTTCATATGATAAAACAGGGGGATCAGCAGCAGCGCCGTCAGGGCCGCCATGGTCACGCCCGCCTCCGCACCCAGGAAATCCCCGTAGCCAAAGCGGCGGAAGCCTTCCTGCAGCGTGGTGATGGGCGCACCCTAGGTCAGGATCAGGGAAAGCCCCCGGCAGAGAAAAGCGGTGGCC
>DAIMZM010000094.1:0-9049 GCA_036733985.1 Bacillota bacterium
CGCATGGGCATGGTGATCGGGCTGAATTCCCCCTTCATGTATCAGGTTTTCCCTTATGTGAAAAGCTCCCTGGGTGATTTTTATCCGGTGATCGTCCAGGAAGAGGCGGGCATTGTCCGGGCCATCCGCATGGAGGAGGAACGCTTCCACCAGACCCTGCGTTCCGGTATGGCCATCCTGGAAGGCATGCTGGAGAAGCTGCGGGCGGAGAAGCGGGAGGTCCTTTCCGGTGAAGACGCTTTTATTTTGTACGACACCTACGGGTTCCCCATTGACCTGACCAAGGATGTGGCGGAAGAGCATGGCTACTCGGTGGACGAAGCCGGTTTCAGCCAGGCTATGGCGGATCAGCGCAGCAAATCCCAATCCGCCCGGGCCGAGGAAGCCGGGGCGGATGAGATGATCAGCCTGGGCCGGCTGCTCCAGGATGTGCCGGTGAGCCGCTTCTTAGGCTATGAGCAGACCATGTGCGGCGCTACGGTCACAGCCATTGTTAAGGACGGCAAGCTGACGGACAGCGCCTATCACGGCGATAGCGGTTGGCTGACCCTGGACAATACGGTGTTTTACGGCGAAAGCGGCGGCCAGATCGGCGATACCGGCTGGCTGAACGATATAAAATTCAAGGTGGAGATCACCGATACCCATAAGCTGCCCAATGGGCAGATGGTGCATAAATTCATGGTCCGGGAAGGCGGCGTTCAGGTGAATAGCTATGTCAACGCCCTGGTTGACGCCTGCCGCCGTCTGAGCATTGCCCGCAACCATTCCGCCACCCATTTGCTGCACCGGGCTTTGCGCATGGAATTAGGGGAGCATGTGCACCAGAGTGGTTCCCTGGTGACTGAAGAGCGCTTCCGCTTCGACTTCAATAATTTCGAGCCCCTGTCTGCGGAGCAGCTCCGCCGCATCGAGGATGAGGTCAATAAGCAGATCCTGGCCAACCGGCCCGTCACCGTCAAGGAAATGCCTCTGGAAGAGGCCAAAGCCACCGGCGCCATGGCTTTTTTCGGCGATAAATACGGCGACACGGTGCGCATGGTCAGCATGGGCGATTTCAGCCGGGAACTGTGCGGCGGCACCCATTGCCAGCGTACCGGCGATATCGGCCTGCTCAAGATTTTGAGCGAAAGCGGCATCGGCTCGGGCCTGAGGCGTATCGAGGCTTTGACCGGCGAAAACGCCCTCCGTTATTATCAGGCCCAGGAACAGCGCTTAAATGAACTGGCCAATCTGCTGAAGGCCAATACGGCCAATATTGAGAAGCGTTTGGAGCAGGTTCTGCGGGAAAACAAAGCCCAGGCCAAGGATATCGAAAAGCTGAAAGCCGCTCAGGATCAGGATCATATTCAGGGCCTGTGGCAGCAAGCCCAGGAGATCAAAGGCCTGCCTGTGCTGACTGCCGAGGTCAAGGCGGAAGATATGGCGGCGCTGCGCAATATTATGGATATGCTCCGGGATAAGCTGCCGGCTGCTGTGATCGTCCTGGCTGCCGCCCTGCCGGACAAGGCCCAGTTCGTGATCAGCGTATCTGATCAGGCCCAGGCAGTGGGCTTGCATGCCGGCAAACTGATCAAGGAAGTGGCTGCGGTCTGCGGCGGCAGCGGCGGCGGCCGTCCGGAAATGGCCATGGCCGGGGGTAAGGATAACAGCAGCGAGAAAATCCAGGCCGCTTTAGCCGAGGCCCGGGAACTGATCGTTATGGCTCTGGAAAATCAATAGCGTGCAAAAGGAAAACCGGCCCCCGTGTAGAAACTATCAATTACAAGGAGCTGGCAACGCTAAGCCAGCAAGGAGGCCTTACTATGACCGGCGAGTTTAAATTCGGCACCTTTACCGGCGATGAGACCATGCCCTTCGACGTTCATACCGGCGACGCGCTTAATCCGGGAGATGTGTTGAGAACCGTCTACGCAGCTCTTAGGGAAAAGGGTTACAATCCCATCAATCAATTGGTGGGGTATCTGATTTCCGGAGATCCCGCTTATATCACCAGCCATAAACAGGCCCGCAGCCTGATCCGCCGGGTGCAGCGGGATGACCTGATCGAAGAATTGGTTTCTTTCTACCTAAAAGACAAAGCGTAAAGTCCCTCTGTTTTTCCTAGGGCGGGCGCAACCCGCCCTTATTTCTTTTTTTGGATGTATGGTATGCTTTACAATGAACTGGGCCGTACCGGCCTGACTGTCTCCCGCCTGTGCTTCGGCAGCCTGACTTTGGGGCCGCTCTGCGCCAATCTGCCTTTGACCCAGGGGGCCGCCCTATTGGCCCAGGGGCTGAAGCTGGGCGTCAACTTCATCGATACGGCGGAACAATACCGCACCTATCCCTATATCCGGGCCGCTTTGACCCTGGCGGATTGCCCTGGGGATATTGTGATCGCCACGAAGACCTTTGCCGAGAGCGCCGCCGACGCGGCCTATGCGCTGGAAGAGGCCAGGTTGCAGCTTTGCCGCAATCAGCTGGATATCTTCCTGCTCCACGAGGTGCGGGATGAAGCGGATTTCGCCGCCCGGGGGGAGGCCTGGCAGGTTCTGCGGCAGGCCAAGGCCAATGGGGTGATCAAGGCCCTGGGCATTTCCACCCATAGCGCCGCCACCGCGGCCTGGGCGGCTGCCAGGCCGGATCTAGATGTGCTGCATCCCATGTTAAATTTTTCCGGCGTGGGTATACTGGATGGTAACGTCCAGGATATGCTGGCAGCCATCTCCGCTGCCAAAGCGGCGGGCATTGGCGTTTTCACCATGAAAGCCCTGGGCGGCGGCGCTTTGATGCATCAGGCCAAAGCAGCTCTGGACTGGGCGTTTTCCCGGCCGGAGCTGGATGCTGTGGCTGTGGGCTGCAAGGATATCAGCGAGCTGGCCACCAATATCGGCTGGCTGCTGGGGGAAACGCCGCCCGAGGCGGAGCAGGTGAAGCTTTTGGACCGCAATATCGCCTTTGACAAGGAACCCCGCTGCCATGGCTGCGGCGCTTGTGTGCGGCGCTGCGCCAACGGGGCCATGATGATTGGTGAGGACGGCACGGCCCACTGGCAGAAGGACAAATGCCTTTATTGCGGTTATTGCATTGCCGCCTGCCCTTGGTTCTGCATCTCTTTTTGTTAGGAGGAAATCCATGCGTATTATGGGCCTGGACGTGGGCTCCAAAACCATCGGCGTGGCTGTCAGCGATCCTTTGGGCTATACGGCCCAGGGCCTGACCACCGTCAGGCGCGCCTCCCTTCAGGCGGATCTGGACAGCCTGGCCCGGCTGATCCGGGAATATGAGGTGGATACCCTGCTGGTGGGGCTGCCGCTGAATATGAACGGCAGCGCCGGTCCGGCGGTGGCGGCAGCCAAAGCCCTGGGCGAAGCGCTGGCGGAGCAAAGCGGGCTGCCGCTGATTTACCGGGACGAGCGCCTGTCCACCGTGGCTGCCCAACGCGTCCTGCTGGAAGGGGATCTTTCCCGGAGCAAGCGGAAAAAGGTCATCGACAAAATGGCCGCGGTTTTTGTGCTTCAGGGCTATTTGGATCAGCTGGCCGGCGGCCAGCTTGGCCATAGCTGATTTTTCTGAAATTTATTTATATTTGACTTTGGCCATATTTGCATCTATACTGTATGACAGAGGTTTGGGAGAGGAGTATTTGTCCATGAACGAGATGATCACTTTAATTGACGAATCCGGCATTGAACATGAATTCGAAGTTGAAGCCTTTTTGGACGTGGAAGATGAAAAATACGCGGTGTTGATCCCTCAGAGTGACGAATACAACAATGAGGCTGTTATCATGCGTTTTGGCGTCGATGAAGACGGCGAGGAAGTCCTATTTGATATTGAGAGCGATGAAGAGTGGGAACGTGTGGCCGACGCTTATGACAGCTATGCCGATGAAGAAGAGCATCAGGACGACTGAACTCTTCCCCTGCTTAGCAAAGGCTGCCCGTTCGGGCAGCCTTTTTTATTACCTCTCCGGAGGGAAACCTCTTTATGTAGTAATGAAATCTCTAGCGGGACAATGAAATCTCTTCCATAAAGAATAAAAATGTAGTATTATTATAGTTATTATTTATTTGTTAGGCGAGCTGGCATAGCCGGGAGGGATAAACATGAGAAAAGGACTTATCATCTTTCTGATTATACTGCTGCTAATCGTAGCCGGGCTAGGATACCTGGCGCACAAATATACCGGCGATCAGACGATTGCCGAAGATGTGCAGCTAACCGTGGCTGAGGGCAGCAGCACCGGTCAGATCGCCCAGCTATTGGCGGATAAAGGCCTGGTGGCCAACGGCCTGGTTTTTAAAACCTTTGCCAAAAGGCAGGGTGTGGACGGCGCTTTCAAGGCTGGGGAATATAATTTTGCCGCCGGTGAGTGGAGCCTGGAACAGGTCTGCGACCAGCTGGTGAGCGGAGGCAAGTCTGATGAAGGCATACGGGTGACGATCCGGGAGGGCCTGACCCTAGCCCAAACCGCCCAGGTGCTGGCCGACGCCGGCCTGGGCAGCGTGGAGAAATACCTGGATTTCGCGGCCAACGGTGATTTCAGCAACTATGATTTCATCCCCGCTGCCGATCAGGTCACGGAACCTGCCACCCGGCTGGAAGGCTTCCTCTTTCCCGATACGTATATGATCGACCCTGACTGGGATGAAGAAGAAATCATCATCATGCTGCTGAACCAATTCGAATGGGTCTGGAACAGCCACAATTTTGACGAAGCAGCCGCTGCTCTGGGGCTAAACAAATATCAGGCCGTCACCATGGCCGCTTTGGTGGAGAAAGAAGCCCAGGTGCCGGAAGACCGGCCCATTATCGCCGGCGTGTTCTATAAGCGGTTGGAACTGGGCTGGAAGCTGGAATCCTGCGCCACGGTACAGTTCATCATCGGCGAGCCCAAGGTGCCACTGCTATACAGCGACTTAGAAACGACAAATCTTTACAATACCTATAAATATGAAGGGCTGCCGCCGGGGCCCATTGCAGCGCCCGGCCTGGCCTCCCTGGAAGCGGCGCTTTATCCTGAGGAGACGGATTACCTGTTTTTCCAGGCCCGCACCGATGGCTCCCACCGCTTCAGCGCTACTTTGGAGGAGCATCAGACACCCCATGAAGGTGACCAATAAGATAACGAATCCAACAAATCAGAAAAAGCCTGAATTGGTAGCCCCGGCAGGGGATTTGGAAAAGCTGCGCTTCGCCTATATTTATGGCGCGGACGCGGCCTATATCGGCGGCGGCGCTTTTTCCTTGCGCCAGGCCGCGGGCCTGGATTTGCCCGCTATCCGCGCCGCCCGGGGCATCGCCGACGAATACCGGCGCCGTCTCTATGTGGCTGTGAATATTTATGCCGGAAACCAGGACCTGGTAGAATTGCCCGCTTATTTCCAGGCCCTGGCGGAGATCCGGCCTGACGCCTTGATCGTTTCCGACCCAGGCGTATTTGTTTTGGCCCGGGAACATGCCCCCGGCCTGCCGCTGCATATCAGCACCCAGGCCAATACCACCAATTGGCAGGCCGCCCGCTTCTGGAAAAGCCAGGGCGCCAGCCGGGCCGTGCTGGCCAGAGAGCTTTCTTTGGCGGAAGGCGCTGAGACCGGGGAGAGAAGCGGGCTGGCAACCGAGGTTTTCGTCCATGGTGCTATGTGCGTCTCCTATTCCGGCCGCTGCCTTTTAAGCAGCTACCTGACGGGGCGTTCCGCCAACCAAGGGGATTGCAGCCATCCCTGCCGCTGGCAATACGCCCTGGCGGAGCAGAAGCGCCCCGGGGACTATTTGCCCATTGAAGAGGATAGCCGCGGCAGCTATATCATGAACAGCCGGGATCTGTGCCTGATCAGCCTGGTTCCGGAACTGATGACCGCCGGCTTTGACGCCTGGAAAATCGAGGGCCGGAACAAAAGCGCCTATTATGTGGCGAATACGGTGCGCATCTACCGGGCCGCCATCGACGCTTACTGCCAGGACCCGGCCGGCTACCACTTCCGCGGCGAATGGCTGGAGGAGCTGGAAACCTTAAGCCACCGAGGCTATACCCAGGGCTTTGCCCTGAAACCAGCGGATAATCAGGCTTACCGTTATGAGGACGGCGGTTATCTCCGCAGCCATGATTTCGCCGCCATTCTTTGGGCAGCGGACGGCTGCCGGGCCCTGTTGGAGCAGCGCAATCACTTTGCCCTGGGCGATGAACTGGAAATCCTGCTGCCAGCGGGCGGGGCCAACCTGCGCCTGCCCGTTACCGGCATCTTCAGCCCGGAAGGCCAGGCCCTGACAGCGGCCAATCATCCCCGGCAGCAAGTGACTGTACCGGCTGCGCTGGCGGAGCGACTAAGAGGGCCGCTGATTTGTCGGCGGCGGAGCAGAGCTTAAGCTTACCCACTTAAACAAAGAACTTTTACGGTACAAACGGCTATTTTATATAAATGGAGGAAAAGGATATGGAAGCTTTGGAAAGAATTACAATTGGTGATAAATTAGATGAAATCGCCGCCCGTTTTCCCGATCATGACGCGGTAGTCTATGCCGACCGGGATTACCGCCGCAGCTATCGGGAATTTGTGGAAGAATGCGAAACCGTAGGCCGGGGCCTGATGGCCTTGGGCGTGGAAAAAGGCGACAAGGTGGCGATCTGGGCCGCCAATCATCAGCAGTGGATCATCAATATGTTCGCCACAGCCAAGATCGGCGCGATCATGGTCACGGTAAATACCTCGTACAAGATTTTTGAGCTGGAATATTTGGTGCGCCAATGCGATTGCGCCACCCTGATTTTGATGGACGGCTACCGGGATATCGACTATATCGATATCATTTACCAATTGAATTCCCAGCTCAAGGATACCAAGCCTGGCGAGAGCCAGTTCAAGCAATTCCCCTTCCTGAAAAATGTGATCTATTTCGGCGATAAGCCGGCCCCTCCCGGTATGTTTCACTGGAACCAGCTCTATGAATTGGCGAATCAAGTCACTGTGGAGCAGCTGCGGGAACGCCAGGCCTCCCTGGATCCGGATGATATTATCAATATGCAGTATACCTCCGGCACCACCGGCTATCCCAAGGGCGTGATGCTGACCCACTATAATCTGGTGAACAACGGCAAATCCATCGGCGATTGCATGGCCTTTACCGAAAACGACCGTTTGTGTATCCCGGTGCCCTTTTTCCATTGCTTCGGTATGGTTCTGGCCATTCTGGCGTCCATGACCCATGGCACGGCCATGATCCCGGTGGAGCAGTTCAATGCCTTAAAGGTCATGGAGGCCATTGATCAGGAGAATTGCACCGCCGTCCATGGGGTGCCCACCATGTTCATCGCCATGCTGGAGCATCCGGAGTTTTCCCGCTTTAAGTTCAGCCATCTGCGCACCGGCATCATGGCCGGCTCGCCCTGTCCGGTCAAGGTGATGCAGCAGGTGGTGGATCAAATGCATATGAGCGAGATCACCATTGTGTTCGGCCAGACCGAATCTTCCCCCGGCTGCACCCAGACCCGTACTTATGATAGCCTGGAAAAGCGGGTCAACACCGTGGGCCGGGTGCTGCCTTTTGTGGAAGCCAAGATCATCGATCCGGAAACCGGCCGGCTTCAGCCCCCCGGCGTACCCGGCGAATTCTGCGCCCGGGGCTATAATATCATGAAGGGCTACTACAAGATGCCGGAAGCCACGGCCCAAGCTATTGATGAGGAGGGCTGGCTCCATACCGGGGATTTGGCCACCGTGGACGAGGAGGGCTATTATAAAATCACCGGCCGGATCAAGGATATGATCATCCGGGGCGGGGAAAATATTTATCCCAAAGAGATCGAGGAATTCCTCTATACCCATGAAGGGGTTTCCGATGTGCAGGTAATCGCCATCCCCAGCCGCAAATACGGCGAGGAGGCCATGGCTTATGTGATCCGCAAGGAGGGCAGCGCGGTCACGGAGGAGGAGCTGAAGGAATACTGCCTCTCCCATTTGGCCCGGCATAAATGCCCGAAGCATATCGGCTTTATCGACGCTTTTCCCATGACCGCGTCGGGTAAAATCCAGAAATTCAAATTGCGTGAAATGGCTATTGAAGAGTTGCAGCTGCAGGATGACGATCAGATCGAAACCGCGTAAAGGGGGCTATTACATGAAATTTTCATTTTCAACCATTGGCTGCCCCAGCTGGAGTTGGGGTGAAATACTGTCCGCCGCCCATGATTTGCATTATGACGGCATCGAAATCCGCGGCCTGGGCAAGGAGCTCTACGCGCCGCGCGTCCCCATCTTCCAGCCGGAGCAGTGGCCGGAGACGGAGAAACGCCTGAAATCCTTGGGCGTCGCCATCTCCTGCCTGACTTCCGCCTGCTACCTGTTTGATAAAAAGGATCAGGCGGCCATGCTGCAGATGGGCCGGGACTATATCGACGCCGCCAGCCGCATAGGCGCGCCAAATATCCGGGTCATGGGTGATCAGGGCGTTGAGCCCGGGGATGATATTGATATCGATTATGTGGCTGAAAACCTGAAAACCCTGGCCGTCTATGCCCAGGGCAAGCAGGTGCGGGTGCTGCTGGAAACCAACGGTGTTTTCGCCTGCACCAAGACCTGCGCCGACGTGCTGCGCCAAGTAGATGAGCCGGCTGCCGGCATCTTATGGGATGTGCATCACCCGTACCGCTTCATGAGCGAGGACGCGGCGGAATCCTATGCCAATATCAAGCCCTGGCTTTGCTACCTGCATATGAAAGACAGCCAGGTCATCGACGGGCAGCTGGTCTACCGGATGATGGGCTTTGGCGACGTGCCCAATGAAAAGATCTTAGGGATGCTGCGGGACGACGGGTTTAGCGGCTATGTGGCGCTGGAGTGGGTGAAGCGCTGGAATAAGACGATGACGGAGCCGGATATCGTTTTCCCCCATTTTATCAACTATGTTCATGACTTTTTACGTTAATTCTCAGGAATAAGAGAATAGCTCTTGACTTTCACTAAAGAAGTTTGGTATAATTGCTTTCGTTGTAGGGGTATAGCTCAATTGGTAGAGTAGCGGACTCCAAATCCGTTGGTTGAGGGTTCGATTCCTTCTGCCCCTGCCA
>DAIMZM010000095.1:0-8922 GCA_036733985.1 Bacillota bacterium
AATCAGCTGCTCTGCCAATTGAGCTACGTCGGCAAGGCTGACAAATGCTATTATACCATCAGCCATTATCCTTGTCAACACTGGGCAGGGCAATTTTTTGGCCTTTTTTCTTGTGTAGGATTAGGAAAAAACGCTCAGCGGATGATGATGGCGTCCCGCTCCGGGCCCACCGAAACATAGCGCACCGGGCAGTTTAGCCGCTCTTCGATATATTCCACATAGTTCCGGGCAGCCTGGGGCAGGGCATCCCAATCGCGGCAGGCGCTGATATCAGAGTGGAAACCGGGCAGATATTCCAGCACCGGCTTAGCCTGGCTCAGGCGCTGGCCCAAGGGGAAAGCCCGGGTGGTTTCCCCAGCCACCTCATAGGCCACGCAAACCGGGATCTGTTCCAGATAAGATAAAACATCCAGCTTGGTCAGGGCCAGGGCGTCCGCGCCCTGGGTTTGCACGCCGTAAGCGGAGGCCACCAGGTCAAAGGCGCCCACCCTTCTGGGCCGGCCGGTGGCTGCGCCGTATTCGCCGCCGGCTTCCCGGAGCCGCTCTCCTTCCCGGCCGAAAAGCTCCGCGGTGAAGGGTCCCTCCCCCACGCAGGAGGAATAAGCCTTGATCACGCCCAGCACCTCATCGTATTTCATGCCCGGCGCGCCGGCGCCGATGGGGGCGTAAGCCGCCACCGTGCTGCTGCTGGTGGTATAAGGGTAAATGCCGAAATCAATATCCCGCAACGCGCCTAATTGTGCCTCGAAGAGGATGCTTTTTCCCGCGGACTCCGCCTGGTAGAGGAAAGCGCCGGTATCGCAGATATAGGGCTTCAGGCCCTGGCCATACTGCTTCAGCCAGGCCAGGAGCTGCTCCGCCTCGGCCTCTTCCCCCTGATAGCCCCGGAGGGTGAGATTCTTCCACTGGGCAATGGCCTGCAACTTTTGCAAGAGCACGTCCTCAGCCAAAAGCAGATCCGCCATGCGCAGGGATTTCTTCATATATTTATCCGCATAGCAGGGGGCGATGCCCCGGCGGGTAGAGCCGAATTTGGCGTCGCCCAGCCGGTCTTCTTCCAGGATATCCAGCTGTTTATGATAAGGCAGGCAAATGGTGGCTTTATCGCTGATCAGCAAATGCTCCGGGCTGACCTGGATCCCCGCTGCCAGCAGCCGCCCCATTTCATGGTATAAGTGCTCGATATCCACGGCCATGCCCGGGCCCATCACATTTTTCGTCTCCTGCCGGAGGATGCCGGAAGGCAGCAGATTCAGCACAAATTGCCCGGCCGGGTTCACCACGGTATGTCCGGCATTGTTGCCCCCCTGGTAGCGCACGACGACATCATAGCCAGCCGCCAGCATATCCACCATGCGGCCTTTCCCTTCGTCGCCCCAGTTGACGCCTACGATCACGGTTTTCATGTTTTACCATCCTTCTTGTTTACGGCGGGTTCAAAGCCCCGGCCTATACTTCCACCTTAATCTCCAGGCCCAGCAGCGCCTTGTTTTTCTCCAACAGCGGATCCACCACCTCTTCCAGGAATTCCTGGGTCTGGGCCGCGGCCCGGCCGCTGAAATTAGCAGAGGCCAGCAGCCGGTTCAATTCTTTCTCCGTGGTCTGGAACAGGGGATCCCTGGCAATGCGGGCCAACAGATCATTGGCTTTGCCATAGATTTTCATGTCCTCAGCCGCGGCCAGGGCATGCTGGCGGATCCCCTCGTGCAGGGTCTGCCTGTCCCCGCCCTTGGCCACGCAATGCATGAGGATATGCTCTGTGGCCATGAAGGGCAGCTCTTCCGCCAGGTGCCCGGCAATAATATGGGGATAGACGGCGCAGCCCTCAATAATATTAATGTACAGGGACAGGATGCCGTCCACAGCCAAAAAGGCCTCGGGTATGGTGATGCGCTTATTGGCGCTGTCGTCCAGGGTGCGCTCAAACCATTGGGTGGCCGCGGTAAAGGCCGGGTTCTGAGCGTCGCAGATGACAAAACGGGCCAGGGAGCCGATGCGCTCGCTGCGCATGGGATTGCGCTTATAGGCCATGGCGCTGCTGCCCACCTGCTGGTTTTCAAAAGGCTCGGCGATTTCCCGCAAATGGCTGAGCAGGCGCAGATCATTGGAGAACTTAGACGCGCTCTGGGCAATGCCGGAAAGGCAGGAGAGGATATTATAATCCACCTTGCGGCTATAGGTCTGGCCGGAAACCGGATAGCAGCCGGAAAAGCCCATTTTAGCCGCGATCTTCTCCTCCATCCGCTTGACCTTGTCGTGGTCGTCGTTGAACAGGGCCAGGAAGCTGGCCTGGGTGCCGGTGGTGCCCTTGCAGCCCAGCAGCTTCAAATTAGCCAGCTGGAAATCCAGCTGCTCCACATCCAGCAGCAAATCCTCGATCCAGAGGGTGGCCCGCTTCCCCACGGTGGTGGGCTGGGCTGGCTGGAAATGGGTATAAGCCAGGCAGGGCAGCTGCTTATACTGCTCGGCAAAATCAGCCAGGGCGGCGATGGCGTTGAACAACAGGCGCTTAATGCGGATCAGCGCCGCCCGCATGCGGATGATTTCCGCGTTATCCCCCACATAAGCGCTGGTAGCGCCCAGGTGGATGATAGGCCGGGCCTTGGGGCATTGGGAGCCAAAGGCGTGGATATGGGCCATCACATCATGGCGCAGCTCTTTTTCCTTCATGGCGGCATAGCCGTAATTGATATCGTCCAGATGGGCGCGCATCTCCGCCAATTGGGCGTCGCTGACCGGCAGGCCCAATTCCTGCTGGCTTTCGGCCAAGGCCAGCCAGAGCCGCCGCCAGGTGCGGAATTTCATATCGTCGGAAAAGATTTCCTGCATCTCCCGGCTGGCATAGCGCTGGCAAAGGGGGTTTTGATAGACCTGATGCATGGCAAAATCCCTCACAGTCGATTTTTCTTTAAAATAACGACAACGTATTATAGCATATAAGCTTATCCTTATCAAGGGAAAGGTGTCGGAAGCCGCCGCGGAGCCTGGGAAAAAAGAATAGGAAAATAGCAAAAAGGGCTTGCCAAAACAGAACATATCATGTATAATGATCTTCGCTGCGAGCATTTGCCGCTGTAGCTCAGTAGGTAGAGCGCATCCTTGGTAAGGATGAGGTCTCGGGTCCGAATCCCGACAGTGGCTCCAAAAGAAAAGCCTGCTAGGCGGCTGCAATTATCGGCCAGGTAGCGGGCTTTTTCTTTTTGAGCCCAGAATTTGTTTTCGCTGATAAGAGAAGCGGGCCATAATATTTCTCTAATCGCTGTACTTTTACCGTAAATATGTTAGAATAACTACAATCAAGCCAACTGCAATCAGATCAACCACTGATTTTTAAGCTATCCCGGTTTTCTCTTGATCATTTTGCTCTGTCCAGTTGCCCGGCAGCGGGGCCGCCGGCGGAAAGGAAACACCGCTATGCCCAAGAAAAACCATGACCGGCTCTATACCATTGGCGAAATGGCCAAATTATGCGACGTCAGCGCCAAACAACTGCGCTATTATGATGAAAGCAATATCCTCTCCCCGGCTTACCGGGATTTGCATACCGCTTACCGCTACTATACCCAAAAGCAAGTAGAGGAAGTCCTGCTGATCAAAGAGCTGCGTATGCTGGGCTTTCCTCTGGACAATATTTCGGAACTGCTGCATAACCGGGATCTGGCCAATCTGAAAGGCGAATTGGAAAAAAGCGTCCATAACGCCAGGACCGCCCTAAGCGACGCCCAGCATAAATATGATCAGATCGTCGATACCCTGCTCCGGGTAACACAGGCCATTTCCTTCATGCATAACCCGCCGGTGGCCTCTTTTGACGATAATATCCAATTGGCCGCCTTTAAATCCCGGGAAGTGGTTTTTACCCGCTATATCAGTTATTGGAACGCCAAATCCCTGTTTATTAACCGCCGGGCCGAATTGTATGCCATTGCCGACCAGTACGGCCTGACCATCACCGGCCCGAATATGGCTATTTTCCATGGCGGCTATATGGATCAATTCGACGATAGCGAGTCGAAAAGCGAGGGGGATCTGGAAACCTGCGTCGCCGTCAGCCAGGGGGGCCGCTGCCAGCATATCCGCACGCTGAACAGTTTTACCGCTGTTTCCTCCGTGTTTATCGGCCATTACCGGAATATGCAGCCCCATTATCTGGCCATGGAGCAGTGGGCTGAGGAACACGGCTATCAGCTTTCCGGCGCTTCCCTGGAAGAGTACCTGGTGGGCGCCACCATGACCAACCGGGAGGAAGACTATGTGACCAGGCTCTATTTGCCGCTGCAGGGCTATGAGCCCTGACAAGCAGCGGCTTCGGCCGCCAAAGACCATGATCATCAATCAACAGCTATGGTTCAGGCCCTGTTTCAGCAGGGGCCTGAACCTTTTATTATCCTGGGCCTTTTCCGTCCGGGACGCAGCGGCTGCTAAGGCTGTAAACCTTCCTGCAGGGGAATGTTTTTACCAGGGGCAAAGGGGCAGATTTTTCTAGTAAAGTAACGGAATGATCTGAATACTGCTAAAACTACTTATAATATACCATTTCATGATTTCCCCTGACAAGCTTAAACTGATCTTCAAAAAAACCGCCTTGACATTCCCCCGATAGGATACTCTATCATAAATTTAAGTTAAAGCGGCAAAAATTTTCAGAGCATGGCAAAATTTTCATAAATTAAATCAAATCAGGAAAGGGCGTATGATGATGAGCAAAGCGTTTATCCACCCCTATATGCCGAACAGCGTGCCGGAGATCAAGCAGAGCATGCTGGACGCTTTAGGGAAAAAATCGGTGGAGGAGCTATATGGGGAACGCATCAGCGGCGAACTCCGTTATACCGGCGTCATGAACCTGCCGGAGCCGATCATTGACGAATACCGGCTGAAAAAGCATGTGACAACGATTCTGGATCAGAACCTCACCTGCGACGAGTATGCCTCGTTTCTGGGCGCCGGCTGCTACAATCACTATGTTCCCGCTGTCTGCGACGAGATCAACAGCCGGGGCGAGTTTTTAACCGGTTATTGCGGCGACACGTATTCCGACCATGGCAAAATGCAGGCCATCTTCGAATACACCTCCATGATGGGGGAACTGCTGGATCTGGACGTGGTCACCTATACCAACTATGACGGCGGCCAGGCGGTGAATTCCGCCATCCGCACCGCTCTCAGGGTTCATGAAGCCCAGGGCCAGACCGAGCGCTGCCAGGTGCTTTATCCCAGCACCATGAACCCGGAAATCGTTTCCCAGATGAAAGAATACTGCCGGCTGGTGGCGGAGCTGATCCCCGTGGCCAGCCATGCCGCTACCGGCCTGATGGACCTGGCGGATCTGAAAGCCAAGCTGGCCTCGGGAAAAGTCTCCGCGGTCTTTTACGAGAACCCTTCCTACCTGGGCTTTTTTGAAACTCAGGGCCAGGAAATTGCCGATGCCGCCCATAGCGCCGGCGCATTGGTGGTGGCCCAGCCGGAACTGGCCTCCCTGGGCGTGATTGAAAGCCCGGCCAATTACGGGGCTGATCTGGTTTGCGGCGAGATCCAGCCTTTAGGCATGCATATTCAGTATGGCGGCGGCTGCGCCGGCTTTATCGCCTGCCGGAACGAAGCGGAAATCATTGAACAGCTGCCCACCTATCTCTACGGCATCTGCAAAACCAACGCAGCGGACAAGTACGGCTGGGGCCGGGCGCTGAATTACCGCTGCTCTCATGGGAGCCGGGAAAAGGCCCGGGAATATTTCGGTACCGAAACCGGCTTATGGGGCATCACCGCCGGCGTTTACCTGGCGCTGATGGGCCCGGAAGGCATGCGGGAGCTGGGCGAACATATTTTACAAAAATGCGCCTACCTGGCCAAGGCTTTGTCCGGCATTCCCGGGGTCAAGGCCAATCTGTTTGGCGGCGCCAATTTCCAGGAAATCGTGGTCAACTTTGACAGCTCCGGCAAAACCGTGGCTGAGATCAATAAAGCCCTGCTGGCGGAAGGCATTTTCGGCGGGAAGGACTTAAGCGCCGACTTCCCGGCCCTGGGACAAAGCGCCCTCTACGCGGTGACGGAAAAGACCAGCCAGGCGCAGATCGACGCCTTGGCCGCCAGTCTGAAGAAAATCATGGGGGTGTGCTAATATGGGCAAAATTCGTACGCAGAGAGATTTTCATGAGGCCCGCTGGGATGAACCCATCATCATGGAAATGGGCCGCCAGGGGCAGCGGGGCATTGCCGTCACCCCGGTGGAGGAAGCCTGCCAAAGCGACGTGGCTGCCCTGATCCCCCACCGCCTGGCCCGGAAGAACCCGCCGAAGCTGCCGGAGCTCTCCCAGATGGAAGTAGTGCGCCACTATACCCGGCTTTCCCAGGAAACCATCGGCACGGATATCAATATCGATATCGGCCTGGGCACCTGCACCATGAAATACAGCCCCAAGGTGAACGAAGCCATCATCCGCAGCCCCAAGCTGCAGGAACTGCATCCCTTCCAGGATGACGGCACGGTTCAGGGCCTGCTGAAGATCATGTACGATACCTGCGAATACTTAAAAGAGATCTCCGGCCTGGATTTCTTCACCCTGCAGCCTTCCGGCGGCACCCAGGCGATCTACAACAATGTGGCCACCATCCGGGCTTATCATGAGTCCCGGGGGGAAGGGGCGCAGCGGGACGAGATCATCACCACCATCCTCTCCCATCCCGGCAATCCGGGCTCCGCGGCCACTGCCGGCTATAAAGTCATTACCCTGATGCCCAATGCGGAAGGGTATCCGGATCTTGAGGCGCTGAAAGCTGTGGTGGGCCCCCATACGGCAGGCCTGCTCATCACCAATCCCGAGGATACGGGGCTCTATAACCCCAGGATCAAGGAATTTACCGATATCGTGCACAGCGTGGGCGGCCTTTGCGCCTACGACCAGGCCAATCTGAACGGCGTATTCTGCCTGACCCGGGCCAAAGAGGCGGGCTTTGATTTATGCCATTATAATCTGCATAAATCCTTCAGCTCCCCCCATGGC
This sequence comes from Bacillota bacterium, assembly GCA_036733985.1. Taxonomy (GTDB): domain Bacteria; phylum Bacillota; class Dehalobacteriia; order UBA4068; family UBA4068; genus DAIMZM01. The sequence continues at coordinate 7,005 of DAIMZM010000095.1, forward strand.
TGCCAGGGGCCCGGCGCCGGCGCTTCCGGCTGCGTGGAGAAGCTGATCAAATTCCAGCCTGTGCCCAGGGTCTGCTTTGACGGCCAGAAGTATTATCTGGATTACCATCATCCTGATTCCATCGGCAAGCTGCGGATGTTCTTCGGCGTGCCCGCTGTGATCGTTCGCGCTTACGCTTATATCCGCAGCATGGGCCAGGAAGGCCTCAAAAATGTGGCTGAGCTCTCCATCCTGAACAACAACTATATGCTGAAGCTGCTGCTGGAGATCAAGGGCCTCTCCATGCCTTTGGCCCCGGGGGTGGCCCGTTTGGAGCAGGCCCGTCTGAGCTGGGACGAACTGACCGCGGAGACCGGCGTCACCACCGACGATATCTGCCGCCGCATTGTGGATTACGGCTTCCAGGATTATTTCGCCAGCCATCATCCCCGGGTCATTCCCGAGCCCTTTACCCCGGAACCCTGCGAAACCTATTCCCTGGACGATATCGAGGAATATGTGGCTGCCTTCAAAGCCATTGCCGACGAATGCTACAATGACCCTGAGCTGGTCAAGACCGCGCCCCATCGGGCCGCCCTGGCCCATCAGATCGACGAAAGCGGCCTGACGGATATGGACAAGCTGGCCACCACCTGGCGGGCCTTCCAGAAAATCAAAGATTGCTGATCCTGACTGAATAAACCCTGGCAAGGAGGAGTACCATGAATGCTTTAGAGGGAAAGATCGCCTTCATTACCGGCGCCGCCATGGGCAATGGCGCGGGCATCGCCACCGTGTTCGCGGAAAAGGGCGCTACCGTGATCCTGGCGGATATCAGCGAAACGGTTTTCGACACCGCTGCTAAAATCGGCCAAGGCGCTGTGGCCTATCAAGTGGATATTTCCGACTATGACGCGGTGAAAAAAGTGGCCGACGACGTGATCGCCAAATTCGGCCGCCTGGATATCCTGGTGAACAATGCCGGCATCGCCCGCTTTGTGGACGTCAGGAACATGAGCGACGAGCTGCGGGACCGCCATTGGCAAGTCAATGTGGTGGGCGTCTGGAACTGCACCAAGGCTTTTATCAACCACATGATCGACCGGAAATACGGGCGCATCGTCAATATGAGCTCTGTCACCGGCCCCCGGGTTTCCGATCCCGGCATGATGGCTTATGGCATGAGCAAAGGCGCGGTGCTGGCCTTCACCAAGACCACCGCTATGGATGTGGCCCGCTACGGCATCCGCGCCAACGCCATCCTGCCCGGCTATATCCTGACCCCTATGGTCTGGCATAGCGCCACTGAAACCAATGCGGCTGATCCCCAGAGCGTGATCGACGGCATTGCCGCCGGCGTGCCGGTAAAACGCCTGGGCGATCCTAAGGAGATCGGCTATCTGGCCGCTTTCCTGGCTTCTGATGAGGCGGCCTATATCACCGGCGCCGAATTCCTCATTGACGGCGGCAGCACCCTGCCGGAGACTTCCGCCATGGGCTTGAAAGACTAGGTTCCCGCGTTCAGGCAAGCCGCCTGGCGGCGGCTTCCCCCCGCGTATTTGCAGCTTTACCGTCCGGCCTGCCGGGCAGGGGCCGGACCAGCATGAAGCACAATAAGGAGGTCAAAAAAATGTTAGCAGTGGTAAAAGAGCATGAAGGGCCGGGTTTTGCCGTCAAAGACGTACCCATGCCGGAACTCAGGGAAGACGATGTGATCATCCGCGTCAAATCCGTGGGCATCTGCGGCTCGGATATCCCGATCCTGGCCGGCACCCGCAAGGTTCCCTGGCCGATGATTCCCGGCCATGAATTTGCCGGCGATATTTTTGCCGTGGGGCCGAAGGTCAAGGGTTTGGCCCTGGGCGACCGGGTCACTCCTGCCTGGTTATTGGCTGCGGGGGTTGCAAATACTGCATCGGGGGCAAGGAAAGCCTCTGCG
>DAIMZM010000096.1:0-8722 GCA_036733985.1 Bacillota bacterium
GAAGGACGGTACGGAAAGCACGGAAGAAGCTTTAGTTGAAATTTATAAACGCCTGCGCCCAGGGGAGCCGCCCACCGTGGATTCGGCCCGCCTGCTGCTGCATGGCTTTTTCTTTGATCCCAAGCGTTATGACCTGGGCAATGTGGGCCGCTACAAAATCCACAAGAAGCTGCAGCACGGCATCCTGAAGCGCATGGACGAACAGGGCCGGATCTGGAGCGACGCGGAGCAGGCTTATGTGGCGGGCCAGGAACCCCCGGCCTATAACGATTACCTGCGCTATCTGACCAAGCCGGACATCATCGAGACGGTGCGGATGTTCCTCAGGCTGGTGGACGGGCAGATCGAAGCGGATGATATCGACCATTTGGGCAACCGCCGCCTGCGTTCCGTGGGCGAGCTGCTGCAGAACCAGTTCCGCATCGGCCTGAACCGCATGGAGCGGGTGGTGCGGGAGCGCATGACCATTCAGGACGTGGAATCCATCACCCCCCAGGTGCTGGTGAATATCCGCCCGGTGGTGGCGGCCATCAAGGAATTTTTCGGCAGTTCCCAGCTCTCCCAGTTTATGGATCAGACCAATCCCCTGGCGGAACTGACCCATAAGCGCCGCCTCTCCGCCTTGGGCCCCGGCGGTTTAAGCCGGGAGCGGGCCGGCTTCGAAGTGCGGGACGTGCATCACAGCCACTATGGCCGCATGTGCCCCATTGAGACGCCGGAAGGCCCCAACATCGGCCTGATCGGCTCTTTGTCCACTTATGCCCGGATCAATGAATTCGGCTTTATCGAGACCCCCTACCGCCGGGTGGAAGATTCCCAGGTGCTGGCGGAGATCGATTATCTGTCCGCCGACGAGGAGGACAAATACGTGGTGGCTCAGGCCAACGAGCCCCTGGATGAAAACGGCTACTTCATCAATAAGCGCCTGAACGTGCGGGACGGCGATATCATCGGCGTGCGCGCCGCGTCCAGCGCCCAGTATATGGACGTTTCCCCCAAGCAGCTGGTTTCCGTGGCCACGGCCCTGATCCCCTTCCTGGAGCATGACGACGCCAACCGGGCCCTGATGGGCGCCAACATGCAGCGCCAGGCCGTGCCCCTGATGGTCACCGACGCCCCTTATATCGGCACCGGCATGGAACGCAAGGCCGCCGTGGATTCCTGCGTGGGCGAGCAGGCCGGCCGGGACGGGGTAGTGGAGCATGTTTCCGGCGACGAGATCATCATCCGAGGCGACGACGGCAGCGTGGAGCGGCATAAGCTGCTGAAATTCCAGCGCTCCAACCAGGGCACCTGCGTCAATCAAAAGCCCATCGTCTATAAGCGGCAACGGGTGCAAAAAGGTGATATCATCGCCGACGGCCCCAGCACGGACCTGGGCGAGCTGGCCCTGGGCCGGAATGTGCTGATCGCCTTCATGACTTGGGAAGGCTATAATTACGAGGACGCGGTGCTGCTTTCGGAAAAGCTGGTCAAGGACGATTATTTTACCTCCATCCACATTGAGGAATACGAATGCGACGCCCGGGATACCAAGCTGGGTCCGGAAGAGATCACCCGGGATATCCCCAATGTGGGCGAAGATATCCTGAAAGACCTGGATGAAGAAGGCGTGATCCGCATCGGCGCCGAGGTGCAGCCCGGCGATATCCTGGTGGGCAAGGTCACCCCCAAGGGCGAGACCGAGCTGACCGCTGAAGAGCGCCTGCTCAGGGCCATCTTCGGCGAAAAGGCCCGGGAAGTCCGGGATACCTCGCTCCGGGTGCCCCATGGCGAAAACGGCAAAGTGGTGGATGTGAAGGTTTTCCTCCGGGAAAATGGGGACGAGCTTTCCCCCGGCGTGAACAAGCTGGTCCGCATTTATGTGGCTCAGAAACGGAAAATCTCCGTGGGCGATAAAATGGCCGGCCGCCACGGCAACAAGGGCGTGGTTTCCCGCATCCTGCCCCAGGAGGATATGCCTTTCCTGCCTGACGGCACGCCGGTGGAAATCGTGCTGAACCCTCTGGGCGTACCTTCCCGGATGAACATCGGCCAGGTGCTGGAATGCCATTTGGGCTGGGCTGCCAAAACTCTGGGCCAGTATATGGCCACCCCGGTCTTTGACGGCGCCACCGAGGACGATATCATTGAAACCCTGAAGGAAGCCGGGCTGGCGGGAGACGGCAAAACCGTGCTCTATGACGGCCGCACCGGCGAGCCTTTTGATAACCGCATTACCGCGGGCTATGTGTATATGCTGAAGCTCCACCATTTGGTGGACGATAAGATCCACGCCCGCTCCACCGGCCCCTATTCCCTGGTTACCCAGCAGCCCCTGGGCGGCAAGGCCCAGTTCGGCGGCCAGCGTTTCGGCGAGATGGAAGTCTGGGCCCTGGAGGCTTACGGCGCCGCCTATACCCTGCAGGAGATCCTGACCGTGAAATCCGACGATATCGTGGGCCGGGTCAAGACTTACGAAGCCATTGTCAAGGGCGAGAACGTGCCTGACGCCGGGGTGCCCGAATCCTTCAAGGTGCTCATAAAAGAGCTGCAGAGCCTGTGCATCGATGTGAACGTGCTCAATGAGAACGATGAGATCATCGAGATCAAGGAGGATGACGACGATATCGGCGAATCCGCCAAGGAATTGGGCTTGGATCTGGGCGAGATGAAGCCGGTCATACCGCCGGCGGAGAATGAATACGAGGACGATTTGACGCTGGATGACGATCTGGACGACGACAGTGATTTGGATCTGGATTTGAGCAATCTGCAAATTGCCAGCCTGGATGGGGAGGACGGCGTGACCGTGCCTCTGGACGACGAGGAAGATTTCGAATAAATTTGATTAGGAGCTGAGATCATTGTTAGACGTCAGTAATTTTGACCGCATGCGCATCGGCCTTGCATCTCCGGAAATGATCGAATCCTGGTCGCACGGGGAGGTCAAGAAGCCGGAAACCATCAATTACCGCACCCTGAAGCCGGAGCGGGACGGCTTGTTCTGCGAACGCATCTTCGGCCCCACCAAAGATTGGGAATGCCATTGCGGTAAATATAAGCGCGTCCGTTATAAGGGCATCGTCTGCGACCGCTGCGGCGTGGAAGTGACCCGGGCCAAGGTGCGCCGGGAACGCCTGGGCCATATCAAGCTGGCCACGCCGGTCTCCCATATCTGGTATTTCAAGGGCATCCCCAGCCGGATGGGCCTGCTGCTGGATGTTTCCCCCCGCAACCTGGAAAAGGTGCTGTACTTTGTTTCCTATATCGTGCTGGATCCGGGGACGACGGATCTGAACCTGCATCAGCTGCTTTCGGAAAGCGAATACCGGGAGATGCGGGAGAAATACGGCAATGACTTCGTGGCCGGCATGGGCGCGGAGGCTGTGAAAAAGATGCTGGTGGAGCTGGATCTGCATCAGCTGCAGGAAGATTTGCGCACCGAGCTGAAAGAGGTCAGCGGCCAGCGCAAGGTGCGGGCTATCCGCCGCCTGGAAGTGGTGGAGGCTTTTCTCGCTTCCGGCAATAAGCCGGAATGGATGATCCTGGATATGATCCCGGTGATCCCGCCGGAACTCCGGCCCATGGTGCAGCTGGACGGGGGCCGCTTTGCCACCTCCGACCTGAACGACCTGTACCGCCGGGTGATCAACCGCAACAACCGCTTAAAGCGCCTGCTGGACCTGGGCGCGCCGGATATCATTGTCCGCAATGAGAAGCGCATGCTCCAGGAAGCGGTGGACGCCCTGATCGACAATGGCCGCCGGGGCCGTCCGGTCACCGGCCCGGGCAACCGCCCGCTGAAATCCCTTTCCGATATGCTTAAGGGCAAACAGGGCCGGTTCCGCCAAAACCTGCTGGGCAAGCGGGTGGATTATTCCGGCCGTTCCGTGATCGTGGTGGGGCCGGAGCTGAAAATGCATCAATGCGGCCTGCCTAAGGAAATGGCTTTAGAGCTGTTCAAGCCCTTTGTGATGAAGCGGCTGGTGCGGGAAGGCTATGCCCATAATATCAAAAATGCCAAGCGCATGGTGGAACGGGTGCGTCCCGAGGTTTGGGATGTGCTGGAGCAGGTGATCAAGGAGCATCCGGTGCTGCTGAACCGGGCCCCCACCCTGCACCGCTTAGGCATCCAGGCTTTTGAGCCGGTGCTGGTGGAAGGCCGGGCCCTGCAGATCCATCCTCTGGTCTGCACCGCCTATAACGCCGACTTCGACGGCGACCAGATGGCTGTTCACGTGCCCCTTTCCGTGGAAGCCCAAGCCGAGGCCAGGGTGCTGATGCTTTCTTCCAATAATATCCTCAATCCCAAGGACGGCCGTCCGGTGGCCACCCCCACCCAGGATATGGTACTGGGCTCCTATTATTTGACCATGCCCAAGGCCGGCGCTTTAGGCGAGGGCAAGGTGTTCGCGGATTATAACGAGGCGTACCGGGCTTATGCCAACGGGGATGTGGATCTCCACGCCGAGATCGAGGTGCGCAAGCCCCCGGAATGGGATCGGCAGTGGGTGAGCCGGGACGTTGAAGTGGATATGGAAAAGGACGCCCGGGGCCGTTTCAAGCGGCTGAAAACCACGGTGGGCCGTTTGATCTTCAATTACGAGATCCCCATGCCTCAGGTGATGAGCTACTATAACTGCGGCGTGGATAAAAAGGTGCTGGGCGTGATCGTGGACCGCTGCTACCGCCGGATGGGCATTTCCGCCGCTTCCGTGCTGCTGGACGGCATCAAGGCCCTGGGCTTCAAGTATTCCACCCGGGCCGGCATTACCGTGGGCATCGAGGATATCCAGGTGCCCCCGGCCAAGAAACAGATCATGGCCGACGCGGAAGCGAAAGTCCTGCAGGTGGATAATTTCTTCCAGACCGGCCTGGTCAGCGAAACCGACCGCTATAATGAAACCATCAAAATCTGGCAGCAGGCTACGGACAGCGTGACCAAGGAACTGATGATGAATCTGGATCAGTTCAATCCTATATATATGATGGCCAATTCCGGCGCCCGGGGCAATGTGCAGCAGATCCGTCAGCTGGCCGGCGCCCGGGGCCTGATGGCCGATCCTTCCGGCCGCATCATCGACTTGCCCATTAAAGCCAATTTCCGGGAAGGCCTGACGGTTCTGGAATTCTTCATCTCCACCCACGGCGCCCGCAAGGGCTTGGCCGATACCGCCCTGCGTACCGCCGACTCCGGCTACCTGACCCGCCGCCTGGTGGACGTGGCCCAGGAAGTGATCGTCCGGGAGGACGACTGCGGCGACGCCAAAGGCATCTGGGTGGAGGAAATCCCCAATATCGAGCCCCTGGCCGAGCGTATCGAGGGCCGCATCCTCTGCACCAGCGTGGTGAATTTGGATACCGGCGAGATCATTTGCGAAGCCGGCAGCTTTATCAGCGCCGACGCGGCTGAAGCCATTGAAGCCTACCTGTCCACCCGGCCTGTTGGCGAGCGGAAGGTCAATATCCGCTCGGTGCTGACCTGCCGCAGCCATTACGGTATCTGCCGCAAATGCTATGGCCGTAATCTGGCCACCGGCGATATGGTGGATATCGGCGAGGCCGTGGGCACCATTGCCGCCCAGAGCATCGGCGAGCCCGGCACCCAGCTGACCATGCGCACCTTCCATACCGGCGGCGTGGCCGGTGACGATATCACCCAGGGTCTGCCCCGGGTGGAAGAACTGTTCGAAGCCAGGAAGCCCAAAGGACAGGGCCTGATCGCCGAATATGACGGCAGGATACAGATCGGCGAGCGCCAGGGCAAACGGGATATCAAGATCATCGGCCTGGGCCAGGAGGAAGGCATGGTGCTGGCCGAGTACCAGGCGTCCTATGGTTCCACCCTGAAAGTTACCGACGGGCAGCCGGTGGAAGCCGGCGACGAGATCACCGAAGGTTCGGTGAATCCCCATGATCTGCTGGCGGTGAAAGGCATCCGGGGCGTGCAGATGTATTTGCTCCGGGAAGTGCAGCGGGTCTACCGCCTCCAGGGCGTGGATATCAATGACAAGCATATTGAGATCATGGTGCGCCAAATGCTGAAAAAGGTGCGCATCGAGGACAGCGGCGCCACCACCCTGCTTTCCGGCTCCATGGTGGACAGCTATGAGTTTGAGCAGGTGAATGCCAAAGCTATTGCCGAAGGGTTGGAGCCTGCCACCGCCAAGCCGGTGCTGCTGGGCATCACCAAGGCTTCCCTGGTCACGGACAGCTTCCTCTCCGCCGCTTCCTTCCAGGAAACCACCAGGGTGCTGACGGACGCCGCCATCAAGGGCAAGGTGGATAATCTGCTGGGCCTGAAAGAAAACGTCATCATCGGCAAGCTGATCCCGGCCGGCACCGGCCTGAACCGCTACCGCAACCTGGATATCAAAGTCGAAGACGAGCTGGATAATGATTACGACGCCGCTATGGCGGCTGCGGAACGGGCCGCGGCTCAGCCTGGGGCGGGCGTCCAGCCGGATTTGGCGGATCTGAACGGGGCTGGCGCCCTGCCTGATGATTTTGATGAAAGCGCTTTCGCCGAGATCTTTGAGGCCATTTTGCCGGAGGAAGAAGCAGCGGTCCCCTATGACCAATAATTGGGCAGCCGGAGCTCTAAAAAATCTTGACAATAAAATACAACAATGTTAAAATAATAAGGCATGCTCTTTGGGAAAATGAAAAAACCCTTGTTAAGCAGGGGCTTAATGGTTGGGAGGCCTGACAGCCTCCCACCGCTAAGCTTTGCGATATACTTTTGTTTATTTTATTTCCAATAATCGTACCAGACATAGCAAAGGAGGTGTAAAATTTGTCCACCATCAATCAGTTGGTGAGGAACCAGCGGGAAGTTATGATCAAGAAGTCCGATGCGCCTGCGCTTAAGGAATGCCCGCAGAAAAGAGGCGTTTGCACCAGGGTATATACCACGACCCCCAAGAAGCCCAATTCGGCCCTGCGTAAAGTGGCCCGTGTGCGCCTGACCCACGGCGTGGAGGTTACCGCTTATATCCCCGGTATCGGCCATAACCTGCAGGAGCACTCCGTAACTCTGGTCCGCGGCGGCCGCGTCAAGGATATCCCCGGCGTGCGCTACCACATCATCAGAGGCGCTTTAGATACGGCCGGCGTTGCCAACCGTAATCAGGCCAGAAGTAAATACGGCACCAAAAAACCCAAGGCTAAAGCCAAGAAGTAGTACATGGAGCAGCCTGGCTGTTCCCATGGGAGTTCCGATCTTTAAGGAGGAAGTGTAATGCCCAGAAGAGGCAATATTGCCAAAATCGAGGTGCTGCCGGATCCTGTGCATCATAGCGTGGTTCTGACCAAGTTTATCAACCAGATCATGCTGGACGGCAAAAAAGGCACGGCTGAAAGCATCGTTTACGGCGCTTTTGATATCATTAAAGGCAAAACCGGCGACGAACCCATCGACGTGTTCAATACGGCGATGAAGAATGTCATGCCGGTGCTGGAAGTTAAGGCCCGCCGGGTGGGCGGCGCCAACTACCAGGTTCCCGTGGAGGTGCGGCCCGACCGCCGCCAGGCCCTGGCCATCCGCTGGCTGGTCATGTACGCCCGGAAGCGGGGCGGCAAAAGCATGGAGGAAAAGCTGGCCGGCGAGCTGATGGACGCTGCCAATAATACCGGCGCCGCTGTGAAAAAGCGGGAAGATACGCATAAGATGGCTGAGGCCAACCGCGCCTTCGCCCATTACCGCTGGTAAGATTTGAGGAAATAAATTATATGGCCAGAGTTTATTCACTGGAAAAAACAAGAAATATCGGCATCATGGCTCATATCGACGCCGGCAAGACCACCACCACCGAGCGGATACTCTACTATACCGGTAAGGTGCATAAAGTCGGCGAGGTGCATGACGGCGCCGCCACCATGGATTTCATGGTACAGGAGCAGGAGCGGGGGATCACAATCGCCTCCGCCGCTACCACCTGCTTTTGGCGGGATTGCCGTATCAACATCATTGACACACCCGGCCATGTTGACTTCACCATGGAGGTGGAACGCTCCCTGCGGGTCTTGGACGGCGCCGTGGCGGTATTTTGCTCTGTCGGCGGCGTGGAGCCCCAAAGCGAAACCGTGTGGCGGCAGGCCGACCATTATGGCGTGCCCCGCATCGCTTATGTCAACAAAATGGACCGGGTGGGGGCTGATTTCCCCGCCGCCGTGGAGATGATGCGGGAGCGCCTAGGGGCCAACCCTGTCCCTGTGCAGCTGCCCGTAGGCAGCGAGGAGAATTTTACCGGCATTATTGATCTGATCAGCATGCGGGCCAATATCTACCATGACGCCGACGGCAAAGTCTTCGACGTCACGGATATCCCCGCCGAATATCAGGATCCGGCTTTAGCCGGCCGCCAGGCCCTGCTGGACGCGGTGGCGGAATACGATGAAGAGCTGATGGAGAAATACGTCGGCGATGAGGAAATCTCCCCCGAAGATATTATCCGGGCCCTGCGCGCCGGCACCCTGGCGGCAAAGATCAATCCGGTGCTGTGCGGCTCTTCCTTTAAGAACAAGGGCGTACAGCAGCTGATGGACGCCATCGTGGATTATCTGCCCGCCCCTAGCGACGTGCCCCCCATCGCCGGCGTGGATCAGGAGGGCGAGGCCCTGGTGCGCCAGTCTTCCGATGAGGAGCCTTTCGCCGCTTTGGCCTTTAAAATCATCACCGATCCCTTTGTGGGCAGGCTCACCTTTTTCCGGGTTTATTCCGGAACGCTGAAAAGCGGCT
>DAIMZM010000097.1:0-8544 GCA_036733985.1 Bacillota bacterium
CCGGCTCCATTGTAGCATATCGCGTGGCTGCCGTCCAGCGTTTGCCCGCTTCATTCGATGGCGCTCGTTATGTAGTCAACCGCTTCCTCTAGGGCATTGACCGCATCGTAGAGGGCGCTGCATGCTTCGTCCGCCTTTTCGTACCGCTCAGAGCTTTGGAGGTTCTCCGGCATGTTGTCGCGGTAGTTTTCCTCTTCCTCCTGGAGGGCTTCGATGTCCGCTTTGAGCTCTTCCAGGCTTTCCTGGATGGTTTCGAGCTGCTTTCTGCGTTCTTTATTCATGCTATCTCTCCTTTCCGCGTGGCCGGGCTTGTGACCGGCCTGCCGCATTACCGGCCCCGAAGGGCCGTCACTCTGCGATTCTGTACCAAATTAGCTTTGCGTCGCTTACGCCTTTTTCTTTTAACCGCTGCCGTATAGCATCTGCCAGTGTGTTGAACAAGACAAATCCTAACGAGGTCGTGGGTATTGGCATGCTTTCCGTGACCTGATGATACTTGCTGCCAACACGGTATTTATACTGCACCTTTTTCATGTTGACTGCCTTCCTTTCTCCCCGCTGCCGGGGTTGTTAGTTTGCTATAAGTCCTCTGATGATGGTTGCCCCTGGGATGTCGCGATCTGTGATAGTTTGTCCGGCAAAGTCATGCGTGGCAATGTACGTGATTTTGATTAGCTCTCCTGCGGCATTGTAGGTCTTATAGATGTCGGTTACGGTGCATATTCTTGGGTGCTTTCCGGGCGCTTTAAACCGCTGCCCTATCTTAATCTCGTTCATGTCCTGCTCCTTTCTCTGTCATACCGTGCGGTATGCCCGCGGCTATAGTATAATACATACCGTGCGGTATGTCAATAGCCAATTTTCAAAAAGGGGGAGGGGGGATTATAGGGGGGTGGGGGATGTGGCTATGGGTATCTCTTTATATCCACATAGGGCCTGAAAAGCAAAAAAGATTAGCTTTGCCGCGAAAAAAGGGCCTGTTTTTTGCAAAATCTCGTGGTAGGGTGGATATAGGGAGGTGGCTGCCATGTGCGAACAGCGGGAAAACGGGGAAAATAACGGCCAGGATCTCGTGCGTGATAAAAAGACCGGGCGCTTCCTGCCGGGCAACAAAGGCGGAGGCCGGAAGCCCCTGGATGCCAACGCCAAGGCTATCCTTGAAATGGCCGCGCCCAAGGCCGCCAGGTATCTGGTGGAATTGATCGACGATGATACCGCCCCGGCAAAGCTGCGGCTTAGGGCGGCGGAAGTCCTGCTGGAACGGGTTTATGGCAAGCCCAAGCAAGAGATTGACGCCAACGTCAATAACAGCGGTATCATGGCTGTGGCTTTTGAAGGTGATCTGGATGCCTGGAGCAAGTGATGAACCCCTGATTTTTAAGCATCTGCGGGAGGATGTGCCGAACCCCAAGCAGATCGCCTTTTTCACCGCCACCGCCCAGCATGTCTGCTACGGTGGGGCCAGGGGTGGCGGGAAGTCCTGGGCTATGCGGCGGAAATTCAACATGCTGGCCATGCGCTACCCCGGCCTGAAACTGCTGCTGCTGCGCCGCAGCATGCAGGAACTGCGCGAAAACCATATCCTGCCGCTGCTGGCGGAGCTGCACAATTACGCTGTCTACAAGCGGGAAGAAAAAGCCTTTGTTTTTCCCAATGGTAGCCGCCTGGTGCTAGGCTACTGCGATAATGACAATGATGTGCTGCAATACCAGGGCGCAGAATATGACGTGGTGGGCTTTGAGGAAGCGACGCTCTTTGAAGAAGCCTGGATCGTGATGATCACCACCAGCGTACGAACCATCAGGGATGACTGGAAAGTGCGGTTTTACTACACCTGCAATCCTGGCGGCGCATCCCATGCCTATATCAAGCGCCTGTTTATTGACCGCCGCTTCAAAGAGGATGAGAACCCGGAAGATTATGTGATGATCCGGGCCACGGTCTACGACAACCATGTGCTGATGGCCCGCGACCCTGATTATGTTAAGCGCCTAAAAGCCCTACCGCCTATGAAGCGCCGGGCGCACCTGGAAGGTGACTGGTCTGTCTACGAAGGGCAGGTCTTTGAGGAATTCACCGATGACCCGGAGCATTATGGGGACAGGCTGAATACCCATGTGATCGAGCCGTTTGCGCCGAAAGCGGAATGGCCCGTCTACCGCAGCTTTGACTTTGGGTATGCGAAGCCTTTTTCTTGCGGCTGGTGGACTGTGGATTATGACGGCAGGCTGTACCGGATATTGGAGCTGTACGGCTGCGTGCCGGACGAGCCGGACACAGGGGTACGCTGGACGCCGGAACAGATTTTCGACGAGATTGCCCGCACCGAACAGGGACACCCCTGGTTGAAAGGCAAGCGGATTTATGGCGTGGCTGATCCGGCTATCTGGGATACCTCCACCGGCAGGAGCATTGCCGAGATCGCCGACAGCCGGCGGGTATACTTCGAAAAGGCCGACAACAAGCGGTTGCCAGGCTGGATGCAGGTACATTACCGGCTGACCTTTGACGAGCGGGGTGTGCCCATGATGTACATATTCCGCAACTGCAAGGACACGATCCGCACTCTGCCGCTGTTGCAGTATGACAAGATCAAGGTGGAGGATGTGGATACCACCATGGAAGACCACGCCGCCGACGAAATCCGCTATATGTGCCAGTTCCGGCCCATCAAGCCGGTTAAGGCTATAGAGAGAAAGCCGCAGGTATATGATCCGCTTTCCACAGATGAATACCAGGTAGACGGCTATGAGTATTACAGGCGATATTAAGCAGGAGGTATTGATATGGCAAACATTTTGCAAGGCATGTTCGGCAAGCTGGGGCTTGGGCAGGGAAATATTAGCGGCGACCTGGGGGGCGTGGGCATAAACGGGCCCGCAGCTCCCCTGGGGCAGGCCATTGGTGAGAAGGAGATCGGCGAAGCTATTGCCACGCTGACCAAGTACCGCCAGGGCAAGCAGAATTTGGAGCGCCGTCTGGTGGAGGATGAGGAATGGTACAAGCTGCGCTATTGGGAGGCGCTGCGTCAGAACAAATGCCAGGGACTGGGGCAGCCAATACACCCGGAGCCTACCAGCGCCTGGATGTTCAATGTCCTGGCCAACAAGCATGCCGACTATGCGGACAATTACCCCGAGCCAAATGTGCTGCCCAGGGAATTGAGCGACGAAGGCAGCGCCAAGGCCCTTTCCTCCATCCTGCCCGTGGTACTGGATCGGGCCGAATATGAGGGCACTTACAGCAAGGCCAACTGGCGGAAGCTCAAACATGGCACCGCCGCTACGGGTGTATTTTGGAACCAGAGCCTGGAGAACGGCCTGGGGGATATCGATATCAAGCCCGTGGATCTCCTGAAGCTGTTCTGGGAGCCGGGCATTGAGGATATCCAGGACAGCCGCAACCTGTTCAGCGTGGAGCTGCACGATAAGGACGTGCTGGAAGAACACTATCCGCAGCTCAAAGGCAAGCTGGGCGGCAACGTCATCGACATCAGGGAATATATCTACGACGATCAGGTAGACAACACCGGCAAAGCCCTGGTGGTGGATTGGTATTATAAGCGGCATGCCGAGGGCGGGGCCACGGTGCTGCATCTGGCTAAGTTCTGCAATTCTCAGCTGCTGTTCGCCAGTGAGAACGACCCAGCGGCCTACCCCAACGGCTATTATGCCCACGGCATGTACCCCTTTGTCTTTGACGTCCTGTTCCCGGAGGAAGGAACCCCCACCGGCTTTGGCTATGTGGCCCTGACCAAAAGTCCGCAAATCTACATCGACAGGCTGGCCGGGAATATCCTGGAAAAGAGCGACGATGATACCCGGAACCGCTACTTCATGAGCGACGCCACCGGCGTGAACGAGCAGGAATTCCTGGACAAGAAGAAGCGCATCGTGAGGGTGCAGGGCACTTTGGACGAAACCCGCATCAAGCCCATCATCAACAGCCAGCTGGACCCCATTTATGTCAGCATTTGGCAGCTCAAGGTGGACGAGCTGAAAGAGACTAGCGGCAATCGGGATGTGAACAGCGGCAGCACCGGCAGCGGCGTCACAGCGGCGGCGGCCATTGCCGCGCTCCAGGAGGCGGGCAACAAGGGCAGCCGAGACCAGATCGCCGCCAGCTACCGGGCTTATGTGCAGGTGTGCAACCTCTGCATTGAGCTGATCCGGCAGTTTTACGATGAGGCCCGCTCCTTCCGCATCCTGGGCCCCAACGGCAGCGATTATGAATATATCCCCTACAGCAATGCCGATATCAAAGACCAGCCCCTGCCGGCGCTTTACCCTGACCAGCAGCAGATGTTCCGCCGCCCCGTCTTTGATATCAAGGTGCGGGCCGCAAAGCGTAACCCATTCAGCCGCATGTCCCAGAATGAGCTGGCAAAAGAGCTGTACGGGCTGGGCTTCTTTAATCCCGAGCGGGCGCAGGAAGCCCTGGCCGCCCTGGAGCTGATGGACTTTGAGGGCAAGGACAAGGTATCTGAATACGTCCGCCAGGGCCAGACCCTGCTGAATATCTGCCAGCAGATGGCCCAGCGCATGGATCAGATGGCCGCGCTCCTGCAGGCGACTACCGGCATGGATATGGGCATGGGCGCTGCTATGGCCGGCGGGCAGCCGCCGATGGGCCAAAGCGGCGGGAATCCCGGTAGGGCAGGCAGAAATACGCTGGCCGGTGCAGCCGGACAGGCCGAGCGGGCCACCATGACCCCTTATGGTGACAGGTTGGCGGCTAGGAGCAAGCCCAACATGGCCAAGGCCAACGGGCCGGAGGTGCGGCAGTGATCGACGCGCAGATCATCATTGATCCGCCTGCCCTGGGGCTGACCCTCCGGGGCCATGCGGGGTACAATCCCGGTAATGATGTGGTCTGCGCTGGGGTTTCCGCTATTGTCTTTACCCTGCTGGGCTGGATTGAGAATAACCGGGATGCTTTGGCGCGGGTGCAAAAGCTGCGCTATAATGCTGGTGAAGCAGATATCCTGATCGCAGGTGACGAGCAGGCCCAGGCGGTCTTTGAGGCGGCGGCCATCGGCCTTTGCCAGATCGAGGCGGCCCATCCAAGATACATCAAAGTGAGCCTGAATAAAAAAAGTTTATGATTTTTTGAAAAAAGGGCCTGTTTTTCGTTAAAACCCGTGTTATGTTGGAATTGCAGGGGCCATCCACCTCCTTTCTCAGCCGGGCGGGCGGAGCTGACCACTCCGCCCCTACTCCCGGCGAAGGAGCAAAAACCCTGCTGACCCACGCGAAAGAGCGCGAAAGGAGATTTTTATGGACAAGCGTTTTATTTTGCTGCCGGTATCCCTGAATCTGTTTGACGGAGGCGCAGCCGCGCCAGCCGCAGGCGGAGAAGGTGGCGCCGCAGGCAATCCGGCTGAGACCAATAATACGCCTGGAAGCAGCCGCCAGGCAAAAAAAGCGGGCGACCTCTCTAATGTGCGATACGGCAAGCAGCCGGAAGCCGCACTCAGCCCCGACGCCGGGGGCGAACAGGGGGCCAAGGCCCCCGTAGCCGAACCAACCCCAGAGGAAAAACGCGCCAAATGGGACGAGCTGGTGAAGGGCGAGTATAAAGATCAATTTACCGCCGCCACCCAGCAGGTCATTGACCGGCGTTTCAAAGAGGCCAAGCAGCTGGAAGCCCAGCGGGAGCAGTTGCAGCCCATCATGGACGGCCTGATGACCAAATACGGCATCAAGGATAACGACCTGGCTGCCTTGCAAGCCGCCATGGACAGGGACAACAGCCTATGGGAGGCCGAGGCTGAGGCCAAGGGGCTGACCATCGACCAACTCCGCACCTTCAAGCAGATGGAGCGGCAGAACCAGGCCATAGCCCAGGAAAACGAGGCCCTGCGCCGGCAGAACCAAGCCGAGCAGCAGGCCCGCGCCTGGACAGCCCAGGCTGAGAAACTCAAGGAGCAGTACCCCAGCTTTGACCTGGTTGCTGAGATCGAAAACCCGCAGTTCCTCTCTTTGCTGAAAGCCGGTATCCCTGTAGATCATGCCTTCAAGGTGGTACACCATGATGAGCTGATGACCGGGGCTATCCAGGCGACAGCCAAGAAAGCGGAACAGCAGGTGCTGGACGGTATTCGCACCAAAAGTGCCCGGCCTCTGGAAAATGGCGCTGGCGCTCAGGGTTCGGCCTTCACCGTGAAAAATGACGTCTCCAAACTGACCGCGAAGGACAGGGCGGAGATCATGAGACGAGCCAGGCAGGGAGAACTGATTGAATTCTAAACTCCCGCCGGAGAGGAGACAAAATGAATACAGCTTATAAACTCCTGGACATTGACCTGCGCCTGTTTGATGTGGTTATGAGCACCACCACCGACAACACGGCAGGCAATGACCTTTCCCCCCAGATGAGGATTTTTTACTCTGATTACCAGATCGATTATGCGAAAGCGTCGCTTTATCATAATCAGTTTGGCCAGAAGAAGAATATCGCCGGCAGGAACGGCAAGACCATTGAATTCCGGGTCAAAAAGCCCTTCGCCAAGGCGCTTACCCCGCTGACCGAGGGCGTGACCCCCGCCGGCCATAAGCTGGACTGGGGCAAGCTGGATGCTGTTGTCCAGCAGTTCGGCGATTATGCCCGCGTCACCGATGTGCTGACGGTGACGGCGGTTGACGATCAAATCGCCTATGCCACCGAGAACAACGGCGATCAGGCCGGGCGCACCCTGGACACCCTGACCCGCGAAGTCCTGAACGGCGGCACCAGCGTTCAGTATGCTTCTGCCCAAGTTGCGGCCAGGCATCTGCTTGTCGGCGGCAGCGCGACGCCTGCCAATAACCACCACCTGACCGTGGACAGCATCAAGCGGGCGGTGCGGTTCCTGAAAAAGATGGGGGCCCGCCCGATCAGCGACGGCTACTATATGGCGATCATCCACCCGGATATCGCTTATGACCTGACCAACGACCCCGCCTGGGTTAATGTGAAGACCTATGACCCGGAGGACTGGTATCGCGGCGAGATCGGCAGGATTGCCGGCGTCCGCTTCGTGGAGACCAGCGAGGCCAAACTCTTCCACGCGGAGAATTTGGCAGACAGCGTCCGTACCCTGACCGTTGCCAGCTACACCGCCGGCACCAAGACCGTCACGATTGACGAGGCTTTGACCGCTGGCCAGGCTGCGGCTCTGGTTGGGCGCAAGGTGATTATCGACGGTGAACAGAGTGAGATCACCGCTGCCGCCGCCGGTGCTGCCGGGGCCGCCACCATCACCCTGAAAGCAGCCCGCACTGAGGCCCCGGCTGATAATGATGTGGTCTATCCCGGCGAAGCGGGCGCTGCCGGCAGGGATGTTTATTCCACCCTGGTTTTCGGCGCTGACGCTTACGGCATCACGGAGATTGAAGGCCTGGGCCTGCAATTCATCTACAAACCCCTGGGTTCCGGCGACGATCCCCTGAATCAGCGGGCCACTGCCGGCTGGAAAGCTACCCATGCTGCTGTGCGCCTGGTGGAGGGCTATATGCTCCGTATCGAGAGCACCGGCACCTTCGAAAACGGCGAGGCGAACTAGGAACACATGATAGGGGCCGCTGAACCTCATTCGGGCGGCGGCCCCGCTTGAATTTATGAAAGGAGCCTGATCATGGCGAAAGCAGCGGGCAAAAGCGATTACCTAAACGAGATGGTGGAAATCGAGCTGATGCAGGACAGCAAGGACTACAAGGATGATGTGTTTGTGGCCATCAACGGCAAAACCTTCCTCATCCAGCGCGGCGTAAAGGTGCAGGTGCCGCGCTATGTGGCCGATTTTCTTGAGGACAGCCGGAAACAGGATATTAAGACCGCCAAGCTCATTGCGGACACGCAGGAGCAGAGCAGGCTGGATTCTTAAAACCACATACCACCGCGAGACCTGGGGATTTGCTTTGTGACACGGCACGAGGCGGAGGGGCTTAGTCCTTCCCGCTTCGTGCTTTTGCTTAGGAGGAATGCCGCATGACCAAATTGGCCGCAGCCATCAGCATGGCGGACGAGATACGGGACAACGTATTCAGCAACGCAATAAAAACCGCCTGGATTAATGAGCTGGAAGCCACCATCCAGGTGGAATTGCTGGGCATCAACAAGGACGATATCGTCCAGTACGTCTATGTGGTGGACAGCGAGACGGAGCTGATCGCCAACCCGCCCTATGATCGGATATATCAGCTGTATCTCTATGCCATGATCGAGTTTGCCCAGAAGGAATACAGCGACTACCAAAATAGCATGAACCTTTTCAATGCTGCCTACCTGGACTATTGCAAATGGTATCAGCGCACCTACGGCAGCAAATGCCAGGCGGATGGTGGGTTCTATATCTCCGCCTATGGCCTGGCTATGAAGCATGGCTATGGTGGCACGGAAACGGAATGGCTGGCTTCCCTGAAAGGCGCGACGGGGAAGCCCGGCAAGGGGTTTGTTGTCCTTGGCTTTTTCGCTGATCTGGCGGCCTTGCAAGCCGCAATCACGGCCCCGGAGATAGGGGATTCTTATGGTATTGGGGATGCCGAGCCTTATGTGATATATATC